>CAIYLB010000074.1 GCA_903926935.1 uncultured Pseudomonadota bacterium
TGCGCATTAAACTCATGCCAAGTAAACGTCAGATTGGCATCTGTCATTTTTGTATACACTTGCGCCCGACCAGCGGTTGGAATGTGCGTGTCTTGCTTACCCCAAATCATTAACATTTCGCCAGAAATATCACTTAGGCGCTCCATACTATGTTGGCCTGGTTGATTAGGAATAGTGAGCGCATGCAGGTCGGTTGCGTAAAAACAAGCAGTGCCTTTAATTTCAGGTTGTAAGGCCGCACGGAAAGCCAAATGACCGCCTATGCAAAAGCCCATTGCGCCAATATTGCCGTTATACCAAACTTGTTGTTTAATAAAATCTATCATTGCGGCATTGTCGGTATCGTAGCCTTGTACATCTTTTGCCGCTTTATCAGCATTGCCTTTATCACGACCAGTATTGTCATAAGCCAATATCGTGCCTATTGGGTTCAGTTCATGAAACACCTCAGGCACCAATACCACATAACCATGACTGGCCATGATTTTTGCAGCGCTTTCTATTGGTCCAGTTTGCTGAAAAATCTCTGAATAAAACAAAATGGCCGGATATTGAGCTTCAGCAGCACGTTTACCACCCACAGCGCTATTGTTAACAGGACGATGAATATAAGTGCGCATGACACCGGTCGGCGTGTTGATGTCTGCTATTTGGCTTTGTACTTGCATAGTTATTTACGTAACTGAGGGCGCCCAGCTTCAGGCCAATCCAAGTGGTAGAACTGACCACGCGGTTGATCAACACGCTCATAAGTATGCGCACCGAAGTAATCGCGCTGACCTTGTAACAAGTTAGCTGGCAATACCGCACTGCGATAACCATCGTAATAAGCCAATGCTGCCGCAAAGCCTTGCGCAGGAATACCATTAGTTACCGCTAAGGCAATCACTTTACGCCAGCCGGCTTGACCATCATTCATTGAGTTAGTGAAGTAGGGATCTAACATCAAGTTTTTAAGGCGTGAGTTAAGCGCATAAGCATCGGTGATCTTTTGCAAGAAACGGGCGCGGATGATACAACCACCACGCCAGATTTGTGCGATTTCACCAAAGTTAAGTTTCCAGTTATAAGCCACTTGCGCTTTATCGATCAATTGGAAGCCTTGGGCATAAGCACAGATTTTTGAGCAATATAGGGCGTTTTTAATCGCGTCAATAATGGCTTTTTTGTCTGTTTCTTTAACAATCACTGGACCTTTTAAGATCTTGCTCGCTTCGACACGCTCTTCTTTTAAGCTTGATAGTGCGCGCGCATACACCGCAGCTGCAATGGCGTTAGCCGGTGCGCCGAGTTCTAGTGCATTCGCTGCCGTCCATTGACCGGTGCCTTTTTGGCCAGCCGTGTCTAGAATCTTGTCAACCAAGAAGCCAGGACCCATTGGGTCTTTCTGTTGCAGAATGTCGGCAGTGATTTCAATCAAGAAGCTTGAGAGTTCGCCTTTGTTCCATTCTTGGAATACTTTACCGATTTCATCGGCTGGCATGCCGAGTAGATTTTTCATCAACCAGTACGCTTCGCAGATCAGTTGCATGTCGATATATTCAATACCGTTGTGCACCATTTTTACATAGTGTCCAGCACCGTCAGGACCAATGTATTCAGCACATGAGAAGCCGCCTTGTACTGGCTTGCCTGGTGTGCCGCCTTCCATTGGTTCGCCAGTGACGGCATCTACTTTAGCGGCAATATCGCGCCAGATTGGTTCTAGGCTAGCCCATGCTTTACGGGTGCCTGATGGCATTAATGATGGGCCAAAGCGTGCACCAGTTTCACCACCTGAGACGCCTGAGCCGATGAAGTCTATGCCTTTAACTGCTAATTCTTTTTCACGGCGGATAGTGTCTGTCCATAGTGAGTTACCACCATCTACAATAATGTCGCCTTGCTCTAAGAAGGGTAATAATGCGTTGATGGTCACGTCGGTTGCGCTACCGGCTTTTACTAATAAGATGATCTTACGTGGGCGTTTGATGCTTAGTACAAAAGAGGCTAGATCTGCATGGCCGATAACGTTGGCATGTGAGGGTTCGTTCTTTTTACATTCTTCAATAAAACTCACCATTTTTTTTGAGTCACGGTTGTATACCGCGATGGTGTAGCCGTGATCGGCAATATTTAGCGCCAAGTTTTGGCCCATTACAGCTAGGCCAACTAGGCCAATATCAGCATTCTTGTTCGTAGTCATTTATCTTCTCTTTTGGAGTTGTTTAATGGAAAGGGTGGTTTTGGAAATATTCGTTTCTGCATAGGCATTAGATAAATACCTTATGAAACATTGGCCAGCCATTAATCAACATTATATTTCTGTTCTTTTCACGCATTAGACCTTGTAGCTTTTCATCACATGTAGATTAAAATTCATAGCCATTGATATAGAGGTTTAAATGCATTATCTTTTTTGTTATTAACACTAGCAAGCACTTACTTACATCTAACTTTACAGCCAAGCTAAAGACGTTTATAAAATGGGTCCTTTTTAAAACTCATCATTTCCGTTAACACATAAATCTACTGGCTTTATCGAAAAGTGTTTTTGACACTATATATAGCCATAAGAGCATGATTTATTCTTGATCTGATCCTGTAATTATCGGAAAGATGATTTTAAATAAGGTAAAAATTGATGTGATTACCTAGCCACTTTAATGCCAGATGGTGCAACTTGCATTGCAGATGTCATTACATCACGAGCACGTTGATGTGGGTCTATGTAATTACCGGCCACAATATTAAGCGTTGCATTTTTAATGTTGGCTGAACCAGCAATTAAATTGCGAGCAGATTGTTGTGAATCAACAAAAGTACCCGCTTCGATATTTTGACCGCGTGATGCCATTTGTGCACCTTGCATTACAGTGCGCGCTTGTGCTTGCGCATCATTTGACTGATCAGCAAATGCAAATTGTGAAGCTGTTACAGTAGATGCCAAAGCGATTAATAATAGTGAACCTTTAGTGCTGATTTGAGTGCGTTTAAACATGATTAGATCCTTTAAATTTAGCAGCTATGCTGTGCAAAATTGCGCCAGCTCTGACTGTTGTTACATTTGTAAGACAATATAACTACAATCAACTTCCGTGCCAACTTTATATTTATTTAAAAATATCTTTAATAATCATGGCATTAAAATATAAATATAAGAAAATTCTGTTTAAATATTAATTCAAATGTGTATGAATTAATATTTACTGTATGTTTAAATATTGAACACTGATGTCATTCTGAACGTCTGATTACTTTCAATTATTATTTAAATTTACATTTAAAACTTATTGTCTGCGGCTAGATTTTGGTTTTCATAAGAAAATCTAACGTAATTGTGCGCGCCATATCACTTAAGTAAGTGGCTATTCAACATGGAGTTACTCATTAAAACTACATTCAATACAGAGAAAAACTCATACATACTGACGAAATGAAGTTAGCCAACAGGGATTAAAATAGGTGCACTGGGGTCAATATCAGACTCGCATTTTGGACAGGCATACCAAGTATCACTATGTTGGTCAACAGAAAAATATGACTCTGCACCAACCTCCATCGGCATGAGATGTTTGCCAGAACCACCCCAACCACATTTTCGGCAGCGATACATCGACCTTTCAACGCGATCTAAATAGCGCTGAAAGGCAACAAAACTCATCTTCGTAATGTTCATGCGTGCTGAGCTTATATGGAACCTGATGCCAGCCACAGTATCATCACAATCCCTATCTATTCTCTTGGTCATAGACTACGCCAACTTTCGGTTCAATATATTAAGGATGGTGATTAGTGCTGTCTCGAAAATAATTGTTCATTGACCAAGGGTGAGTCAATGTAGATCATTAGATCACTTGGATTAGTTATTTCAACGCCAACGTTAAATAGTTCTACTTTGCCTAGTTATGCTCTCGGATCTTCACGCGTGGCAGCGGCCAGCTCAGGGTCGAAACTATCCCAAGCTGAGGTGTCTCGTATATTAGTCACAATCGCTTCGGTAGTAATCATCACGCCAACAACACCAACCGCATTTTTTAATGCAAGTCTAGTCACTTTTACCGGGTCTAACACGCCCTTCTCAAATGCGTCACCATATGTTTTGGTATAGGCATCAAATACACTCATTGGCGTATTAATTTCCAATAGCTTATCGATAACAGTCTCAGGGTTCAATCCAGCATTTACTGCAATCTGCTGGATAGGGGCGGCGAGAGCTTCCAACACAACGGCAACGCCCATATTGTGGTCTAAATTTGGGCTTTCCAGATGCTCCAAAACATGGCGTGCCCTTAACAAACTAACACCTCCACCGGCAATGACACCTTCTTCTAGCGCGGCAGAAACTGAACGCCAAGCATTATCAATCCGTGTTAAACGTTCTTTAATATCAATATCGGTGATGCCACCCACTCTAATAACGCCCATGGCACTAGTTAGATGCGAAATACGCTCCTCAAGATCGTCTATCTCGTGCATATTGCCGCTAGGTGAACCTTCTCCAGGTTTACGTCCTTGCACTAGCTCAAGCTCTAATCGAAGTCCGGCCAATCGGTCTGCAATGACGATAGGATCGCCTTTGCCCAAAATGATGGTTGTGCTTTCCGCATCAACAATTACACGTGCCGCCTGGCCTAAATCAGAAAGATCAACCAATTCAGGGTTATCTCCATGTCCAGAAAGTAATACTTTTCCGCCAGTAAGGGCTGCCAAGTCAGCCAAATGTTTGAGGCGGCGATCACCGTAGGCCGGCGGTTTTACCGCGACAACTTTTATGAGTCCACGCGTTTGATTAAGTAACGTTGTGGTGAGTGCTTGATCTTTTAGGTTTTCGGCAATAATTAATAGTGAACGCTCTTCCTCGCGCACCATATCGTATAGAGGAATAAGCTGATCAATACTAGAAAGCTCTTCATCGTAGAAAAATATGTAGGGATTTTCTAACTCTACCACTTGGCGGTCATGGTCAGTCACAAAATAGGGTGATAGATAGCCTTGGCCGTAACGCGTGCCCTCAACTACTTCGAACTCATCCTCCATGCTGTGTCCAAGCTCAAGATTTAGAGTACATCCTTTACCTAGCCGATTGACTACTTTAGCGAGCAAATGGCCTATTTCTTCTTCACGTGAGGCAATTGCAGCGACCTGAACAATCGTCTTTTCTGCAGAACCATCAACAGACATTGCTTTTAGCGCATCAATGACTGCCAAACAAGCATGATCCATACCTTTTTTTATCTGCATCGGATCGGCACCAACTGTGATAAATTTAATCGCAGCTTTTGCCATGGTATGCGCAAGCACGATAGAGCTAGTAGTACCGTCCCCAGCATCACGAGAAACTCCATTAGCTACATCTCGTAAAATTCGCGCACCTAGATCTGCGATAGGATCTTCAAGAGAAATGGCATTGGCAACCGTAACGCCATCACGGCTAACAATAGGTGGCAGTCCTGCTGTACGATGCTCAATCATTACCGATGGTCCTGCTGGTCCTAAAGTAAGCCTCACTGCGCGGGCCAGCAAATCTAACCCATGAACTATTTGTCGTCTAGCAACGTTGCTGTAAATTACCTCTATCGCCATGTCGTGTCACTTTCATTATTGTTTTAGTGGTTTAAAGCTATGAGCGCTAGGCCTTAATAACTTCAGCAACTATATAAAAACATAAATAAATTAATCGGCTTGCCTGTCGTTTACATTTATTGTCATACATAATCGACCTAGCATAACGCGTTGACTTCTGACGTGCTTTAAGCGCGTAACAACATAAATCCACTCGTTATCTCGACTATCCAACCATCTATCTAACTCAGCTACATCTTGCTCTTGCGAATGCTCTATATTTTCTATTAAGTAGTCGCCTAACTCTTTCACATGCGCCACACCCATCATTGACTCTATTAATAACTGGCGTGCATCTAGCATGCGTATAACTGCATCAAGCTCGCGCGCCATATCCTCTGCAAACTTTTCATCATGATCCATTATTTCTTTTTGCCATTTGAGTGCCAGCTTGCTTCACCAACTGCGACTCGGCTTTTTTATTGCATACTTAGCTATTTTTTGATATAGCGTACTTCGCGTGATATTTAATTTCTTGGCAGCCATAGACACATTCCAGTTACTCGCTTGCAACGCAGACAGCACTGCTTGCTCTTCCCAATTGGCAAGAACACCTGATGCAGGAGCAACTGTACTGGCTATTTGGTTAAACTCAGGCAACAATGGTAATTCACTAAAAGTATTTTGATCTAAGCTAGAAGCGTGCATTTCTGCGATGAAGTCTGGTGGTAAATCTTCTACCGTAATTACAGAATCAGTACTTAGAAATGCTACTGTCTTGAGAAGGTTGCGAAGCTGGCGAATATTACCTGGCCACGGATGCTTCAGGAATATCTCAAGCACCTCATCACTTAGCACTTTGCCTCGATTAGTAAAGCCGCCGAACTCTTGTTCTTGATCAAAAATACTACTGATGAGTTGAATTTTATCTGGTCGCTCGCGCAAAGAGGGTATCCATATTTGCGCGCCATTTAACCGATAATACAGATCCCTACGGAAAGTACCCCGTTCAACAAGATCCCGCAGAGTGGCGTTTGTGGCGGCAATGACTTGAACATCGACCTTAATTGGCTTAACGCCTCCCACTGGGACGAACTCTGAGGACTCAAGCACTCTAAGCAAAGTTGCTTGCAGCGAGAAATCCATATCGCCAATTTCATCCAGAAAAATTGTTCCACCTGACGCATGCTGAAACTTGCCAACACGTCCTTCCCTAGAGGCTCCTGTGAAACTGCCTGGCACATAACCAAACAACTCACTTTCAATCAAATCGCGTGGTATTGCAGCACAATTGATCGCAATAAAAGGGCCGTCACGGCGCGGACCAGCTCGATGAGAATGCTGCACCAAGTATTCTTTTCCAACACCTGATTCACCTATGATTAAGATGGGTATTTTCTGTTCCTGCAAACTCACCATTTTCTTTAATAGTGAATCGAGAATAGTATCTTGACCGCCCGTTGCACTTTTACGAGGTGGCGGTGGCGTCACATTATTTTTTAGCCCTGCTTTTGGTATAGCACTGGTTTCATTAGGTGCTTTAGTAAGCATCGGTACTGTATGATCGCCAGCAATGGTTTCAGCCTCAACAAGTAAACGCGTGCCACTGACTGAGATCACCACGATTGGGCCATTAGCCTTTGCCTGCGCCCGTAACAGATTACTTATCCCTATACCCAGCGAATATTCAAGACGTTCGCCCACAATATGTGAATAGGCATCCATTCCCAATAAACCCATCGCTGTCTCGTTTAAAGCCAGTACCGCGTCATCGCTACCCATCACGATAAGCCCATCGACGGAACCCTGCTGGGTGCTTATGCCTTCGCGTGCATCGACGGAACGAAAACGAATAAGCCGCCCACTAGGCCGATGACGATTAAAAACATCGGCCTCAACAAGCATGCCCGCCATACGAATAAAAGCTAATAATGGCTTGAGAGAATCTCGCTGAGTACTTAACAAGCCAAGAAATGCAATCACATTACCATCCGGCCCCTTAATTGGAATACCGGCGGTAACACATGCATGAAGTTTAGAGAAAAAATGCTCTTTGCCAATAAACGCCATAGGCCCGCCAAGTAATGCAGCAGTTCCTATGCCATTATTCCCAATAGCAGATTCTTGCCAACTTGAGCCTAGCTGCAGTAATTTTGTTTCTGCGAGAAAATGTTTGTTTCCGGCACCCACCACATGCATGAGCATTCCATTTTTATCCGTCAGTAAAACGGTCATATCTACGTCTTGCACAAACGAATGGATATTGTAAGTTTGGACAAACAACGTAGCTTGAACTTGGCGCGACCAGTCTTGCGCTGTTATTCGTTCAGTGCTGTCCAGCAACTCTGGCATTCGTGCAAAGTCTAGCCGTGGATGAAGGTTATGATCCTCAAGACATCGACCCCAAGCTTCTGCCACCTCGGGACGCACCCACTCATTACCAGACGGGGCTTCACCAGTCTGCTGCATCCAATCCCATGCTTGATCTGGCCGGTCTAACCCGGTGGGTAAAACATTATCCATACTGACACTTAGCCCAATATTGATTGATTTCCTTGTAGATACTAACACTTAATACACCCTAACAACGAAGAGTTAACAACTCAACTTCTGTGCCAAACTTATTACACGCGAAGTCAATAATGATGCCGAAAATACGATACAGCTGTGTATCGTATTTATCTGTGCCTATTTTTTTTGCATTATTCACTAGCGGATCCACTAGGTAGGAACTTTTCAGTACAAATATTACTTTTGGGAATATCAAGATCTACGCACATTCTATAAGTGGCATCAACCATTCCAGATGGCCCGCATAAATAGATATCAGGCTTAGCGCCACTAATTTCCAGATCTTTACGTAAAGTTTCAACTACATTACCATGCTCACCTATCCAATCTAAATCTGGGTGAGAGATGCTAACTTTCACTGTTAAGTTACGCATTTTTTCTGATAATGCGTTTAATTCATTTACATAAAAAACTTCTTCTTGCTTACTGACACCAAAGTAAAGACGCGTTTCTTGCGGATCGCCTTGATCGTACATTTTTCTGACCATGGACAATACTGGTGACAAGCCAGTACCACCGGCTAAAAAGTATCGAGCTTGCAAGCCGTTATCGTGCAGATAGAAAGAACCTGACGAACCTCTTAAGTTTAAAACCTGGCCAGCTTTCGCGTCGTAACTAAGAAAATTTGAGAATCGACCATCTGGAAGAATTCGAATCAGAAACTCTAAAATTCCATCTTTATTTGGCAAGTTAGACGGTGAAAATGAGCGCCATAAATCTGTACCAGGCAACTGAATATCAAAAAACTGACCTGGTTCAAAAGACACATTTACATCGCTGCCAGACAATTCGTCAGGAATTCTTTGCATTGTAACTTCAACAGTATTACTTGCGACTGGCGTAATTTTAATCAGTTCAGCAAAAAAATCTCGTTTACTTTCAGTCGCTGTAGTTGATATACGGTCAGCAGTATATGGCACTTCCACGCGCATATTAGATTTAGGAAAAGCCCGGCAAAGTAGCACATGACCTTCCTCTTCTTCCTCTGGTGGTAGTGCTTGGACGGTACATTTCACCAGATCATAATCACCATCAGTACACAAACCTTTACAAGTTGCACATCCGCCCTCTCTGCATGAAGACATTAAGATGATATCTTGCCTAAGACCTGCAGTGATGATGTCTTCGTTAGAAGCACATTCAATATAAACGGATTCACCGCACTGTGTAACAATTTCTATTTCATGTAGTTTCATATTTTTTCATTTCGTTTTTTATTTAATTGGACGTGTAATAGAAATTATTTCTGTAGCAATTAATCACTCAATTGCAATGCCGCCACCACAAATTGTGTTTTGATCTCTGGCAGAAAAAAAGGCAAGTACATGGTTGACGGCTTCGGTGGCGGAGGTAAGACTAATAGAACCACCATCCTGCACCATCACATCCTCCTCCATGTATATTTCCCAACGCCATAAAATCCCTAGATCTATGGCATAAGCGGTATATCGCCCAGCTACTTTTATCAGCAAATGTTCATTTGATGGCCTGCCATTCAGCTTAATTTCTTCCAATACGCAACTTGAATTTTCCATAACATTTCCCCCTATTGATAGACGCAGACCAGTTGGTTTTCGCAAACTTACCTTGCTTATTTCATTGCGGAAACCAACTCGGCTGCTTCCCGAGCTACGATATAGTTTAGCCACCACGCCAAACCGTATCGTAATTGAGCTAACTAATGCACATGCTCATTAGCTACGATTACTTTTACACCGCGTTTAATACGTAATTCAGCAAGTGATAAATCGTAATAACCAAGATTGCGCAATTCCATCAATTTGCTACCTAAAAGGCGATCTGTATCCATAAAATAATTGGTCGGCATGATTGGTGATTTAAAATCAATTCTAAAATTGATATGAATCTTTTCTGCGTCCATTTTATCGGTACAAGCCGCCATTTTAGCTAGCACTGCAGCAACCGCTGTCGCCGCTGGCTCGCCAGTTGCGCATTTGTGTTGTAAATCTTGATTGCACGTAAATTCACGTTCTTTCAAAATAGCAACCTTCTGTTCAATCAGCGCCTCAATCCAGTTGTGATCTAATTCAAGATCAAAACTTTCTCTTAGTACAGTCGTATATTGCTTACGAAAGTGCACTAAAAATGTTGCCGCTTTATCTAGTGAATCTAGCGCTGCCACTTTTAATGCCCACTCATCACGCTTAGCGTTATCGTGTACCTTGTTAATTTTTTTATCAGTCATTTTCAATCTCCTTAAGCAGCAACGTCTTGCAATTTGACGTCAAGACCCATCAACTCGCTGGTGATAGTAAATGTATTTCCAAAAGTGTAGGCACGGCCTACAGTAGAAGTAACATCCACTAATAAATCGTAAATTGAGTATGGTTTACCTAAAATATCTGAAGCATACTCACAATCAATTTCAATTGAGTTGTCTGCTTTTAACCACCAATAACCACCTCGGTCTTGAATAACTAGTGATGGATTCTTCTTTTGGAAGATCTTCACTAACATTTCATCTACGATGAAATCCATTTCGTCAGACTTTTTGAGTACCAACACAACGGTATTACTCTCTTTACATACCTGGTTTTCTTCTTTGAAGTATTCATCGGCAAAATCTTTGCCGTTCAAAGACATAATGCCAGCGTCGTAAGAATTATCTTTTACAGTCGACATGTGTTGCTCCTATTTAAGACCAGCTAGAATGGTGGCTACCATTGCGCTTTGATCTACTTTGTAATCAATCTTATTGGCATAATCAACAATCCAATCTTCAACTACGCGATTAACGCTAGCTGCGATTGAAGCCTTGTCGGTAAAGCCATCTCTTGTTGGTAATGTTGCATAAATACTCATGAACTCGGCCATTGCTGCCACTGTGCTAGGCAACCATTTCTCCATCCATACGTGCATCCAGCGACGATTAAATCCACCGTAATTCTTATCATTATCTAAACAATGATGATAGATATCAGCCATAGCGGCTTTAGTAGTTTGGAAGTAGGTTTGCATGCCAGCTAAAACAAATGGTGTCAATGAATCGCCATACGCTGGTGAAAGACGTTGGAAAAATTCACGACGCACTAGTTGACCAAATAGTGGGTCATAAATCATATGCGTGGCGAACATCACTTCGTTCCAGTCATATGTGTCTTGCCACATTGATTCAACAGTTTCACGTGCAGATTTGTAAGCAGCGCCTTGAGTCCACTCTTTTTTACCGATTGCTGGTGAATCATCATAGCCAGGCATAATTTTAGTAATAAAGGTACGCACAAGCTGTGTCATTTGTGAGTTATCGACTTTATCAAAAGCGGCAAAGGCAAACGTGCTACGTAATGTATCGCCCGTGCAGTCTCTAAGTACAGATGAGTGCGCATTAAATAAGCCATACTCACTGTAACCAAGCGCACCTAAATGCTTAGGTAAGATCTCGTCACGCCAAACTGGATCAATCGTGCGCAATGCGCCTTCAGCAGAAAATGTTTCCATAAAGCGCTGAAGAACGCGCCAATCTTCACCTTTAGCTTTAACGTACACCGGGTGCCAGCGTCCTGCTGGATCACGATGTTCATGCCAATCGCTAGAAAGCATTTCAGTAGTTTCATTGCCCCATGATGAGCGGCCACCGTGGAATTTCTGTGTCCAATCACCCCAATCAAGTCCGCCACTAATCCAATCTGGTGTTGGCTGTGTATAGCAAGTCATGATTTCGTATTCTGTTAGGCGTTTACCACGTGGCTGAACGTAGTAACCCATTTTACGTTGGGTATCCAGAGGTTGGTCTGGAATTTCAGCCATAATCTTAGCGGCCATTTCGGGGTCTGTAAGACCACGTTTTCTTTCTTCTAATAAAGACATTTTTTATCCTTCATTTTTAATTTATATGCTGGGATACACGTTAACTAAGCGGGGTTATTAATCCCCCGCTAAAATTAAGCTAGTGGATCTTTGAATACACAATTAGCGCGTTTAATATCATCTAAGGTCCACAATTTTCCTTCTTTTGTTACATGTGGTTGACCAATTAATGTTACGCCATCGCTACGAACACCCCAAAGCTCAGCAATCACTTCTGAAAGCTCGCGTCCAGCGTATTGCTCAAATACGTTTTGACACTCATAACGCTCTGGCTCGCTTAACCACATACGCTCGCCCCACTCATCACTGAATGCATGTTTTTTGCCGTTGTACTCATGGATACGTAGTGAACTCGCACCTTTAGTTAATGATGGGCAGAAAGGCACTTGTGATACGCGATCAATGTAGATTTCGTGGTTGTTTTCAACAAACCATTGCAATGGAATAAATCCACTTGATGGATCTTCGCAGCCGCGAGCACGCCATTCTTCGTAGATTTTGCCGTAATGATCATACCAACCTGGATAGTTTGCTTCAAACCAATCAGCGTCTTCTTTAGAAGGAAGTGCTAAACGGAAGAAACCAGTAGGCCATACTGCGTAAGCTAGTAAGAACAAGTCATGGTGAGCCCAATATGCATCTTTTTTAGCATCTTTCAAACTTGCTGGAGATTGCACACCGTATTTACCTAAACGACCAATCCAGATGCCGCCCCAATCTTCGTAAACCCAGCGATTCCATGTTTTAACCCATGGTTCAACTTTGAATTTACTACCATATTCAAACAACATACCTAGCACTGGCGTGAAATACTTTTGCTGTGTCCAGAATGCATTGTTAAGATCGGTATTTAAATATTTTGCAGCTGCAGGGTCATGAGCAATTGAAACGACTGTTTGATAGCCGTTTGCCATATGACGCAACTCATCTGTTTCAATAGAAAGGAAAACAGTTGGTGTCACTTCATCGCCATTGGCTGAAGCCCACTCTGTTACCGCAACGATTAGCGGGTTTGTGAAACAAGCTTCACCAACCAACTGTAAGTTGATAGAACATTCAACCGCATCACCAGAGATAAAGCCATCCGCAAATACGCGTTTCATGCCTTTCCATAATGGACCTAATGTACGTACGCGACGTGCATCAGTGTGGCCAGCTGGATCGTGGAAATATTTAGCGAAGTAGTAATTTACATAACCGCATTGGTGTGTATGACGAATTTCATCCATACATTGACCTAAGTAGCCATTTTTTTGCTCTGGTGCAGACGCGCTGTCCCATAGCATTGCTGAAGCAGCAATCGCGTTGTACTCACCCACTTCCAAGAAGTTTGATACCACTTTCATGGTTTCGCCCCACTTAGGCGCTACACGGTTACCTGCATTCATACGTGTTAACGCATCTTGCAAGCTACCGAACTGACGCTCATCTTTAACTGATTCCATACGTGCATATTCTTTAGCGATCAGTTTGAATTGCTCTTTTGTATCGTTCGCCATTAAATACTTGGTTGGATACTTAGTACGATTATTTTTAAAGTCCCAGTTGAAATCTTGCATCCACTTGTGGACTTCCTGTGCGCCTACACTAGTTGGTGCTCTATTGAGCGCCAAAGCATCGGTTGCCGCATTGGTAGCTAAGCTAATTGCCATTGTCATGTCTCCTCTAACTAAAATTATAATTACCAGTCAAAAAGTGTCGATATAATTACTTTTTTTGACGACTGGCGATATCCCACAGTTACTGGTGTTGCTTTTAGAAATACTAGTGATGCAGTTCATAATATGCATGCACCATGCCAACATTGACAAAAAGCAGTTTTTAATCGAGATTTTTAATTTTTTACTATATAAATCAATTGGTTGTTACGTGGACATGACAATGTCTATCACTTGCAGACACTTTAGTTAAGCATGAGTTTATGTGTATAGTTTTAATACACTGTTGTATTAATTAACTACACTGTATTAATAAAACACATACATATGTATCTATAAAATTAAATTTCTGGTTTATTTCACCTCGCCCTATTTGTCGATAGTTAACATGATCTTATACAAAGAACCATTCAATATCCGGCAAAATCGCGCTAGCACAATATCTAAAAATTAATTAATTAAAATCATATAGTTAAGTAATGGAAGTGTTATTTAAATCGTTCTATTAATATAAACGTATGATGAGGGACTTGAATATCACGGCTTTAAAACAACTAAGTACAGTGATGGTGTAAAAAACAATCATTGCATTTAACTACACTGACAACATATTCACTGTATATGCAAATCAGAATTACTTAAGTTAGACATGTCTAACCTAGCAAACGGGACTACTTAGTGAATAACTCTAGGCGCGTAGGTAAGGCTACAAGACAAGTGCTATTGATGGACAACCTAATATAGAAACAAAATTTACGCTTAGACTAACGCTAAATTTGCTGTTGCTTTCACTTCAATATCAAAGTTGCTAGTAAATAGTCTAGTGCGTTGGCACGGACTGTGCTTAATTTTTTTTGTATGAATTAGCACTTAAAGACTTACTTTTTAGAATTACTAAGTAAGCGATTGCTAAGCATGTTAACTATTTAATTTTGGAGAAATCGTATGAAAATTCGTCCTTTACACGACCGCGTCATTGTAAAACGTTCAGAAGAAGAGCGTACAACGGCATCAGGCATTGTGATTCCAGATAGCGCCACAGAAAAACCGGACCAAGGGGTTGTACAAGCCATTGGTTCAGGCAAACGTGACGACAGCGGTAA
>CAIYLB010000075.1 GCA_903926935.1 uncultured Pseudomonadota bacterium
GCATCAATCTCGTTGGCAATCGCGGGATTGGCTTTAAGGAAATCGCGTGAGTTATCTTTACCTTGACCAATTTTTTCGCCATTGTAGCTATACAAGAGCCAGCTTTTTCTACAAATTTAGCGTTAACGCCAAGCTCAATAATCTCGCCTTCACGTGAAATGCCTTCGCCATATAAAATGTCAAATTCAGCTTGTTTGAATGGCGGTGCGACTTTATTTTTAATCACTTTCACGCGTGTTTCAGAACCGATGACTTCGTCACCTTTTTTAATCGCGCCAGTGCGGCGAATGTCTAAACGTACTGAAGCGTAAAATTTAAGTGCGTTGCCGCCGGTAGTCGTTTCTGGGCTACCAAACATCACGCCGATTTTCATACGGATTTGGTTAATGAAAATCACCAATGTGTTTGTACGCTTGATGTTGCCGGTAAGTTTACGTAAAGCCTGGCTCATTAAGCGCGCTTGTAAACCCATGTGGCTGTCGCCCATTTCGCCTTCAATTTCAGCGCGTGGTGTGAGTGCGGCTACAGAGTCAACCACTACAATGTCTACAGAACCTGAACGCACTAACATATCGACGATTTCTAAAGCTTGCTCGCCAGTGTCTGGTTGTGAAATCAATAAATCAGGCACATTTACGCCTAATTTAGCCGCATATTGTGGATCTAATGCGTGTTCTGCATCAATAAATGCCGCAACACCACCGGTTTTTTGCATTTGTGCGATGACAGAAAGCGTTAGTGTCGTTTTGCCAGATGATTCTGGACCGTAGATTTCAACCACACGGCCACGCGGCAATCCGCCTATGCCTAAGGCAATATCTAAACCTAAGGAACCGGTAGAAACGGCTTGAATATCATCGCCAATATTGCTATCACCCATGCGCATGATAGAGCCCTTGCCAAACTGTTTTTCAATTTGCGCTAATGCGGCGGCAAGTGCTTTGCTTTTATTGTCATCCATGGGATTTACCTTTGATTTAGAATAGCTAGAATTAAGTGCTAATTATTCCATAATTTAGCAATTAAGGTAAGCGAAACAATGGGTCATGCACAGGTATTTATATGTGAAAATATCACTAATATTTAGCGCTTAGTCATAGATCATGACAGTATTTGCTAATTACTCTTGTAGATTAAATTTTTCAGGCCTAGTTTTGTATGATTAAATCTATAGGCAACATCGCTATAGCTCGTGAATTGTCCATATATTCACTGCTGATTTAACCGTTCGATAAGCTTAGTCATGATGGTTGCTGCGGCTTGCTGGCGAATTTCATTACGGTTACCGCTAAATTTAACAGTAATCGCTTGTGCTGGATTCCCAACTTCTGCCCAAGCAAAACATACAGTGCCGACTGGCTTGTCTGTCGTTCCGCCATCAGGGCCAGCAATGCCGGTAATACTGCCAGAAATATGTGCCTGACTATTTTTTAGGGCACCAAGTGCCATTTCTAAGGCGGTTTCTTCGCTCACAGCACCAAATTTCATCAAAGTTTGTTCGTCTACACTTAGCATTTCAATTTTGGCTAGATTGCTATATGTGATAAAACCACGATCAAACCAAGCTGAACTTCCTGCTACGCTGGTAATTGCCTGCGCCACCAAGCCGCCAGTGCAAGATTCCGCTAGCGCCAGCATGTAACTTTTAGCCTTTAAGGCGGCGCCCAGTTTAGTCGCTAGCGCTTCTAGTGCTAGATTGCTGGCTACTAAATGGCTTGTAGTTGAGTTTGTATCGTTAGCCATATACATATTTTCAAAGTAATAATTGTATAAATCGCTGCGAGTAAATCATCAAACATTACGCCGAAACCATTTTTGAGTTTGGCGTCACATTGACGAATCGGGAATGGTTTCCAAATGTCGAATAGGCGAAATAATAAAAATGCAGCTAGCCACCATTGCCATTGGTTCGGTGTAAAAGCTAGCACCAACATCATGGCCACAATTTCATCCCACACTATGCCGCCATGATCTGACACGCCCAAAGCTTTGCCTGTAACCTCGCAAAAATAAATACCGACTAAAAATAAAGCGCCGATAATAATGAGTTGCGCAGGCATGGTGTAAATAGAAATTAGCCAGAATAACGGCAAACCAACCATGGTGCCAAACGTGCCTGGGGCTTTCTTGGCGAGGCCGCTACCAAACCCAAGGCCAAATAGATGCGCCGGATGTTGTAATAAAAATCGCAGCTTGGGTGTGTTAGCGCTGGCTGCCTTGGTTTTCTTGGGTGACTTAGTTGAAGTGGTCAAAACCAGTTTCCTTAATATCCAAAATTTCATCATTTAAACCATGCACAACAACACCAGTGTCATTAGTAATCTGGCCTATGCAGCTTAA
>CAIYLB010000076.1 GCA_903926935.1 uncultured Pseudomonadota bacterium
GCAATGCCGCTCATGCCAGAACCACCAATACCAATAAAATGAATATTCTTTACCTTATGTTTCATGCGGCGAACTCCTTGCAAATATTGGCAACATCAGCAGTGGCTTGTGGCTTGCCCAATGCGTGGGCTGTAATGGCCATAGTTAAACAGTGTTCGCGAGTTAATCCTTGCAGCAAGGCGGCTATTTTTGCTACGGTAAATGCGCCTTGTGGCATTAATATCGCAGCACCAGCGTCAGATAAATAATGCGCATTGCTAGTTTGGTGATCGTCTACCGCGTATGGAAAAGGCACTAATACACTAGCAATACCCGCGGCTGAAACTTCTGCAACGGTCAGTGCGCCTGAACGGCAAATCACAATATCAGCCCAGTTGTACATTTCCGCCATATCGTTAATGAATGCTTTTGCCTCTGCCTCAACATGATTCTCTTGGTAATTAGCTTGCAATTTAGTGATGTGTTTTTCACCGGCTTGATGCACCACTAGCGGACGACGGCCTATAGCCATTTCAGCTAAGGCTTTTGGCAACACTTCGTTCAATGCTTGCGCACCTAAACTACCGCCGACTACTAACAACCTTAAAGGACCTGTACGTGTGGCCAACCGAATTTCTGGTGGCAATATTTGGGTAATGTCTTCACGCACAGGATTACCAAGCAAAATTACCTTGTCACCAAAAGCTGCAGGGAAGGCGGCCAAGACCTTAGTGGCAAAGTGCGCTAAGGTTTTATTGGTTAAACCAGCAACCGAGTTTTGCTCATGAATCACCAATGGTTTACGCAGTAAACTAGCCATCAAGCCGCCAGGAAACGCAGCAAAACCACCCATACCTAAAACAAGATTAGGCTTAAATTTCGTAATTGCTTGATAAGATTGTATTAGTGCAATGCTTAATTTAACCGGCAACAATAACCAACCCAACAATCCTTTACCACGGACACCGCGCATGGTAATCATGGCTTTCTGATAGCCTTTATCGGCAATCAATCTATTTTCCATGCCACCTTCAGTGCATAACCAAACAATTTCCCAGCCTTCGGCTTTTAAATAATCAGCCACTGCCATCGCTGGATATACATGTCCGCCTGTACCACCAGCCATAATCATCAGCATTTTACTCATGATGGCAAACCTTTTTGCAAACGGCGATTTTCGAAATCGATTCTTAGCACAATGGCCATTGCAATACAATTAGCCAAAATGCCACTACCGCCAAAAGACAATAAAGGTAAAGTCAGCCCTTTAGTAGGCAATAAACCCATATTTACGCCCATGTTGATAATGCCTTGCACGCCCATCCAAACGCCCAAACCTTGTGCCAGCAACGCAGCAAAATAGCGCTCATTCTCAATCGCTTCTTTGGCAATGCTGAACGAGCGAATCACAATCCAAGCGAATAATCCAACTACCGCTAGCACGCCAACAAAACCTAATTCTTCGGCAATTACTGCGAGTAAAAAGTCGGTATGCGCTTCTGGTAGATATAATAGTTTTTCTACACTTGCACCCAGACCAACACCGAACCACTCACCGCGGCCAAATGCGATAAGCGCATGTGATAGCTGATAACCTTTTCCATATGGGTCAGCCCATGGATCCATAAAACCAATCACGCGCTCTAATCGGTAAGGTGAGCTCCAAATCAAGAACACAAATCCAACCACTAGCAACACTAGCAAGCCGGCAAAAATTCGGCCATTAATGCCGCCCAGCCATAATATTGAGATAGAGATTGCGGCAATCACCGCAAATGCGCCAAAATCTGGCTCGCGCAACAACAATCCGCCCACCATCAGCATGACCACTAACATCGGCAAGAAGCCTTTTCTAAAACTATCCATCACCGCCGCTTTACGCACGGTGTAATCTGCTACGTACATGGCGGCAAATAGCTTCATAAATTCAGAGGGCTGCGGGTTAATTACGAATAACCTCAACCAGCGACGGCTACCGCCAGCCTTAAGGCCGATACCAGGAATTAGCACTAAGACTAATAACGTTAATCCTACTAGAAACAAAAATGGCGCCATTTTTTGCCACCAAGTAATCGGCACATTGAACGCTACAAATGACGCAACAAGCGCTACCAGCATGAATATAGCTTGATGCACTAAGTAATAACTGCTGTTATGGCCCACACCTTTATCCGCTTCAGCAATGGCAATTGAGGCTGAATAGACCATCACCAAGCCTAGGCCTAACAAACACAATACGGTCCACAACAATCCTTGGTCGTAGCTTGGCGAATTTAAGCGGTCGCGGTTTAGAATTTTGGTAATCATGCGGCCTCCTGCAAACGAGCAACGGCACTCACAAACACTTCTGCACGATGCACATAATTTTTGAACATATCAAAACTAGCACAGGCCGGTGAAAGTAAAATAGCATCGCCTGCTTGGGCTAATTTTTTTGCAATATTCACGGCTTCAGGTAAATCAATCGCGTGATATAAAGGCACATTGGTGTTTAACATTGCCGCTTCAATCAGCGCTGCATCACGACCAATCAACACTACAGCACGGGTATTTTCTGTCACGGCTGCGGCTAGTGGAGAAAAGTCCTGCCCTTTACCTTCGCCACCAGCGATCAATACGATTTTTTGTGGAAAACCGTCTTTATATAAACCGGCAATAGCTGCACAAGTAGCACCGACGTTAGTCCCTTTTGAATCATCGTAATAATCGACATCACTAATATTAGCGACCCATTCCACACGATGCGGCAAGCCTTTAAAGTTATAAAGCGTTTGAATAATAGGCGCGTAATCCACGCCAATTGCGCGGCATAAAGCTACCGCGGCTAGTGCATTAGCCGCATTATGCAAACCGACAATCTTAAGGTCTGATATATTAATAAGCTCTTTCTCGCCTACGCACAGCCAAGTATCGCCATCGACTTGCTGTAATCCATAAGCACCGTCTTCAGTAACATCAGACAAACCAAAAGTTACTTGCGCCAACTTTGGACGTGCCATCATCATGCTCCAGGCATCGTCACGGTTAAGCACTTGAATCGCGGCATTGTAAAAAATACGCGCTTTAGCAATGGCATAATCCTGAAAGCTTGCATATCTATCCATATGATCTTCAGAAAGATTCAACATGGTGGCGGCATCAATTTGTAAAGTGCTGGTGGTTTCTAGCTGAAAGCTGGATAGCTCTAAAACGTAAACATCCGGTGCCTCCATACTTAATGTATCTAGCACAGGCAAACCAATATTGCCGGCAACTATGGTTTTTAAGCCTGCCGCTTTACACATTTCACCCACTAATGTTGTGACGGTAGTTTTACCATTGGCACCAGTAATCGCAATAACTTTGGCACCAACTGGGCGATATTGTGCAAACAGCTCAACATCACCAACAACACTAATGCCGCGTTTGATCGCCGCTTGAATTTCAGGCTCACTCAATGGCACGCCTGGGCTTGCCACAATTAATTCGGCATCACTAAATACATCAGCGCTAAAAGCCCCAAGATGAATTTCAACTTGCGGCAACTCGGCCTTAAGAACATCTAAGCCAGGCGCGTTTACGCGGGTATCGGCTACAGACAAATGTGCGCCTTGCGTGTTTAACCAACGCAAGGTTGAGACCCCGGTTTCACCAAGGCCTAGCACTAATACTTTTTTGTCTTTTAACACGATTTTCATTTTTATTTAATGGCCTGATTACCTTAATTTCAAACTTGCCAAACCAATCAACACCAACATCATGCTGATAATCCAAAAACGCACCACTACTTGTGTTTCTTTCCAACCCTTTTCTTCGTAATGATGATGTAGTGGTGCCATTAGAAATATCCGCTTACCTACACCTGTTTTTCGTTTGGTATATTTAAAATAGCTCACTTGCACGGCTACTGAAAAAGTCTCAACTACAAACACGCCACCCATAATGAATAAGATAATTTCTTGGCGTACAATTACTGCCACAACACCTAACGCTGCGCCTAATGACAACGCACCAACATCGCCCATAAAAACTTCTGCTGGATAGGCGTTAAACCATAAAAAACCCAAACCTGCACCCGCCATTGCCGCGCAAAAAACCATTAACTCACCAGCGCCTGCAACATAAGGCACACCTAAATATCTAGAGAAGTACAAGTGCCCCGCAACGTAGGCAAATATTCCTAAAGCACCTGCCACCATCACCGTTGGTAAAATGGCTAATCCATCTAGCCCATCGGTTAAGTTCACGGCATTACTGCTACCTACCACGACCAAATAGGTTAACAACATGAATCCAACAGCACTTAACGGCAGCACCAGATGTTTAAAAAATGGCACGATTAAAGTCGTTTCAACCGAGCTTGTATGCGTTTTGAATAAGAAAATTGCCACGGCAATGCCGATTAAACTTTGCCAGAAAAACTTGGCTTTAGCTGACAAGCCCTTCGGATTTTTATGCACCACTTTGCGGTAATCATCCACCCAGCCAACTGCACCAAAACCCAAGGTTGTGGCCAATACCACCCATACAAAGCGGTTACTTAAATCTGCCCATAGCAGCGTAGAAATGGCAATGGCAATCAAAATAAGCGCACCGCCCATCGTCGGCGTACCCGTTTTAATAAGATGCGTTTGTGGTCCATCATCACGCACCGCTTGGCCGACTTTGTATTCAGTCAGTTTGCGTATCATGCTTGGGCCGGCAATAAATGAAATTGCAAGTGCGGTTAGTGTAGCTAACACAGCACGTAAAGTGATGTAATTAAACACGTGAAATCCATGAATATCATGTGCCAACCATTGCGCTAATGTTAATAACATTTAGTGAACCTCTCTATTTTTTTGATCGCTATTTTTAGCAGTTGCAGGCTCTAAAACTATCTTATTTACAACGCGTTCCATCGCCATAAATCGAGACCCTTTTACCAGCACATTCACACCTGTGCGCATATTTGCAATTAAGTCTGCTACTAAGACTTGTGGATCTTGATAGTGCTTTGCACCGCCACCAAATGCCGCACTCATTGATTGACTTAAATTACCTAAAGTGAATAGTGCATCAACACCGGCAGCCTTGGCATACGAACCAATTTCTGCATGTAAGTCAGCCGCGTTATTACCCAATTCACCCATATCACCTAACACCAACAGTTTTTTACCGGCTTTAGCCATCAACACATCAATAGCAACTTTCATAGACAGTGGGTTTGCATTGTAAGTATCATCAATCACCAAGGCTCCATTCAATCCTGCTAATGGTTGCAAGCGACCTTTTACGCCTGGATAACTTTCCAAACCGGCGGCAATGATATTAAGTGGTACGCCAATAGCTAGAGCTGCTGTAGTGGCTGCCAAAGCATTAAGTACATTGTGTTTGCCTGGGGTTGGCAATTGCACATTAACAACACCTTGCGGCATTTTAATTTCAAGTGCACTAGCGCTGGCTTCTAGCCGATAAGTCGCTGTAACATCCGCTTTATTTTCCAAACCAAAAGTCATTTTTTGATGATTGCCAGACAGCGTCGTCCAGAGTGGCGCGAAAGCATCGTCAGCGTTAATAATCGCAATACCACCTTCAGATAAACCTTCAAATATCTCCGCTTTAGCTTTAGCAATGGCTTCAACAGAACCCAGTTCACCAATATGTGCGCTACCGGCATTATTAATAAGCGCTACGGTTGGTCTGCCAATGTGGGATAAATAACTAATTTCACCCATATGGTTCATGCCCATTTCAACCACTGCGTAGCGATGCTGCTGATTCAGCTTAAGCAAAGTCAGAGGCAATCCAATATGGTTATTTAAATTTCCCACCGTAGCTAATACTTCATCAGGCTGATGGCTAGCTGCTTTTAAGATAGAAGCCAGCATTTCTTTGATGGTGGTTTTACCATTACTGCCGGTAATGGCTACTACTGGAATAGCGAACTGATTGCGCCAATATGCGGCAAGCCGTCCTAAGGCCAAACAAGTGTCGCTCACCATAAGCGCCGGTTCCGCATCTGATATACGGTGTGATACCAACACCGCTGCCGCACCTTGCTTGATTGCTAGCTCAGCATAATCATGTCCATCAAAATTATCGCCTTTTAGCGCAACAAATAACTGGCCTTTAGTGATGTTGCGGCTATCTGTGCCAACGCTGCTAAACATTGCATCTGGACCCATTAACGTCGCTTGCATCACTTTTGCCGCTTCTGAAAGTAGCATCATAAAGACACCTTCACATCAGATTTACTTACATCTAATAAATTCAGCGCAGCCTGTGCAATCAAGGCATCATCAAACAGATGCTTAACGCCTAATATTTCCTGATAATTCTCATGGCCTTTTCCAGCCACTAGCACAATATCACCCTTATTCGCTAACTTAATCGCTAGTTTAATGGCGCTTGCGCGGTCTTCTTCAACCAAGTAAGCCTCAGCATTATCCGCAATAATCGCTTGTATAATAGATGTCGCATTCTCGCTACGTGGATTGTCTGAAGTCACAATGACGGTGTCAGCTAACCGGCGAGCAATAGCGCCCATTAACGGCCTCTTACCCGCATCACGGTCACCGCCACAACCAAAAACGCATAACAATTTTGCGCCTGCTTGTAACTGTTCGCGCAAGGTGCTCAACACTTTTTCCAGTGCATCTGGGGTGTGTGCGTAATCCACAACAACCAAAGGAGAACTGCCACCACCAAATTGCTGCATGCGACCTGCAACTGGCTTAATTTGGCTAATAGCAACCACCGCATCGCTTAAAGAAACCTCTAGCGCAAGCAACGTCGCCAATACGGCAAGTAGGTTATAAGCATTAAAACGGCCTAACACTGGCGCGGCCAACAAAGCATCACCAGCAGGCGTTGACACATGCATAGCCAATCCGGCGTCATGAAGCTGTAAGTTACTACCACGCACTTCGCCATATTGCAGACCATAGCTTAATATTGGCTTAGCTTGCTTGTTCAGTGCACTTGCTATTTTTTGCCCAAAAACATCATCTGCATTTAACACGGCAACTTTCAAACTGGTTAAATCAAATAGCTTTTGTTTAGCTGCGGCATAAGCTTCCATTGTTTCGTGATAATCCAAATGATCACGACTCAAATTGGTCAGAACCGCAATATCAAATTCCACACCATTTACGCGACCTTGATCTAGGCCATGCGATGACACTTCCATCACCACGGCGTCAGCCTGTTGAGCCACAAAGTCAGCCAACATGCCTTGTAGCAATATTGCATCTGGCGTGGTGTTACTGGCCGTAGCTAATACACTTGCTTGCGGATCGATAAAACCATTGCCTATGGTGCCCAATACCGCCGTTTTTTGCCCTAAAATTGTCAAGCATTGTGCAAGCCACTGGCTGACAGAAGTTTTACCATTAGTGCCAGTTACGCCTATCATGGTCAACCTTGCTGAAGGATGATGATGATATTCAGCCGCAATTTCGCCTGCTTTTTGCTTTAAGTTATCTACGGCTAAATTACTCACAGACCAATCTGTAGGCCAAGAAAATCCAGCTTTATCCCAAACAACAGCACTAGCACCTTGTTTAATTGCTTGAGCAATATAATCACGACCGTCACTCACTGCGCCGGGATAAGCCAAAAATAATGCACCAGCTTGCACGTGGCGGCTATCGGCTGTCATTGCGCTAAACGGCTTCTTAAAGCTGGAAAGCACACTCGATGTTGATGGCAAGGTCATATAATTTCCTTCACATCATCAACACTGTCTGGCAAATTATCAGTAGGGATCACGACATTATTATTTGGCGCATCTTGCGGTATCGCTAACATACGCAGTGCATCGGCCATTACCGCACTGAATACCGGCGCCGCGACTATGCCGCCATAATACTGGTCGCCTGCCGTGTTTGGCTCATCGATCATAATCGCCATAATCAAGCGTGGATTTGAAGCTGGCGCCATACCAACAAATGAGCCTACATACTTATCTTTCTCGTAACCATGTGGTCCTAACTTATGCGTTGTACCAGTTTTACCAGCCACGCGATAACCCATAACCTGCGCTTTTAAGGCTGTGCCACCTGGCAATACAACCATTTCTAGCATAGCTTTCATTTCGTTAGCTGTTTTAGCGCTAAAAACTTGGGTACCTACAGGAACGTCTTGCAACTTTAATAATGAAACTGGTTTTAATTCACCATCATTCGCAAATGCCGTATAAGCCCTAGCCAACTGCAATAATGTCACGCTTATACCATTACCAAATGACATGGTTGCCTGCTCAATTGGCCGCCATGTTTTGTAATTTCGCACTTGCCCAGCCGCCTCACCGGGGAAGCCAATATGCGTTTTAGCGCCAAAACCCAGTTGATTAAAGGTATCCCACATATATTTTTTATCTAAAGTTAGCGCTATTTTTGAGGCGCCTACATTCGATGATTTTTGTATCACTTCTGCTACAGTCAAAATGCCATGCGCATGAGAATCATGGATAGTCGCTGGGCCTATTTTCAGCGTACCTGGAGCTGTGTTAATTTTAGTATCCGGCTGATATTGGCCAGATTCCAGGCCAGCAGCAACCGTCACCGGCTTCATGGTAGAGCCAGGCTCAAACATATCAACAATCGCACGATTACGCGTCTTACCTTTAATGTTGATTGGATTGTTAGGGTTGTAAGTAGGAACATTGACCATCGCTAACACTTCGCCAGTTTTAGCATCTAGCACTATGGCTGCACCAGCCGCAGCCTTATGCAACTCAACCGCCTTGGCCAACTCGCGATAAGCTAAATACTGAATTCTGCGGTCAATAGACAACACCACATCATGACCATCTTGCGGTACTTTTACCGCTTCCAAGTCCTCAATAATATGGCCAGATCTATCCTTTATCACACGGCGACTGCCTTCTTTACCTGACAATGCGCTATTCATGGCCAGCTCAAAACCTTCTTGACCCGTATCATCCAAGCCGGTAAAGCCAACCAAGTGCGCAGTAACATCGCCGGCTGGGTAATAACGCTTATATTCGCGTTGCAAATAAATACCTGGCACACCGACTTTCATTACCTGCGCTGCAAGCTCGGGTGAAATTCTGCGTTTTAAATAGACAAATCCACGCTCACTATTCACCAATTTTTCGCTTACTATTTCTGGCTTCATTTGCAGAATTTCTGCAATCTGCTTGGTTTGGGTGTCGTTAATTTTAACATCTGGCGGACTAGCCCACACCGACTCAACAGGCGAACTAATTGCCAACAATTCACCATTCCTATCCGTGATTTTTCCGCGATGCGCTGACAAAACTAAAGTACGGCTATAACGCGCATCGCCCTTTTCTTGCAAGAATTTTTTATGGAAACTTTGCAAATACAAGCCTCGTCCTAGTAAGGCAGCAAAGCCCAGCAGCACTACAGCGAGTAGAACGCGGCGGCGCCAGGTTGGCAACTTAACCACTACCAGCATATTCATAGCCATTAGGGCGCAACCTCTTGTTGCGCTTGCACAGGTACGTTGAATTGCATGGCAGCCGACGCTTTAGGTGCAACTTCATCAAGCGTGACCAATTGCACACGCTTAGCATCAGGCACTTGCATCTGCAATTGCTCTGTAGCAATCGCCTCCACACGTGAGTGCATTGCCCATGTACTTTGCTCTAGTTGCAATTGGCCATATTCTTGATCATATTGCTTTGTTAATTGATTAATCTGCTCAAGTTCAATATAACGATTACGCGCTTTATGCTGCGAATTCACTAATCCTAGCGCTGAAAAAATAAGCGCAAAATACAAGATCATATTTAGCCGAGTCATATGACGCTGGTTCTTTCTGCTACGCGCAGTACTGCGCTACGTGAGCGCGGATTATGCTTAACTTCCTTAGCTGATGGCTTAATGGTTTTTCCTACACCGGTTAATTTCGGCTGTGGCAGCTCTGCGGCACGCACTGGGAAATTTGCTGGCAAGTCATCGCGGTTTGCTTGGTCACGCACAAACTGCTTCACAATACGGTCTTCTAAAGAATGAAAGCTAATCACCGCCAAACGACCTTGTGGCGCCAACAAAGCCAAGCACTGCGGCATGGTTAGCGCAAGCTCCTCAAGCTCCTGATTGACGTGAATCCGTAAAGCTTGAAATGTGCGCGTTGCGGGATTCTGGCCGGGCTCAAACCGCGTGACTGCGCCTGCCACGATCTTGGTAAGTTGCCCCGTAGTGGTGATGGCGCGCCCATCATTGCGCTCCGCAATAATCGCCCTTGCAATCTGCTTAGCAAACCGTTCTTCACCATAATTTTTTATAACCTCCGCTAAAACTTGCTCTGTTGTACTAGCAAGAAAATCTGCCGCTGTTTTTCCGCTACTTTGATCCATGCGCATATCTAATGGCGCATCATATCTAAAACTAAATCCACGGCTTGCTTCGTCTATTTGTGGTGATGAAATCCCCAAATCCAACAAAATTCCATCTACTTTTGAAATACCCATATCAGCCAACTCGGCTTGCATACCCGCAAAATGACTATGCACTATGCTAAATCTAGCGTCAGCAATTGCCTTACTCGATTCAATAGCACTTAAATCACGATCAAACGCGATCAAGCGGCCATTAGCGCCTAATTGTTCTAATATTTTTTTGGAATGTCCGCCACGACCGAATGTGCCGTCGACATAAATGCCATCTGGCTTAATAGCCAAGGCTTGCACAGCCTCATCTAACAAAACGGTGACGTGCGAATTTGTAGTAAATGATTCAGAGGAAGAATCGTTTACTAGATTGGTATTTGAATTTGAGATTAAGTTTGACACGTCTGGCGTTGACTTTTCTAACATTAATGCATCAATTAATGATGCTGATTTTGGAGATACTTTTTTTGCAGACAATAATGCTTTGTTGGGCGCACCGTTCACGCCCTTAATCACAGCGAGAAACCCTCTAACTCACTCGGCATGACGAAGCTCTCGTCTTGCATCACTTGCGCCAACTGAGCGCGCCAAGCGTCTTTGTTCCATAACTCAAAATGACTACCTTGACCGACCAGCATCACCTCTTTATCCAAGCCGGCAAACTCACGTAACACCGGTGAAATCAACACACGACCTGCGCCATCCAAGCTAACATCCTCAGCAAAACCAACCAACAGGCGCTGCAAGGCACTAGATTGCCTATCAAATGAAGACAAGGCCATCATCTTCGCCTGAATTGGCTCCCAAGCAGGTTGCGGGTACAACAGCAAGCAGCGATGCGGATGCGCAGTCAACACCAAGTTACCGGCACACTCAAGCTGCAGAGATTCCCTGTGCCTAGTCGGCACAGCTAACCTGCTTTTTGCATCTAAATTTAATGAGGTTGCACCGCGAAACATATTGTCTTTACTTTCCTTAATCCTAAATAAACTTTAAAACTAAAACTATTAAGACGCTGACACAAATTACCCACAAAAACCCACTTTCCCCCACCAAGTTCCACTATAAATAAAATAAAGTTGCAATGCAAGCATTTTTTACTAATTTATCTATATATCTCAATGACTTAGCGCATTTTATGCCTAAAAATAAAGTCTATATAAATTAAGTACATACGAAATTATGTGAATGTAGATTATTAGAAGAATGATGAAAGCAATTGAATTTAAATTGGAGAGCTAAAGCGGGGTGTATTTACAGAAAATTAAGCAAGATTAATCTGTGGCCTGCCGGAAATGCAAGGGATTTTGATGAAAATACCGGCTAAGACCTTAATATAATAAGGGAATTTAATTTTGGCTCTAATACTCGATAAAACTTACATTTAATATCATGAAGGGTCCAATGCTGGATATAACTGAATTTTAGTGAACTGTGTCAGATTTAGCAGAAGCTACTTACATAAAAAATATCAAAATGAATTGTTAATCCAATAGATGTCAGCCAAATCAGCAGGCGTTTGGCTATTCATTTTCACTTATCTAAACAAGCATCCAACATCTTTATCAATGGAATAAAGACTTTGAGAATAAATTAATCACGACAATTCCAGAGACTATAAGCAACAAACCTATAGTTGCGCCCAAATCTAGTGGCTCCTTAAAATATAACCAGGATATAAGTGCTACAAAGCCAACAGCAACGCCAGTCCATATAGCATATGCAATCCCCACTGGTATGTACTTAAGTGTTCTTGATAAAAAATAAATTCCGGTGGTGTACCCTAAAATAACTAAAATAGAGGGCCTTAAGTTTGTAAATCCAACCGTGTACTTTAACGCCAAAGTGGCTATTATTTCGCAAACAATAGCGACAATGAGGAATAACCACTTTTCCATAATTTTCTTTTCTAGAACCTAAACTGTTAATTTTAAAACTTTGGCGAACCAAAAAATACGTCTTAAAACTTAACTTATTACAGGACATTGTTAATAATTTTAAGCCGTTATAGATATTTAATATAACCTTTAAAATATCTCAACACTGCAATTACATTTTTTTGCAATCGCTTTCATGGCTGCAAGATTTACTCCGTCATCGAATTTTGGAGTTCCTTTTACAAGACCAAATTTTTTCCACCATTCTACGGTAAGTGCCCAAACTTCACGTGCCTTTCCATTTTTCAGTCCTAATGGCGCAATTCCTGGTGTAACACCCATAAGACGGGTCGCTCAGCTAAATCAAAGACTGCCAAACCACCATCTTTGGGTTTGCCGTCCTTACCTATAACATCTTCGACATCGCTCACTTTAAAACCCAAATTACGAGCAATAATCGCATTACGATTAAAACACAGGCATGCCCTACCATTGTTTCTCCTAACCCAATAGGTATTAAGGGCACTTGGTGGGCAGAAGGTGAAAACCCCAACACCATTACACTTCTTCATGATCAAGATGGCATTCTGCGTGGCTTGTCATTAACCGGCGAAGCCATATCACAGAAAAACATACTAACAAAACAGCTACCACCAATTTTATAATTGGGCTTTGGATTGGATCAGATTGGAAATATCGTCCAATCTATCGAATTCGTATCCAGAATATATTTGTATAAATAGGACTAAACACATATCCTGGTAAATAGGTTTACACACCATTAAAAAGCTTCTGGTTTCTAAGAATTGAGCTTACTAGCAAATTAACTGTAATTGTAAAAACGCCAGCATCTAGATTAACAATTCATTTATTGCAGCGTTAATAAACGCACTTTCATTTGCAAATCTACCGGGCGCACCAGCGCAGTGGCCCGCCGATGAAAGTATTGGTCTTAATTCTGAATTCGGGCTTAGTGCGGCCTCAATGCTATTTTCTGCAAGAGTGAAATACTGATCATTATCGCAGGGCATGATAATTGTTTTAGCAGTCACTTGTGATAAAGCTAGCGCTAAGTCACCTTTAAATTTGTCATGAGCGCTGACATCTGCATGCTGCCAAGTCCATATCTTAGTTAAAAGATCATTGGCATCCCAGCCCAAATGATCTTGCTCCCAATCTTCTAGTAATGCGTTTATAGAATCGAAACCGATCTCTTTATAACGCTCCTCGCGAAAGAATTCAGCTGAATAGGCCCAAGGAGCATAGGCTCTGCCAAATGCCCTGAGTCCGGCTGTTGGTTGATTGATGTAATTACCATCGGCATAATCAACATCAGCTTGCAAAACGGATCTGATACTTTTGATAAAAATTTCGTTGTATGGCCAACAGCGCGTTGCGCCACAAATCGGCAACAAGTTTTTAATCATTTCCGGATATAAAACTGCCCAATGCCAAACCTGCACGGCACCCATTGACCAACCTAATGCCAGCTTAATCTCGTTAACACCTAAAGCCTTTAACAAGGAGTGCTGGCATACAACGTTATCATAGACTGTGATGTTAGGAAAGCTACCAGCTGGATATCGATCTAAGGAATTACTAGGTGAAATAGATTGTGCGTTTCCAATCAAATTAGGCGTCACAATAAACCACTTATTGGGGTCTAGCGCCTGACCTTCCCCAATGATGCGAGCGTTTGATAAGTGATTGCCAGTGTAATAAGTTGGAAAAAGAATGCAGTTGTCTCCAGCTGCATTCAATCTACCCCAAGTAGCGAAAGTAAGCCAAGCATCATGGAGCACTTCTCCACTTTGAAGGGTTATATCGCCAATTGAGAATTTTTGAATATGCATAAATTTAGAATAGTTTTAAATAACGGTCTTTTTCCCAATCACTCACATGATTGTTGTAGCGTAGCCACTCTTCCGTTTTGTAATCTATCCAAGTTGCATGCATACTATTACCAAAAACCTGCTTCGCTAAAGGATCAAGCTTAAACATATCAATAGCTTCTTTTAAAGACTGTGGCAGCATCTTGATGTTTAACGCCTCAAGCTCCTCAGTCGTTTTAAGATACATGTTTTCCGTATGCGGTTCGCCTGGGTCTAATTGCTGCTCTATGCCTTCAAGCCCAGCCGCCAATACCAATGCAGCTCCTAAATATGGATTACACGCACTATCAGCCGCTCGCAATTCAATGCGACCGCCGCCCATCGGGATGCGTAGCGTGTTGGTACGATTATTGTCACCATAGCAGGCGAACACTGGGGCCCAAGTAAATCCAGACATACTACCTTTCAATACAAGTCGTTTGTAGCTATTCACCGTCGGAGCTACTGCGGCGCAAATTGCAGGCAAATGCTTCAACACACCAGCCATAAATTGATAACCTAATTTAGATAAGTTGCAGCCACGTGGGTCATTAGCTTCTTCAAATAGGTTTTTTCCGGTGACCTTATCTGCCAGTGACATGTTGAAGTGAGCTCCACTTCCGGCACGGTCACCAAAAGGTTTAGGCATAAATGTCGCAAATCCGCCATGACGGCGTGCGACTTCATTGGCCATTAAGCGGAAAAATACAAAATTATCGGCCATGGTTAAGGCATCAAAATATTTGAAGTCGATTTCAAATTGTCCAATACCATCTTCGTGGTCTAATGAATAAACATCCCAGCCTAGTTCATTCATATATTTGACTAGTTCACGCATCCAATCCATATTATCTAGCAGGCGCGCGACGTCATAAGCAGGTTTATCTAAATGCTTGCGTGTTGATAGCGGTGAATAGCCACCATCTGCATCATCCTTTAATACAAAAAACTCCGCCTCTATACCCAAATTCATGCGAAAACCCATCGCATCGGCCTTTGCTAATACATTTTTTAAAATAGTACGGCTGCAAGCCTCGAATGGCTCACCTTTAGTCCATAAGTCACTGGCAAACCAAGCAATTTCTTTATCCCAGGGCAATATCTTGCAGGAGCCTGGGTCAGGATGTGCGGCCACCTCCTCATCGCTTACATCTTGTGGCACACCTTCTAAAGCTGCACCAGTACATAATTCCGATCCTGACATCATGCGTTTATAATGCGCAATCGGCACCATTTTTGACTTAGATACGCCATGTATGTCAACATAGCTTGCCAACATAAATTCAACCCCAGCCGCTTGCATTGCCTCTACATCGTTGCCGATATTGGCAGTTTCTGCTTGTTTTGTAACTTCCATTATTTTCTAACCTTTAAGAGTTTCAGAACGAACCAATGATTGAAATACTTCAAATCTTGCTTGCAAGTTTTAATCTGAACACATTTGGCTTAGGCGATTAATAGCAGTCTAATTTACAGAATTATATTCACTGTAAACCAGACGCCACAGACTCTAAAAGAACATAAAATCACCTAGCCAAATATATTGCACCTTAGATAAACTATGACGAGAAATTAATAGGCTTTATACAATGAAGGGTCAATGGCCTTGTCAATGTTTTGCGGACCTTTGTAAATGGCATTTTTTACATTAAAGTCATCAGAAATTTTAGATGAACCATAAATTGACTTTAAGCCATCCGCTTTCACAAACACGGCTTTACCTTCTTTTAAAGAGAGCAACCTAGTGCCTTTTAAGAACGTTTGATACTCAGTAGGTTTGAGGCCAACACGTGCAGACATGATTTTCACAGCATCTGCCTGAGTTTTAGGGTCATTAATATAGTCAACAACTTTACCCCAAACACCGACCACTTTTTTCCAATCCTCTTTACGATTTGAGAAGCTAGATGGACTCACTGTAAATACATCATAAATTAGGCCCGGCGCTTGAGCTGAGGTGAAGATAGGTTTTGATCCATGAACAAGTTTTAAAGCTTGTCCTGCACTTGGTTGAAACACACCAATTGCCGCCAAATCGCCAGAAGCTAGTGCTTGTGGGGTGTCGTTGATTTTAACGTTCAAAAGCGTAACATCAGATTCTTTCATGCCAGCTTTCTCCAAACCATAGAGAAGTAAAAGATGATCAACGATGCCTAATTCCGTACCAACTTTCTTACCTTTTAAGTCTTTAAAACTTTCGACACCAGGCTTACCAATGATCATATCGTTACCATTAGAGTAATCTGTAATCAGAACGATGACATTTTTACCCCCACCCGCACCCATGACCAAGGCGTCACCATTAGTCACGCCTACGCTGTCAAGCTTGCCGGCACTAAAAGCCTCGATTGAAGCGCCATAATCAAACCATTCAAATTTAACGTCAACGCCGGCTTCTTTAAACCAACCTTTCTCGATGGCAACCTGCCATGCAACAAAACCTGGCCAATCGCTGTAACCTATTTTTAATGGTTGTGCGGCTTGGCTAATATTGCTAAAAGCAAAGGCTAAAGGAACAGCTGCTGTAATAATCAGTTTTTTGAAACTTAAAACTTTTAAACGGGATTTCATTGTTGCTCTCCTAATTAAATGTAACCAAAAAACTACTTTCTAAACGTTAGTGCTGCCAAAACACCCTTCATTAAACCAATGAAAAGTTTAATATTTGTCCCTCGCGAAAAGGCAAGGTAGAGTGATTAATTCTGCCGTGCGACGCGTCTACGATGTCACCAAACGAAATTTCAAAATCCAGCCAATTAAGTATGTCCAATAGACTTTGATTTGGGCTATCAATTAACGCCAATAAACTGCTCGCTTCTGGTAGATTTGAACTACGTGGCCGAATAAAGGCAAACTGATTACCTGCTTTTAAAAGACGTGCGATCACCACAACACCATTTGAATCGAGGCTATTAATTTGGTGCGTACTCACGTTGATGTGAGTACCTGCTATTTTGTCCCAAACCTCAAAGTAGACACTCTCTACGCCCGTCTCTAATAGTTTGTTTTCACCACTAAATACCATCTCACCAATATCCGGAACACCATTATCTGGCTGTAAATCTAGTTCACGGTGCCAATTACATATGTTGCCGCTCACTTCTGTTACGCCTGCAAAACCCTGCTGCGTCGCCAACCAACGCAATTGTTCCGTAGAGCAATCTTGCAAGCAGGTACAGTCTGAAAAATCTGGCCGTAATGCAGGAATACGTATATCTATATGTTGATTATCGGCCTGTAACCAAAATACCAACGAAGTCGTATCCTGACTACCGTTCTGCTCAAGTAAACTTCTACGCCATACACCTAGGTAAGAAGCCGGCACCGCTATCAATTTATTTAGTGGGTTCATAGGTGATACTCGGGGAAAACCTTTAATGTTCTCCAAAAAGCCATATCGTGGTTTGGCCATAACTCAGCTTTTTCAGACTTAGCCAGAGATTTTAGCTTGCGAATACTAGCAATCGCCAACTCCGTTTGACCTTGCCAACAGTTTCCTGGGGCGATTTCATCGACTATATTTTCAGTTAAATCGGCAGCATCACCGGCCAAGATAATAGGTGCGCCAGTGGGCATTTCTATCCACAATGACATATGACCCGCGGTATGCCCTGGACTAGCTATTGCGTGCACACCTGCCGTTAAATTATATTCGCCCTTTTTCACTTTCCAGTTTGCTTGAGCAACGATTTCATTATCAAAATAGGCTAAATCATCACGAGGATTCGCTGAGGCCAACTCGTCGGCTTGAACATGCACCTCCGCCCCACATAAATCACATAAGCCGCCGGCATGATCAAAGTGCAAATGCCCTAAGAACACAACATCAATATCCTGTACCGATAATCCTAGACGCGCTAGTTGGCGTGGCAAGCGTTGCGACTCATCCATATCGGGTGCGCCAAAACTAAATACTTCTGGGTTATAGTATTTTTCTCGCTGTGAGGCATCTGCTATTTTATTGTAGTCACATCCAACATCGTACAAAATACGACCATTTCTGGTCTCGATTAAGTAGGCTAAAATTGGCGCTTCTATCATCTGTCCAGCCCCGCGATTATGCGTAGATAAAGATTTATCATAACGGTGGGTAGCGGTTAAAATCGGCCAAACTTTGGTAACGGCAGTCATGGTTTTATTCTCACAGTGCCGTCAAGAAAGAAACACCCGCAGCACCAATAAAAGCATTCGCACTAGCATTGCTGATAACTCCATAATCATCACTTTGAAGTCTAGTAATCCTATGGCAATGGTAGGCGCTCATAAGCTTGATCATTGGAATGACAGGCAACAAGTCCAAATCACCATACAACTTTTTATGAAGAGCTGGCAATTGATGCCAAGGCACTTTTGGTTTTTCGTGATGCGCGTTGTGATAGGGGAAATTTAAAAATAATAGGTTTAACCAAGGATATTTCAGTGAGGCTAAATTTGAATAGGTATTCGCTTGTTCGTAAGCACGATCACGAAGCTTTCCGTCTTTAACTTTACCGCCGAACCGCGCAAGATCAGATTCTAAAAAAACATCATATGTATGTTGAAAAGCATCAGCAAATCTAAGCGCAGTGAGCATGACGCAGTAAGCTAGCAGATATAGTAGCCATGCTTTAACAGACACCCATGCCATAAGAACAAATATGGATGCTCTAAGAGAAAAAATTATAATTAATCTTAAGCGCTTATGGTGCCATTCTGATTTAATAAATGGCAAGATAATGACTAAAAAGTGCATGAGTATTTCAATCGCTGGAATATACATCCACTCCAAAGCTTTGATAAGGTTTCTAGCCGCCGTCGGCATATCGCGCATCACATGCTGCACATTAAAAGTAAGTACATCCGCACGATCAGCATGATGATGCATGTGTTTATCACGAATCTCTTTGAAGGTGCTGTAGCAACTACCATTCACCCATGACAAGACAGTGCCCCACGTTTTATTTGTTTTAGGTGATTTAAACAAACTCCAATGTGATAACTCATGCAGTAAATAAGCACTAATAATCAATGCCTCAGCAGTGACTAGTACACCAGCAAAATTAACTAGCCAATGTTCTGAAAAAAGCATAAAAATACCGATCGGGTAACCAAATAATACGAATGAGAATACCGCAGAATTTTTAAGCAGATCGAGGTTAAGCTTACGCTCAAGCACTTCTATAGATTTGATAACAGACATAATATATCCACAGTATTTAAAAGCCAAAAAGACAATATTAGAATTCAGTCTCCCGGGCTTTTATCCCTCCGTGTAGCCAGTTTTAATTGGCCGAGAACTCTTGGACCAGACATTTTTATAAAAAAACCGGAACCCTAGCTCTCTTTTTTAAAGCAGGTAGATGTGAGTGTTAAATTGAACTACCTAAATTAATATTAGCAATGAACGTGCCACTTTTTGTTAATTAACTTTATCTATTAAAATCAGTGTGTTGTAAATACCATGAAGCAAAAGTTGGATTTCACATATAGATTATGGCGCATTATTTAAGTGCACCGTTTTAAAATATGCACCAATATTTTTAGGTTTACCTAAATAACATTAAACATCTACTTCTTAAATTTACAATGAATAGAATCAATACAAACTTAAAATAAAATTGTGAGGCATAATGAATTTTTAAAAAGCAGGTTGGGATTTTAAATGCAATCAACAGCGAAATTTTGGCAAAACTGGCAAGAGTTCAGGTCTGCTCAACAAGAAATTATTCTACCGGCTGGCCAAGTCGCGCACACACAAGTTTCTATCCGCTATATAGACATAGGTGTCGACATACACGGCACAATTCTTTTGATGCACGGCATACCAACATGGGGATTTATCTACCATGAAGTAATTCCACTATTGGTAAAATCTGGCTACCGTGTGATCGCTCCTGACTTTTTAGGTCACGGATGGTCTGATCGTAGAGACTGTTTTGACCGATCTTTTCAAGATCAAGCAAAGATGATCGTTGCATTATTATCGGCAATCAACATAAAAAGTGTGCATGTTGTTGGGCACGATACTGGAGGTGCAGTAGCACTTATTCTAGCAATAGAACACCAACAATATGTGCGCCATCTTATAATTTCAAACGCAGTTTGCTACGATCGTTTTGATGATGATATGCTAGATTTTGGCCACCCACTCAGATGGAAAGCGCGCCCATTGAAAGACCTTGTGGATACTCTAGAACTTAGCCTTGCCATGGGAGTTTCTAACAAGAATCGACTTACGCCAGAGTTTAGACAAGGCATCATTGCGCCTTGGGCGAGTGAGGAAGGAAAGTTGAGCCTGCTTCGAAATGCATCAGCCCTTAATGCAAACCAGACCATGGCACTGGTCGATCGCCATGGCAAAATTACAGCTAAGACGATGATTCTTTGGGGAATGGATGACCCTTGGCAGAAATCAGAAGATGGCCAACAACTCGCTCAAGAAATTCCAGGAGCCATATTCAAAGGCATTTATGGCGCTTCGCATTGGCTACAACAAGACTCACCTGCAGAGTTTACTGAGGCACTTCTGGATTTTTTTCATCCTTAACTAAAGTACTTTTGTATAGCGTGACATAGTCGATGATTCACGTTCAAACCAAGATTCTGCCTCATGAGTAAAAGCGGTCGACTGGCTAAAGTCAACATGGGATTCAAGCGTATCAATAGAAAAAATTCGTTCGCAGGGCACGCCTGCAACGGTTAGTTTTTGGCGAACAACATCCATTACTGCCGAATTTCCATACTGATATTGAGTTATGCACTCAAATCCTTCTAAGCAAAATAAATCTTGCCCCATCCGGGATGCTTGTGTTGAATGGATCACGTTAAAACCTTGCTGAACCGAGCCTTTAGCCACGGAGGTCTCAAAGTTTAATAAACTTGTCAAAAGTCCAATATCACCACTAGCATTTGCGACCAAACTCTTAAGCGTGGCCCCTGGCACCTTATTAAAAAATTCTGGCCCACGTCCTAACACCAATCCAGCATAGTCTCCGCAGACTATTAATCCACCACCGCTATGTCGAACTTCTCCGGTGGAAAGATTACGCTCTTCTATCAGATTTAGCCCCACCAACGGCCCCGAACTAGAAGGCTGTAAACGCCAATCTTCAACATAAGCATCGCTAGGGCAAAACTCAACCATACAATTACCAACACGCTTTAATATGGCCGGCTCGGTCCAGCGATTGTGCAGTTGGAATGAAGCATTAGCTTCCTGCCAACTTAATATTTCGCCATCCCAGTCTGAAGCCGCTAACCAGCCCTCATAGTTGGCAACTTGCTGTAACTCATCTTCAGAATACTCAAGCAAAGGCTTCGCTACTACTTGGTCAGCATCACGAGGCAAACGAAGGTCAATGCTAAAGTTACGACTCTGTAACCAGCACACATGTGTTTTAAGGTCAGTCATACCATTAGCAAAACTAATCGAATAACGCTTAAAGAAACCCAGCATCCAATCAGGTACACTATGCTCAGGGCGTTTACCATGTAGCTCGACTAGTTCTTGCAGCTTCATTTAGTTAGCTCCACAGATTCTAAATGAGATTGCGGCTTATGCCCAAAAGATGACAACCCTTTTGCGCCATCGGGTAATACCAAGGCACCATTAGCTAGACGATTTTTGAGATAGGCAAAGGTTTGCATAGTTTGTGCATATAGATGCTCCCCACATACTATCGGTTTATAGTGCGAAGGCTTATCTGTCGATAAAAGTGATTCTATAGGCTTTATCACCGTGTCATAATCACATGCGCAGAACAATGGAAACGAGTAGCGCTCCTGCTTTACTTTTCTTACCCTATGCATGGTTGCGACGAAATATCCATTGCTTAACACTTCCAGCATGTCACCAATATTGATAACAAAAGCTCCACTTACAACTGGCGCATCGATCCACTCCATGGCGCCATTCTGGACCTCCAAACCATCCTCGGTGGCTAGCAGAATGGTGAAACATTCGTAATCTGTGTGGGCTCCTATTCCAGGCCTATCTTCTGGGGCCGCTGGACTAAAAGGATAATGCACAAGTCGCAATTGACTTGGTGGCGCAGTGACTTTATTGGTGAAATAATCTTCTGGCAGATTCAAGGCCAAAGCAAAGCCTCGGAATAGCGCATTACTTAACGCAAAAACTGCATCGTAATAGGCCTTGACATCTTCTTTAAATCTAGGGAAATCTGGCCAGCGATTTGGGCCTAACATTGGTCTACGTACTTCTGACTGCTTAAGATCAAAACCAACATCGTAAGCTTCTTTGAGATCTGGCTTGGCTGAAAGATACTGCTCTTCGCCCTCAGGGACATAGCCACTGTGATTGGAAGAGTTGCCTATATAATCCTGCATCTTTTGCTCATAGGTCTGAGAAAAATATTCACGAGTGCGTGTCTTGAGATTTTCAATCAAATCTTGCTGCACACCATGTCCTACAATGTAAAGAAAACCTGCATCACGTGCTGCATTTCCAAGTGCTTTTGCAGCTTCCTTACGTTCGGTAAGATCGGATGAAAATAATAAAGAGATATCTATCAGTGGTAGTTTCTTAAAGGCTGTATGTGGGCGAACCGGACTAATCTGAACTTCAGACATGCTAAATCCTTTCAAAAGTATCTGGTCGTCCAGTTGAGGTTTGTTGAGCTAATAAAATCTAACAAAGCACATAACCGACATATTTTTGCTCTTATGCTCGCTAAGAACCATCCTAGGTCGTCCCAGGCAAGATAAATGTTAATATTTATTAAAGCAATGTATATGCCAAACATATAGCAGACTGCTAGATGTGAATTTTCGTTTTTATTTTGTAGTGGGCAAAACACTTCATTTAAGGCGAATTAGCCCTTATGATTAGAATAGCGCGAGTAAATCTTACTATTCATACTAGGAGCAGCATATTCTATTCATTAATTTCTTGGTACATTAGCATGCGTGACGCACCAAATTGAAGCCATCTTGGGGATTCATCTGAGAAGAGCTAACCGCAAAAACATACCAATCGAGCCAGCATTTGGCTTGCCCCTCAAATAGATAAGCTAAAGCTCATTATGCACACGTCAAAGCTGATTATTCGTATGTGAAAGTGACAATTAAAGAGTGAGAGTGAAGCTGGCCGATAAGCCGGGTTCTGTAGGCCTTATTACTAAGGCTGACAGTCATTCATCTAGGCGCACAATTACTTGTACGCTCAAGCAACCTACCCGCTGGCAGCGCGAACCACGCCTTATTAACCGAAGTTAAAGCGCCAGCCTATTTGGTCTTGCTGCGAATGGAGGTTACCGCGTTTCACCGTAACTTAATACGCTCGTCTCTGTGGCCCTATTCCGCGCCTTATACTTGGTTGCCCAAGCTTTCAACGTACGGCCGTTAGCCGTCATCCCGCTCTATGCAGCCCGGACTTTCCTCCCCTCACTTACGTGAGCGGCGACTGTCTAGCCAGCTTCGAGCGTATTTTAACACGCTAAACAAATAGCAAAATATTCATTTACGACATTCCATGATTGACACGGAACCCAGCAAAAAAATAAAGTTTGCGAAAGCAAAGCACAAAACCAAAAGCCACTGGATTCCCTGTCAAGCACGGAATGATGGGGTTTCAGAGATTTTGATTTTAAATCCCCTGCTACCGCGCCTAAGATTTGAATTATTTTGGGAGGCTTTCGGCAAGCGGCTGTTTGAGCGTAGCGAGTTTCCGCTTGCCGTCCCAAAATAAAGCGAATCTGAGGAAACAAGCGGTAGGGGGTAGCCTTTTCTTTGGTTACTTTCTTTTGGCTAAGCAAAAGAAAGTAACTCGCCAGTCGCGCGAAAGCGAAGCCTTTATTCACACTATTTCTATAGTGTTGCTGACTTAGACAATCTTCCAATTCAAAGCCTGCCCAGCCCTTAACGGCACTAAAAAATCCCCATCAAACGGCAAACTTGCCGGCACAATCCAACTTTCTTTCAGCAGCGTAATCTGATCAACATTCCTCGGCAAACCATAAAAATCTGCCCCATAAAAACCGGAAAATCCTTCCAACTTATCCAAGGCATTTGCAGCATCAAACGCTTCCGCGTACAACTCAATCGCCGTGTGTGCGGTATACATGCCAGCACAACCACAAGCGTTTTCCTTAGCTGATTTGGCATGCGGCGCACTATCCGTACCTAAGAAAAACTTCGTATTACCTGACGTTGCGGCACTTACCAAAGCCACGCGATGCTCTTCACGCTTTAAAATCGGCAAGCAATAATGATGCGGCTGAATACCGCCTTTAAACATATCATTACGGTTCATCAATAAGTGATGTGCAGTAATGGTTGCCGCCACATTGCTCGGCGCTTCCGTTACAAAATCGGCGGCATCTTTAGTGGTGATATGTTCAAACACGATTTTTAAAGCTGGGTATTTTTTGAGTAAAGGAATCATGTGACGCTGAATAAATACGCGTTCGCGGTCAAAAACATCCACCTCCGCATCGGTCACTTCTGCATGGACTAACAAAGGTAGGCCTAGCTTCTCCATTTCTGCTAAGGCTTTCGCGCAATGATCTAAACTGGTGACACCAGAATCTGAATTAGTCGTCGCGCCTGCCGGGTATAGCTTTACGCCGTGAATAATGCCACTGTCTTTTGCTTGCACTATATCTTCGGCCGTGGTGTTATCCGTCAGATATAAAGTCATGAGCGGCTCAAATTGCATGCCTTGCGGTAACGCCGCTAAAATACGTTGTCGATAAGCTAGCGCTAATTCAGTAGTGGTGACTGGTGGGCGTAAATTCGGCATCACAATCGCACGGGCAAATTGCTTTGCCGTATCTGGCAACACGGCTTTTAACGCAGCGCCGTCGCGTAAATGTAAATGCCAGTCATCTGGGCGAGTAATAGTCAGTGTGATTATTGGTGTATTAGTCATTTTTCAGCGCTTATTCCGGTGCGTAAAGATTATTTTTTCAAAGCATTAGTGTTTGAGGCTATAGTGTTTAAGGCTTCAACTTTAAGACTTAGTGCAAACTCATATAGTACATTTTTCTTTTCATTGGTAATTTCGGTTGCCAATTTTACCGCTTGTTTAAGTGGCAAATCAGCTAATAATAATTTTAAAACACGTACCGTTTCTTCTGGAATTTCTTCGGCATCTTTCACTGCTGCGGCTTCAATTAACAATACAAATTCGCCACGCTGTTGATTCGCGTCAGCTTTTATCCAAGCCTCTGCGTCTTGCAGCGCACAACTATAAATAGTCTCAAAGGTCTTGGTAACTTCGCGGGCAATGGTAATGCGTCGCTCTGCACCAAGCACATTAGCCATATCAACGATACTTTCTATAATGCGATGTGGTGCTTCATAAAATACCAGTGTGACAGTCTGAGCTTTCAAAACTTCCAAGGCTTTGCGTCGAGCTGCACCACTGGCTGGCAAAAAGCCGTGAAACATAAAGCCATTTTGAATAATTCCGCTAGCAGAAAGTGCCGTAATCACAGCGCTGGCGCCAGGAATTGGCACGACTTTTACGCCAGCCTTGCGCACAAAATCGACCACTACCGCACCTGGATCACTAATACCCGGCGTACCGGCGTCTGTAACCAAGGCGATATTTTCACCAGCTTGTAATTGTAATAAAAGCTTTTCAGCCGACTGATGTTCGTTATGCTCATGCACAGCAATTAGTTTTTTGCTAATGCCAAAGTGCGATAACAAACCCGACGTATGGCGCGTATCTTCAGCGGCAATAGCATCAACAGATTTTAATGTTTCTATGGCACGTAAGGTAATGTCGCTTAAATTACCGATAGGCGTTGCCACCACATATAATGTACCGTGGTTATTATTGCTTTGCTGATTCAAACTTAATTTACTCAGATTTAATTTATTCATATTGAAAGTTTAACGCCAAGCTTGCCTATCGCCTATGAAAATCAATCAAAATAACGCAGGATTAGCCGCAGAACAGTTAGCTGTAACTTATTTGACGAATCACGGCCTTAAAATAGTAGCGCAAAATTATCATTGCCGTTTTGGTGAAATTGATTTAATTATGAAGGATGGTAAAACCCTTGTATTTGTTGAGGTTAGGCTAAGATCTAACCCTAAATTTGGTAGCGCTGCAGCCAGCATTACGCTACAAAAACAACAAAAACTAATCTTAACCGCACAGCATTATTTGCAAGAGCATTCTAGACAGCATGGCGACTGCGCATGCCGCTTTGATGCCATTTTAATGGCCAAAGTAGATGTTGAACTCATTGAGTGGCTACGTAATGCATTTGACGCATAATTGGCGTATCATTCGCAAAAATGAGATACTGTATTTCAATTGCACTAATCATTAAGGAGTCACCCATGAATCTCATTACCAAACTAATTTTATCGGCTGGTTTAATCGCTCAAATGACCGCTTGTGTACCTGTAGTCATTGGCGGCGCTGCAGCTGGTGGCGCTATGGCTGCTGACAGACGCACCTCCGGTATTTATGTAGAAGATGAAAATATCGAGCTGAAAGCCATAAAGAAAATGGAAACCAACCTGGGTGAAAAAGCCCATGTAAATATTACTAGCTATAATCGCAACGTTTTACTGACCGGCGAAGTACCAGAAGCAGCGGCAAAGATTAAAGCTGAAAGCTTAATCAAAGAAATCCCCAATACACGTTCTATTACCAATGAAATAGTAGTGGGCACAAAATCATCAGTCGGTTCCCGTGCCAATGATGCTTACCTAACGTCTAAAGTTAAAACAAAGTTCGTCACCGAAAACAAATTTGCAGCAAATCTAGTCAAAGTTATCACAGAAAATAGCGTGGTATATTTAATGGGAATTGTCACTCAAGCAGAAGCTGATGCTGCCGTTGAAATTGCGCGAACAACAGATGGCGTAACAAAAGTTGTTAAAGTATTTGAGTTCATGCCATAAGCTAATTGACGCATATATTTAAATGAACAATTTAGTTTAATTCAACAGTGAAAAAACGGTAACTATTCAGATGACACCAGAACAAACAGTAGAAAAAACGGCCTCTCAAACTCAGGGCGAAATTATCATAGAAGGCAATACTCGCGAAGGTAAAGCTTTCCGCCCGAGTGACTGGGTTGACCGTATGTGTAGCACTTATGCCACTTTTGGTGATGATCGAAAACTCAAATACTCTCCTTACTTAAAGCCTAAAGTAGTCAATGGCGTGCGCTGTCTAGCGGTAGATTTAAAGCTAAAGACAGTCAACTCGGAAGGCTATGCGCAATTAATGCATTTTGCTGAAGAGAACAATCTGAATATACTTGATGCTACAGGCACTAGCATTGCCGTGCCTCACTAGCATTTAATTTAATCACTTTTTTAACCTTAGCCCGCAATAATATTGTTAAGGCAGACTAGGGTTAACGTGCTTTTGAATCTGTATTTAAATTGATAAGTTGCTCTATATATTGCTTGGTAATTCGACCACGCTTAATTTTAAGCAATTCACCTTTTGGATTATAGATAAAAGTCGTCGGCATCACATCAGCTACGCCGATTTGCCTAACCACCGCATCATCTCCCAACACAATCGGGTACGAAATCAGCATATCATCAACATAAGTTTCCACTTCTTTGATACTGGCATAATCAAACACCACACCTAAAACCATCAAGTCTTTTTTGCTACGTTTATCATATAAATTGACTAGGTCAGGCACTTCTTCCAAACATGAAGGACACCAAGTTGCCCAATAATTAACTAACACCCATTTGCCTTTGTAATCGGACAATTGATGTTTAATGCTGGAACTATCTGTCAAGGAAAATTGTGCGACTACAGGGGGGCTAGCAAAAGAGTATGGACTAGCAATCAACAGCAAAAAACTTATAAAAATAGATCTCATTTCATAAATTCCATAGTTATACTTTTAACAAAGATTAACGTTTAATCAATTACATATTAACAAGCAGAGGATTAATTACTCCGCATGAAATAAAATTTGATAGTAGTAAAGTGAACAACATCATACAATGTTAAAAGATAAAGACGTGCAATAAACTGCGCCTAAAGCAGAATGTACTGGTATTATTATAAAGTGAAAGAAATGCTGCAAAACAAGCTGCCAGTCTAATTGCATCGATATGTAATTATTCAGCCCGATCGGCAATTAGCACTTACATAGAATAGTGAATCTAAGCATTTAATGCTCAATAACTAAATAGAGCAATCAAATCACTTTAACAAAAGTAATATAGCATGCCTATTAGCCAAGTAGATTTTATCTGTTTCACTTCACTAAAACAGAATTTTTCGATACGATACGTATTTATATTAAAGTACTATTTAATTAGAGGTTTTTCATGAGCGAACACATCACACACCTTAGCGATGCAGGTTTTGAACAGGACGTTTTACACTCACAACTACCTGTTTTAGTAGATTACTGGGCTGAATGGTGCGGCCCATGCAAAATGATAGCGCCTATTTTAGATGAGATATCTAAAGAATATGCTGGTCGCCTGAAAGTGACTAAACTTAACATTGACGACAATCAATTAACACCGCCTAAATATGGCATTCGTGGAATTCCTACGCTAATGTTATTTAAAAATGGTAATGTTGAAGCGACTAAAGTAGGTGCTTTATCAAAATCACAATTGACCGCCTTTATTGACAGCAACATCTAAACGCATTACGCTGTACTTATTGTTGTAAATGCTGGATTAATTCAAATAATCGAGCATTTACAATAGTAAAATCAAACAGTAGCAATAAAAATTTTACCTCAGTACTTTCATAAACGACCCACACTTAATCTTGCTTTAGTGAGCCTCCATGCACTTATCCGACCTTAAACACCTACCCGTCACCGAGTTAGTTGAAATGGCAATTACAGATGAAATCGAAAATGCTAGCCGCATGCGCAAGCAAGATTTGATTTTTGCCATCCTGAAACATAAAGCCAAAAAAGGTGAAAGTATTTTTGGTGACGGAACGCTTGAGGTCTTACAAGACGGATTCGGCTTTTTACGCTCACCTGACACATCATATTTGGCTGGGCCAGATGACATTTACGTGTCTCCATCGCAAATTCGCCGCTTCAATCTGCACACTGGCGATACGATTCAAGGTGAAATTCGCATTCCTAAAGATGGTGAGCGTTATTTCGCTTTAGTTAAAGTAGATGTAGTCAATGGCGAAGCGCCAGAAAACACCAAACATAAAATATTGTTTGAGAATTTAACACCACTATTCCCTACTATTCCGCTTACATTAGAACGTGATATCAAAGGCGTAGAAAATATCACTAGCCGCGTCATTGATATGATCGCGCCTATTGGTCGTGGACAACGTGGATTACTAGTTGCCAGCCCTAAAAGCGGTAAAACAGTCATGATGCAAAATATTGCGCACGCGATTACAGCTAATCATCCTGATGTGATTTTAATTGTATTATTGATTGATGAGCGCCCTGAAGAAGTGACTGAAATGACGCGTTCAGTGAAGGGTGAAGTTGTTGCTTCTACCTTTGATGAACCAGCAACGCGTCACGTACAAGTGGCCGAAATGGTGCTTGAAAAAGCCAAACGCCTAGTTGAGCATAAAAAAGATGTGGTGATTTTGCTGGATTCTATTACCAGATTAGCCCGCGCCTACAACACTGTAATCCCATCATCAGGCAAAGTATTAACCGGTGGTGTTGATGCTAATGCATTGCAACGTCCAAAAAGATTCTTTGGTGCGGCACGTAATATTGAAGAAGGCGGCTCACTTACTATTATTGCGACCGCACTAGTCGACACCGGCTCTCGCATGGATGATGTGATCTATGAAGAGTTTAAAGGTACGGGCAATATGGAAATCCATCTTGATCGTAAAATGGCTGAAAAACGCCAATACCCAGCGATTAATGTGAACAAATCTGGCACACGTCGTGAAGAGTTATTGATCGAAAAAGATGTGTTACAGAAAATATGGGTGCTACGTAAATTGCTTTATCCTATGGATGATATCGAGGCGATGGAGTTCTTATTAGACAAAATCAAAGCCACTAAAAACAATGCTGACTTTTTTGACAGCATGCGTAGAGGCTAAAACCAAACCTTTTAACTGAATGGCATCATTTATTCAACTTGCATAGCAGGGCGAATGACAATATAATGTCGGGTTATTACAAAAGGTCACATATTTAAGTGTGACTATTAACTAGTGCCGTATCTTTCGGCAAAATATTGAGGCTAAAATTATGAAAGACGGAATTCATCCAGAATATCGCGACGTTATTTTTCAAGACGTTGGTGCAGACTTTACATTTATGACACGTTCTACTATCGCAGCGCGTGACACCATCAAATGGACTGACGGTAAAGAATATCCATTGGTTAAAATCGAAGTATCTTCAAAATCACACCCGTTTTACACAGGTAAACAAATGATTTTAGATACGGCTGGTCGTGTGGATAAATTCCGTAAAAAATACGGTATGTAATAGATATTTGCAATCTACATTGCAAACACCAAGGCAGCTTAGGCTGCCTTTTTTATTTTCAAGGTAATCGTAAAGTACGGCATATTCCCGAAGCTTAGGTAATTCTAAGCAACTGTGTTTACGCTTGCCATGTAATCTACCAGCCTTAGAAAGAGCTACTTCCCAATTATTATAATCAGATATTAATTACACCAAGATTTTGGGTCGACCTTTCCTTCAGCCATAAAGGCAGGCTTACAAAAAAGATATCCTTGAAAAAGATTTATTCCAAAGCCAGCTAAAATATCTCTTTCAGCTGCCGTTTCTACACCTTCTGCAAGTACCCTTATATTTAGTTCTTCACACATACGTGTCACGGCTTTGACAATCACTTGGCGCGACTTACTGGTATCAATATCCCGAATCAGATCCATATCGATCTTGATAATGTCAGGTTGAAAATTAGCCAATAGGTTTAATCCAGCGTAACCAGCACCGAAATCATCAAGAGCAGTTTTAAATCCTAATTTCTTGTACTCAGTCACAATATTTATCAGATGTTTTGCATCCTTAATTATCTCTTGCTCAGTAAATTCAAAAATAATGTTGTTTGCTGGAAAGTTGTATGTTTTTGCAGCGGCTAAGGTCGTGCTTATACATAGCTCAGGCCTATATACTGCATTAGGCATAAAGTTAATTGATAACATTCCTTTAAGCTTCAATTCAGCAGCTGTTTTAACTGCCTTGACTCGGCATGCTTGATCAAAACGGTATGAATTATCGTTATTAACTTTACTTAGAATAGTCTGGGCACCTTCTCCATTTGGCCCTCTAATTAAAGCCTCATGGGCGAATATAGTCTTAGTATTAATGTCAACTATGGGCTGAAAAGCATATTCAAAATCGAAATCTAATTCAATACTGTTTTTACAACCTACGCACGGGAGTGATAAAGTTTTAGGTATGTTACGGCTGCTAGGAGCTTTAATAAGACTCATTGAAAGACCTTTATGACTACACTATAAAAATTCACTTACCTCTATATCCATGAATATATTTCCATTCCGATAGGAGTAGCTTCATGAATGCTTATTGAAAACATTCAAATGAAATAAACTTCTGCTTAAGGGAGCTAGCACCAATCTAACAAATTAAAATTCTTCCCAATCTCTAGAACCTAACTTGATGGCTCCTTCTACTTGCTTTATCTGTGCAGACTTAGTTGATACCAACCGTACATATGGATTTGTAGTTTTACTTGAGGCGCCACTATTAGTAGCCCTGTTTTCGCGTCGATTTAGATAAGCATCACCTTCTAACTGAAACACACTCACCGCATTCATCAATTCATCAGCATGATTCATCATAGTATAGACTCAGCAGCAACACCTATCAAGGATATTTGTTTGGCAAGCCCGTAGCTATTTAGCAGTTTGAATTATCCTCAATTAAATAAGGCGGGATTACTTTAAGCATCATTGACGAAAATTAATCATCGTTAGCATTTTAGGATTAATTTTTCCCGCTTAGCTTTAGCAACTTAAATTTAGTAGCTTGAGTTGAAGAAGCACAGACATCAGAATAAAATCGACGTGAAACTTTTTATGCCTTTCTATTAAGCGCTATTAACTTGGCACATGATTAACAATCTGCCTTGAAAATATTAGCATCCACATAAGATTAAGACATAAACTGTTCATTTAGGAGAAAAAAGTAAGGCGATTTCTATGTATCAGGCCTCGGTGTGTTAAGTCTAGAAATTTCAGATAAATGCCACAATCGGTTAAAATCAGCCTTTAGAAAAATAAATAAAAAAGTCTCTACAGAATATGCGCTTTCAACTTGATCATGACTGGCAAGGCAACATGTCGACCCCACGCGCACGCGTCGGTGACAGTGCTAAAACTCGTCTTTTACTTGCCTTATGCGTCATTTGGATTTTATTGGGCTTAATCGTCCATGCGCCATGGAAGCCGCTTGAATCAACCGGTATTAGTATCGTTAAGTCTATACTAGATGGAGGTAGCTTAATTGCGCCACTCGCGAATGGTGAAACCACTTTAGAGGCGCCCCCTTTATACTATTTAACAGCTGCCGCCAGCGCCAAAATTTTCTCACCTGTGTTAAATATACATGATGGCGCTAGACTAGGTAACGCCATTTGGCTATCACTCATCCTATTAATGGTGGGCATGACGGGCAGAGAGCTATGGGGCCGCGGTATTGGGCGCCATTCAACGTTCATTATGATAGGCACAATCGGCTTAGTGCTGAGTGCCCACAGCTTAATCAATGACGTTGCCAGCCTTGCTTGTATCGCTGCAGGCTTTTACGCTTTAGCTCTTTGTAAACGCAGACCGTGGCGAGCAAGCGCCCTTTTAGGCATTGCTATGGCGTTTGGCTTTTTATCTGACGGCCTAATGCCGCCAGCCATATTAATAAGCACAGCAATAATCTTGCTCATATCTTTTAGTGCTTGGCGCACACGAAGCTTTATTACCGTCGTTAGCTTCGCTTTTCTAATCGCGTTACCACTCATTTCTACATGGTTGTTATTGATGCATTATCAGTCACCGGCATTGCTCGGAAGTTGGTGGCAAACCTCCTTAGCTAGCTACCATCAACAGAATTATTTTTATTTTTTACGCACTTTAATTTGGTATGCATGGCCTGCCCTACCGCTGGCGTTGCTAGGCTTATGGCGCTTTCGCAGCCAGTTACTCATTAAGCCAAAATTTCAACTGATCATTAGCTTTTTTGTCTGCTGCATATTCTTCCTAGGTATTGGTGCCAGCGCAAAAGATATTAATGCACTACCCCTACTGGTGCCTTTAGTGGCGCTTGCGGCAGGCAGCGTTGAACATCTTAAACGAGGCTTAGCCGCTGCTTTAAATTGGTTTGGTGTCATGCTATTCGGTTTAATTGGTGTTTTAATTTGGCTAGGTTGGTTTGCCATGATGACAGGCTATCCAGCTAGAATTAAAACTAGAATGCAGTTTTTATCTGGCACAAATGACATTCACTTTAGCTGGGTTGCGCTGATTATTGCACTGGCGATTACTGTCATTTGGCTGTCCGTATGTATACGCGCAAAGCAAACCAATAAATCTACAGTGACTAATTGGGCTGTAGGTATGACTTTCGGCTGGGGATTACTGATGACTCTTTGGCTACCATTACTAGATTCTGCTAAAAGCTATCAGCCTGTTTTTACAAGTCTAAAGAATGCATCGCCTAAGAATTACATGTGCATGAGTAGTTTAAATGTTGCTCAACCGCAACGTTTACTTCTCAACTATTACACCAATATCGAATTAAAGCCATTTGAAAAATCACAGCAACTCAACTGTGATTTGTATTTGCTGCAGGATGTAAAAGGAATTGGCATAATGAATCCAGGCCAAGAATGGCAACTGCTCTGGACGGGCAGAAGGACTGCTGATAGGAAAGAAAGCTTTAGATTATTTAAACATATTAAGCAGTAAGTGGATGTTCACTTTTTTTGATTGCTACTAATGTGCTGCTTAATTGCATCACGCACAATCGGCTCTAAGCCTTCACCATTTTTTTCAATGACATAGATAAGAATTTGGTCGCGCATACTACTTGCCCAAAAACGCTCTAGATGTTGTGCGATATCTTTTTTTGCTTGCTCTTGGTCTGGGAAAGATTTAAAAAAATCACCAATTTGATTGGCCATACTAACTAAATTTTCAATTTTCATACTTGAGTAACTCTTCTAATGTTTATTATTTTAAGATTTTAGATCTTAGGCTTTAATCCTAATTCTCGTACTAATTGCACTAATTATACTAGGCTATATTTTCTGGATGAGAATACACCACATAACCATTCTCGCGGGCAAAGCCTATCAAGGTTAAATGGCATTGCTCCGCCACTCTAATCGCTAAGCCGGTAGGAGCGGAAATCGCTACCAACATATTAATACCAGCACTAGCAGTTTTTTGTACCATTTCGTAGCTAGCGCGACTGGTTGTCATTACAAATCCATCCTGGGCAAACTTAGCCTCTAATCTCGAAATTTTTGCCATCGCGCCTATCAGTTTATCTAAAGCATTATGGCGACCGACATCTTCGCGAATTAACTCAACCTCTCCACGACCATTAACCCATGCACTTGCATGAGTAGCACCTGTCATTGCTTGCAATTTTTGCTGCTGGCGAATATTAGCAAAAGCTAGATTAATCACTGACCCAGCAATTTTCTGTTTTTTTTGGCCCAGTTTAGTCACTGGGATGCGCAAAGCCTGCTCTAAACTTTCACTCCCACACAGGCCGCAACCTGTGCGCCCTGTCATACTGCGGCGTTTTTCTTTTAGGCGTTGAAAACAATGGCTAGCAACATCTAAATGCAATTCTATGCCTTGCGCTTGCTGCACGATTTCCATGCCGTACAAATCACTAGGTGAGTCTAATATACCCTCGCTTAAGGAAAAGCCTAGCGCAAAATCCTCAAGGTCTTGCGGCGTGGCTAACATCACCGCATGCGATACACCATTGTAAACTAGGGCAATTGGTACCTCTTCTGCCACAACGTCGATTTTAGCTTCTGCAAACCCAGCTTGATGTTTAGTCACCGCATACTCAGCAGTGGCGGCATCGTTAAAAGTCAAAGTAGAATTACATAATTCTACTTTGACTTTATCCTCGACGGGGCGCATTTAAATTACTGAAAAATTCACGATATTTCTAAAACCTTAGACTTCTGAAGCTTCAGGATTTTTACCAACGAAACCAATTTGCTCTTCACTAAACGTTTGGTAATGTCGTTGCCATTCAGAAAGTTGTGAAACACGACTCACTTGTACCGCAGTTACTTTAAACTCAGGACAATTGGTCGCCCAGTCTGAATTATCGGTAGTAATGACGTTTGCACCAGATTCTGGATGGTGGAAAGTAGTATAAATAACACCAGGCTGAACGCGTTCGCTGATTTTGGCGTGTAATACCGTTTCGCCGGCGCGACTGGCAATACCGACCCAATCGCCTTCTTTGATACCGCGTTCTTCTGCATCATGTGGGTGAATCTCAACCAAATCTTCTTTATGCCATTCTACGTTTTTAGTGCGACGCGTTTGTGCGCCTACGTTGTATTGCGACAGAATACGGCCAGTGGTTAAAATCAATGGATATTTAGGCGTTACTTTCTCCGTGGTTGGTACATATTCGGTGACAAAGAATTTACCTTTACCTCGCACAAACTCATCAATATGCATGGTCGGCGTGCCTAATGGCTGCTCGTCATTACACGGCCATTGTATGCTACCTAGCTCGTCTAATTTCTTGAAGCTTACGCCTTTAAAAGTCGGCGTTAGGCTAGCCACTTCATCCATAATATCTGAGGCATGTTGGTAATGCATAGGATAACCAAGGGCATTGGCCAAGGCCGCCGTTACTTCCCAATCTTCCATGCCATTTTTAGGCGTCATCACACGGCGCACTGGAGAAATACGACGTTCTGCATTGGTAAACGTACCACTTTTTTCTAAGAATGATGCGCCAGGAAAAAACACATGGGCAAACATGGCCGTCTCGTTCAAGAACAGGTCCTGCACAATGACGCATTCCATAGATTCCAGCGCATGCGTCACATGCTGGGTATTTGGATCTGATTGTACGATGTCTTCGCCCACACAATAAAGTGCTTTAAAACTACCATCGATTGCATTATCCAACATATTCGGAATACGCAAACCTGGATCATTGCTAAGCGGTCTGCCCCACGCCGCTTCAAACAATTCACGGGTCGCTTCGTCTGAAACGTGGCGATAACCCGGATATTCATGCGGCATAGAACCCATATCACAAGAACCTTGCACGTTGTTTTGACCGCGCAATGGATTGACGCCCACGCCTTCACGACCAATATTACCGGTAGCCATCGCAAGATTAGCAATACCCATCACCATGGTGGAACCTTGGCTATGCTCGGTTACGCCCAAACCATAATAAATTGCAGCATTACCGCCAGTAGCAAATAATCTTGCGGCAGCACGAAGTTCTTCCGCAGGAACACCCATCGCCAAACCTAGCACTTCCGGTGAGTTTTGTTTAAGCGCAACAAAATCACGCCAAGCAACAAATGAATCCCACTCGCAACGCTCTTTGACAAACGCTTCATTGACTAATCCTTCAGTCACAATCACGTGGCCTAAGGCTGAAATCAACGCCACATTAGTACCTGGTCTTAATTTAAGATGGTAATCGGCTTTCACGTGTGGTGATGACACCAAGTCAATCGCACGTGGATCGGCAATAATGAGTTTTGCACCTTCACGTAAACGGCGTTTCATTTGTGATGCAAATACTGGATGGCCGTCGGTTGGATTTGCGCCAATCACAAAAATTACATCTGACTTCATCACAGAATCAAATGTTTGCGTACCAGCAGATTCACCGATGGTTTGTTTCAGACCGTAACCTGTTGGTGAATGGCAAACGCGAGCGCAAGTATCTACGTTGTTTACGCCAAATACCGCGCGGACTAATTTCTGCACCACGTAGACTTCTTCATTAGTACAACGAGACGACGTAATGCCACCTACGGCATCTTTGCCGTATTTAGTTTGAATGCGCTGAATTTCGCTGGCAGCATAATTAATCGCCTCATCCCAGCTAACTTGTTGCCATTCGTCATGAATACTTTTACGTATCATAGGCGTAGTGATACGGTCTTTATGGGTAGCATAACCCCAAGCAAATCGGCCTTTAACGCAGGAGTGACCATGGTTTGCGCCGCCGTTCTTATTCGGCACCATGCGAATCACTTCTTCGCCTTTCATTTCTGCATTAAACGAGCAACCAACCCCACAATAAGCACAAGTAGTTGTAACGCTATGCTCTGGAACGCCGTGTTCTATGACCGTCTTTTCAATCAATGTCGCAGTAGGACAAGCCTGCACACAAGCGCCACAAGACACACATTCTGAATCTAAAAAGTTGCTAATGCCAGCTGAGACTTTTGAGTCAAAACCACGGCCTGAAATCGTCAAGGCAAACGTGCCTTGCGTTTCTTCACAAGCACGCACACAGCGTGAGCAAACAATACATTTACTTGGATCAAAACTAAAATAAGGATTCGATTCATCTTTCTCAGCTTTAAGATGATTTTCGCCTTCATAACCATAGCGCACTTCACGCAGACCAACCGCACCTGCCATGTCTTGCAATTCACAATCACCATTAGTCGCGCAGGTTAAACAATCTAAAGGATGGTCTGAAATATACAGTTCCATCGTACCGCGACGTATATCGGCTAATTTTGGCGTTTGCGTACGGACGATTAAACCTTCAGCAACAGGCGTAGTACAAGAAGCAGGAAAACCGCGGCGACCTTCAATTTCAACCACACATAGCCTGCAAGAACCAAACGGCTCCAAACTATCGGTAGCGCAAAGCTTTGGCACATTGATACCAGCCAAAATAGAAGCGCGCATGATAGACGTACCTTCTGGCACAGTAATTTCTCTATCATCAATAGTCAGCGTAATCTGTACGTCTGATTGGATTGCCGGCGTACCGTAATCTTTCTGATCATCATAACTGGTGCGACTATGCTCATGATCATGCTGCGGCGTATTGCTGTATTTAATGTCGTCCATTTTAGTTCTCCTGCTCTCGATCTAAGCTGAATTAAGGTCGTAGCTTTTTGCGTTCTGTAAATTTAAATATTTATTTAGGACTTTGAAATACCAAAGTCTTCAGGAAAATGATTCATCGCACTCAACACAGGGTAAGGCGTCATGCCGCCCAATGCGCACAAGGAACCATTTAGCATAGTGTCGCTTAAATCACGTACCAATTTGATATTTTTAACGGTATCTTTACCCGCGATTATTTTATCAATCACCTCAACGCCACGCGTAGAACCGATGCGGCATGGCGTACATTTTCCGCAAGATTCAATCGCACAGAATTCAAAAGCATAGCGTGCCATTTTGGCCATATCGACCGTATCATCAAAAGCGACAATTCCACCATGACCCAATACCGCCCAAATCTTAGTAAACTCTTCGTAATCTAATGGCGTGTCAAATTGGCTTTCTGGCAAAAATGCGCCTAAAGGTCCACCGACTTGCACCGCACGGATTGGTTTGCCTGTCGCTGAACCGCCGCCATACTCATAAAGTAACTCACGCAAAGTAATGCCAAACGCCAGCTCTACCAAGCCGCCGTGTTTGAGATTACCCGCCAACTGAATTGGCAAAGTACCGCGTGAGCGACCCATGCCGTAATCCGCGTAATACTGCGCGCCTTTATCTAAAATAATCGGCACAGTGGCCAGTGAAATTACGTTATTCACCACGGTCGGTTTGCCAAACAAACCTTCTATTGCTGGCAATGGCGGTTTAAAACGCACCACACCACGTTTGCCTTCCAAGCTTTCAAGCAAGGAAGTTTCTTCACCGCACACATAGGCACCGGCCGCGCGACGCACTTCTAAATGAAAGGCTTTGCCGCTAGCTAAAACATTGTTGCCTAAATAACCGGCTTCTGTTGCTGAAGCAATAGCCGCATTTAGTGCCACTAACGCATGCGGATATTCTGAACGTAAATAAATATAACCTTGCGTAGCGCCAACGGCAATACCCGCAATTGTCATGCCTTCAATCAGCACAAATGGATCATTCTCCATAATCATGCGATCTGAAAATGTACCCGAGTCGCCTTCGTCGGCATTACAAACAATGTATTTTTGTGTAGCTTCGCAACCTAATACTGTTTTCCACTTAATACCAGTCGGGAATGCTGCACCACCACGGCCACGCAAACCAGAATCTGTGACGGTTTTTACAATATCGGCAGCGGATAATTGCAGTGCATTTTTCAGGCCTTTATAACCATCATGCGCAAGGTAATCTGTTAATGAAATAGGGTCTGTAATACCGACGCGGGCAAACGTTAAACGTTGCTGTTTTTTCAGCCAAGCGATTTCTTCAGTTAAACCTAGACTTAATGAATGAGGCTTTACGTTTGCATAATTAGCGTTTAAAAAATCCGCATCAAATAATGAGGCGACATCTTTTACTTTAACCGGGCCATAAGCTACGCGACCTTTTTCAGTAGCGACTTCCACCATGGTTTCCAGCCAATAAAGACCACGCGAACCATTACGAATAATTTGAATGCCTAAGCCACGTTTTTTTGCTTCTAAGGCAATGGCCGCCGCGACCTTTTCAGCACCCATCGACAGTGCGCTTGAATCACGAGGAATATATACTTTAATGGTCATGATTACGCCTTCGCCTCGGCAATTAAACTATCTAAATCTGCGGCAGACACTCGGCCATAAACTTCATCATCTAACATTACTGCAGGTGAAAGCGCACAATTACCTAGGCAATACACAGGCAATAAAGTAATCGCATCATCGGCTGTTGTTTGGTGATAATCAACATTTAAACATTTTTTGGCATGCGCCTCTAAAGCTTCAGAACCCATAGACTGGCAAGATTCAGCACGGCAGATTTGCAATATATGGCTACCTGGCTTGTGCGTGCGGAAATGGTGGTAAAAAGACACCACACCATGCACCTCGGCCACAGATAAACTCAAGGCTTTAGCAATATGTGTGTAAGATGATTCTGGTATATAACCAATGTTATCTTGAATAGCATGCAGCAATGGCAATAATGCACCAGGCATGTTTTGATGCTGTCCAATCAAGACATCTATTTTTGTTTGTAATGCTTGCAAACTAATTCCTCCAAAACTACTAACATTATATTGCTATACATATTAGTATATTACACTGCTTAAACGGGTTAGCAAATACGATAAATCATGATTAATAAAGTGCCATCCAACCGTCAAAACATTCCAGCCAAAGTCAGTCAATCACTTATAGACCAATTTGGTCGCACTGTTGACTACATTCGCTTGTCCATTACAGACCGCTGTGACTTTCGCTGCGTTTATTGCATGGCTGAAGAAATGACTTTTTTGCCGCGCAATGAAGTACTGAGTCTAGAAGAATGTGCGCGTTTGGTTAAGGTTTTCGTCTCATTGGGTGTAAGTAAAGTGCGCATTACTGGCGGCGAACCTTTGGTACGTAAAAATGCTTTATGGTTATTTGAAACTATAGGAAAGCTGGATGGGCTTAATGAGTTAGTACTTACTACCAACGGAAGCCAATTAGAAAAACAGGCACAGGATTTAAAAAATACTGGTGTTAAGCGTATCAATATTAGTGTCGATAGCCTAAATCCTGAACGCTTCAAAAAAATCACCCGCACCGGTGAATTAGATAAAGTACTCCGCGGCATACAAGCGGCAAAGCTGGCTGGCTTTGAAAGTATCAAATTAAACACAGTAATTATGCGAGGCGTGAATGATGACGAAATACTCTCGCTAGTAGATTTTGCCATTGCACAAGAGATTGACATCTCATTCATCGAAGAAATGCCCTTGGGTGACGTGGATCACACTAGAGAATCAACCTTTTACAGCAATACTGACACCCTAAAAGTATTACAAAGTAAGCATCCACTCACTGCTAGTAATGAGACTACAGGCGGCCCAGCACGCTACTGGCGGGTAACGAACACACACACTAAAATTGGCTTCATTTCACCGCATAGCCATAACTTTTGCGAAAGCTGCAACCGAGTGCGTATTACTTGCAAGGGCGAACTGTACTTATGTTTAGGACAAGAAGATAAAGTTGAGTTGATGCCATTATTAAGAAACCATCTGAAGAATGACCAGCCGCTGATTGATGCCATATTAGGTAGCATGGCGATTAAACCCAAAGGCCACGACTTTGATTTAAAGCGTGCCGAGCCAGCTGTAATACGCTTTATGTCACACACGGGCGGCTAGGTTTTTCATTCATTCATCATGGAAATTTCAAGCATTATTCTCGCAGGTGGCCGTGCAACTCGTATGGGTGGTGCAGATAAAGGTTTAGTTCAGCTGCAAAATAAACCGCTTATTCAGCATGTCATTCAGCGCCTAACACCACAAGTCGATGAAATTATCATCAATGCCAACCGCGGAATTAACCAATATCAAGCTTTGGGTTACCCGGTAATAGAGGATGAAATAAGCGGATTTTCAGGGCCTCTAGCCGGCTTTAGTTTGGGATTAAAACACGCAAAGCATGATTTCTTACTCACAGTGCCTTGTGACTCGCCATTACTACCCTTAGATCTAGCCACTCGATTAATGGCCGCACTCATTGAAAATAATGCTGATATTGCCGTCGCAACTAGTAATGGTGACACCCACCCAGTCTTTTGTTTATGTAAAAAAATTCTGCTTAAAAGTTTGGAAGATTATTTAAATAATGGCTTACGCAAAGTAAGTGCCTGGCAAAAAGAGCAAAAGTATATTGAAGTCGACTTTAGCGATTGTATTGATAGAAACGGCCATGATGCGTTTATCAACCTTAATACAATAGAAGACATCAGCGCCTTAGAACTCGACTTAAAACTAGCAGTCAGATAAATTATATGATTAAACATTCTCAATCCTTGCCTGTATTAGGCATTTGCGCAGCGGGCAGCAATGCAGGCAAAACCACCTTGGTGACGCAATTAATCCCTGAACTCCAATTACGCAATATCAGAGTTTCCGTCATCAAGCATGCCCATCACAAGTTTGATATTGACCATCCAGGTAAAGATAGTTATAAAATTCGTCAGGCTGGCGCGGTACAAACATTAATTGCCTCAAGTAAGCGCTGGGCTTTAATGACGGAGCTAGCCGATGCCGATGATGAAGCCAATTTAGATGCATTGATTCAACAAATTAACCCTGATTATGCAGACTTAATATTGGTCGAGGGTTTTAAATCTGAGCCTATACGTAAAATTGAAGTTTATAGATCTAGCTTAAATATTGCATTATTAGCACTTTTAGATTCCGACATTATTGCAGTAGCTAGCGATGCACCGCTGCCAGACAATATAAGTATCACAACGCCAGTATTAGACTTAAACAATATTAGTCAAATTGCCGATTTTATTATGCAAGAAATGAACAAGTCATGAGCCAAAAAACAGCACAAACAATACCAGCCTTAGCGCCCGCCGACATGGACGACTATGATCCCAATTCTATGTCGGTAAACAAAGCGCGGCAATTTATTAAACAATATTTAAGCCCAGTACAGCAAACTGAATTTTTAGCGCTACGCGACAGCCTTGGCCGAGTACTAGCAACGAATATATTATCGCCAGCCAACGTGCCAAATTATGACAATTCTGCGATGGATGGCTACGCCTTCAATGCGGACGACAGTTGTACTGATGGGCCAACGCAACTCAATGTCATTACAACAATTTTTGCAGGAAAGTCATCGAACATTGCACTAAAAAGCGGCGAGTGCGGGCGCATCATGACAGGCGGCATGATGCCAACTGGCGCAGACAGCGTTATTATGCAAGAGCGCGTCACTGTTGCAGATGGCTGCATTACTTTCACTGAAGCGCCAAAACGCGGCATGAATGTACGCTATGCTGGAGAAGATTTACAGCAAGGCCAAACGGTTTTAGCCGCGGGACATTGCATGCGTGTAGCCGACTTAGGCTTAATTGCTTCGCTTGGCATCGCTGAAGTTAGCGTCTACCGCAAACTTAAAGTAGCGTTTTTTTCTACCGGTGATGAGTTAGCCGGCCTGGATCAGCCACTTCAAATCGGCCAAGTCTACGACAGTAATCGTTATACGCTTTTTGGGATGTTAAGCCGAATGGGCGTTGAAATTATTGACTTAGGCGCAATTGCAGATGATCCCATTTTACTTGAAAAGACCTTGCTCGCGGCAGCCAGTCAAGCAGATGTTGTGATCACTAGTGGCGGTGTTTCAGTAGGTGAGGCGGATTATATGAAGCTGTTATTAGCCAAACACGGCCAAGTGGTATTTTGGAAAATAGCCATGAAGCCTGGCCGCCCGTTGGCCTATGGAAAGATACAAGGCAATGATGCTAATGCAGCACATTACTTTGGCTTGCCGGGTAATCCTGTGGCTGTAATGGTCACGTTTTATCAATTTGTACGCGAGGCGATGCTGATATTAATGGGTCAAGCCAATGCAGCGCCATTACCAAGTTTCAAGGTTGAATGTACTGAAAAAATCAAAAAAATGACTGGGCGCACTGAATTCCAACGCGGTATATTATTTGCCGATAACGATGGGGTTTGGAAGGTTAAGCCTACCGGCTCGCAGGGATCAGCAATATTAAGCTCAATGTCACTAGCCAATTGCTTTATTGTGTTAGATGAAAATGTGGGTAATCTTGAGCCTGGCAGCTTGGTAAATGTACAGGTTATAGATGGAATTATTTAAAGTTAGCATTTACGTTTCGCTTGATTAATTTTTCTTTGATATTTTTTCTTGGATACTTTGACTAAAGGCTAGCCTAACCTTGGTTAAATGGAGCCAATTGCAATTGGCCGACAAATATCAATCAAGCTTGTTGTATAATTTTTAGTTGCAGTTAATGCTACTACTAAATTTTTCTAATCAATCTAGGCCTTTTTTGTCTTTGAACCTTGCTGTTAACAACGCCACAACCAGTCATTACAAATTGGGTGAGAACACACTTATTTGGGCCATTATTTGCTCAGTGCTATTGCATGGTTTGCTGGCAGTAGTTATTCCAAATATCCACCTAGATCCTGTTAAAAAACCAGACATTCTGGAAATTGAGTTTTTGAAAAAACCTGAAGCTCAACCGGAAGCGTTGCCTGAACCGATTCAACCCAAGCCTAAGACCGTTCAGCCAAAACTACAGACTAAACCTGAGTCTAAGCCTTTAAAAGCACCAACAGTAGTCAAAAATGAAGCTACGCCATATCAACCACCACCGACTAATATAGCCCCACAAACTGAAGTGATTGCTGTCACCCCTAAGCCAGAAACGCCTTCGCCTACGCCACCAGTGCCCGTTGCTAGCCCTGCTCCACCGCCACCAAACCAAGCTGACTTAGACGACGCAAGAGGCCGTTATGGCAATACTCTGTGGGGCGCTATAGGTAAACATAAACAATATCCAAAGCTTGCGCAGATGCGCGGCTGGCAGGGCGAGGTCGTTGTAGAACTGCAGTTGGATGGTAACGGCAAACTTAAATCGAAAAAAATCATACAATCCAGTGGCCATGATGTGCTGGATAGGCAAGCCTTAGATATGGTTGAAAAAGCCGCGCCCTTTCCTTTGCCACCTGAAACCCTACGTGGCAACAGTTTTAGCATTAAGGTGCCTATTCCATTTAAGCTTGAAGAGCAGTAATGTGTAAGCTGGATCAGGTAGCCATTCACTAACGCCTTATGATCAAGAAAAATAAATCTCTCAAAGACTTACTACTCATCCATGAGCTAGCCTTTATATTGCTGATTATTCTGGCCGCGGCGGCTGGTGCAATCGGCATCCACATGTGGGAAAAATCTAGCCAAGAATCCAATCGCATCAACTCCTTAGTTACCGAAGTACAACAAACGCGTGGTGATTTATATCGACAAATGAAAGAATTATTTGATGCCTATTTTTTGGATGACTTAGGTGCGCATGCTGAGTATGACAACTTTACGATTTCGGTAGAAAAACACTTTGCGCAACTTAAAAAAATCACTGTGGGTCCAGCGGAACAGACGGCGATTAACGACCTGCATGCCAGCTATGAAGAATTTGTGTTTGAAACCTCCACCCTATTTGACCAAAGTAAAGGCATTAACAACGAAGCCACTAAGAACGCCATCAAGCGTTCATTAAATTCAGGTTTAGAAACTGGTCTATTTAAGCGTTACGAAGATATTCTTGCCCATACTGAGAGCTTGTTGAGCCAGAAGCAAGTCGAGTTAGATAGGCAACTCATAGACACCAAACGTACATCAACTATCCTAATGATCATCCCGTTACTTTTAGCGGTGCTGTTACTCATGTTCTCACGGGTATTTCTTAAGCGCGCTATTGTAAAACCAATTGATGGCGTATTAAAAGCTACCTCTGAAATTAGTGCTGGCAACCTGACTCACAGGGCGCCAGAAGAAGGCGTTGCCGAACTTGCGGCGGTCTCAAAAGCGGTTAATGACATGGCGGATAAGTTAGGGCTTAGCCAAGAAGCGTTAGTGCGCAGCGAAAAACAAGCCGCCCAAGGCTTATTAGTGCCTATGCTAGCGCATAATATTCGAAATCCATTAGCGAGTATTCGCGCTATAGCACAAGTGATGGACGACCCAGAACATGATGCTGAAACGCGGGAAAATTTGCGCGGCATCATAAACTCGGTAGACAGGCTAGAGCGCTGGACAGGCGCATTACTAGCTTACCTGCTACCATTAAAACCTCAACCAAGCAGCAGCACTTTTAAAGAGATTATTGAAGGTGCATTAACGCCTTTGCAGCAAAAAATAAAAGAAAAATCCATCATCATTACGCTACCGTCATGGCGTAAAAACAATACGATATTGACCGACCAGCATTTACTAGAACAAGTCATCTACAATTTACTGCTTAACGCAATCGACGCTTCTAGCAAGGCTGGCAGCCTAGAAATATCACTCAGTTTGGTTAAACAAGTATATATACTGCAACTGTTAGATAGTGGTTGCGGCATGCCATTTACGCCTGATCCAAGCGCCATGAGCGCACCAACCACAAAAAGATTTGGCACTGGACTAGGTATTCCATTTGCATTTAAAGTATGTGATGCATTAGGTGGTACGCTTAAATTTTCGACAAGAGCCGAAGGTGGAACGGCAATTACCATTTCAATACCCAAAACATTTAACTTGGCTGATACGGAAATAGTGAAAGAAATATAAAGACTTAATAACAAATAAATATTGTCACATTATTGTTATATTCTATTGCCTTAATCTGGCTTTTTATCAACAATAGAGCAAGGCTTAATTATTTTAGAGCCCAGCTTAAATATAAAAAGATGTAAATACAAAAATGACACAAACTCTAATGATGAATCAAGCGGTTATAGATTTTCAGCTAGCTGCAACCAGTGGTAAAACTTTTAAACTGTGCGATTATCTTGGTAAAAACCTAGTGATTTACTTTTACCCAAAAGACTCAACGCCAGGCTGTACCACGCAAGGCATACAATTCAGAGATACTTATGCTGATTTTCAAGCAAACGATACCGAAATTTTTGGTGTTTCACGCGACAGCTTAAAATCACACGAAAACTTCAAAGCTAAATTCACTTTCCCATTTGAATTGCTGGCAGATACGGAAGAATTAGCCTGCACATTATTTGGCGTAATAAAAATGAAAAACATGTATGGCAAACAAGTACGGGGTATAGAACGCAGCACGTTTATTATTGATAAAAATGGTAGATTAGTCAAAGAATGGCGTGGTGTTAAAGTTGAAGGCCACGCAGCAGAAGTATTTAATTTTATTAAAACGCTCTAAATAGCAGCATAAGATTTAAATTAAATTTTGGGTTTAACTCTAAGTCTAATCATAGGTTTCATTTCAACACTCTCATAGAAAGCTATTTTATGGCCAAAAAACAAATCGAAGCCGCAAAACTATTCGTACTTGATACCAATGTTCTAATGCATGACCCTTCTAGTTTATTTCGCTTTGAAGAGCATGATATTTACTTACCTATGGTGACGTTGGAAGAACTGGATAACAACAAAAAAGGTTTAACAGAAGTTGCACGTAATGCACGCCAAGCTAGCCGTAATTTAGAAGAAATTGTCGGTACTGCTTTAGTAGACCTTGAACTTGGATGCTCGCTGTCTATTCATGGCAATAAACACGTAACAGGCCGTCTATTTTTACAAACCAATCAAGTAAATGTTGAATTACCTGGCTTAGCCGGCAGCAAGGCAGACAACCAGATTCTTGGCGTAGTGATGGCTCTGCAACACAGCCATCCTAGCCGACAAGTTATTTTAGTCAGTAAAGATATTAACATTCGGATTAAGGCGCGCGCATTAGGTATGCCTGCCGAAGACTACTTTAACGATAAAGTACTAGAAGATACTGAGCTTTTATACAGCGGCATGAAAGAATTACCCGCTGACTTTTGGGAAAAACACAGCAAGGAAATGGAATCATGGCAAGAGTCAGGCCGTATGTTCTATCGCCTATCTGGCCCTTTGTGTAAAACATTCTTGATTAATGAATTTGTTTTTTATGAATATGAAAAACCTTTTCATGCAATGGTACGTAGCGTAGAAGGCAATACCGCAGTATTAGAAGTGGTTAAAGATCATCTCTTACCTAAAAACAATGTTTGGGGCATTACTGCACGCAATCGCGAACAGAATTTTGCACTTAACCTACTGATGGACCCTGAAGTCGATTTCGTCAGCCTATTAGGCCAAGCTGGTACAGGTAAAACCCTACTTACACTTGCGGCGGCACTCACTCAAGTACTTGATACAAAAATTTACTCTGAAATTATCATGACCCGCGTCACGGTTTCTGTGGGTGAAGATATTGGCTTTTTACCGGGTACTGAAGAAGAAAAAATGGGCCCGTGGATGGGTGCGCTAGATGATAATTTAGACGTACTAAATAAAAGCGATGAAGATGCTGGTGAATGGGGTCGCGCTGCCACGCAAGATTTAATCCGCAGCCGCATTAAGGTCAAATCACTCAACTTTATGCGTGGACGCACTTTTTTAAATAAGTTTTTAATTATAGATGAAGCGCAAAATCTAACACCTAAACAAATGAAAACACTCATTACCCGTGCTGGTCCTGGCACTAAAGTGGTGTGTTTGGGCAATATTGCACAAATCGATACGCCTTATTTAACAGAAGGAAGTTCTGGCCTAACTTATGTGGTTGATCGCTTCAAAGGTTGGGGACATAACGGCCATGTAACATTACTGCGTGGTGAGCGTTCTCGCTTAGCCGACTTTGCTGCTGAGGTTTTGTAATCAGGATGCGTAGAGGATTTTATAACCTACTTATTGCGCAGTTTTTATCAGCGCTGGCTGATAATGCATTGTTATTTGCAGCGATTGCTTTGCTGCAAAAAATGCATGCCCCGGATTGGCACAAGCCGCTATTACTGCAATTTTTTGTGATTTCTTATATCGTTCTAGCTCCTTTTGTTGGCTCATTTGCCGATGCATTACCAAAAGGGCGAGTGATGTTTATTGCCAATGGTATTAAATTTATTGGTAGTTTAGCCATGATTTTGGGAATGCCACCACTCTATGCCTACAGCATCGTTGGCATAGGTGCGGCGGCCTATTCACCAGCAAAATACGGCATTTTAACTGAGCTTCTGCCACCAAATAAACTAGTCAGCGCCAACGGCTGGGTAGAAGGTTCAACCGTGATTGCGATTATTCTAGGCGCTATTGTCGGTGGAAAAATGGCAAGCATAGACCCAGAAATCGCCATCATTGCGATTACTGTTTTATATTTAGTGGCGGCAGGCTTTAACTTATTCATTCCCAAATTACCCATTGATCATACTATTCCAAAGAAAGACCTAGTATCTCTCATTAGAGATTTTTATCGCTCATTTATTGTACTTTGGTGCGATACGGAAGGCCAAGTGTCATTATCAGTCACCACTTTATTTTGGGGTGCGGGAGCCACTTTAAGGTTGGTGGTTATCGCTTGGGCAGGCATCGCACTTAACCTTAATCTCGACCACGCAACGCAGATGACAGCAGCAGTCGCCTTAGGCGTGGCAATAGGCTCAATTATAGCTGCACGCTACATAAGGCTTGAGAATTCGGTGAAAGTCCTACCCGCAGGCATTCTAATGGGCTTACTAGTGATTAGCATGGTGCTGGTCAACGATTGGCTAATCGCAGCTATTTTATTGTTTTTGATAGGTGTTCTGAGTGGATTTTTTGTGGTGCCTTTGAATGCACTATTACAACACAGAGGTCATTTACTCATCGGTGCTGGCCACTCGATTGCCGTTCAAAATTTTAATGAGAACCTTGGTATTTTAATATTAAGCGGCGCTTATACTTGGATGGTTAAAGCGAACCTACATATAGATCATATCGTGATCATTTTTGGCTTATTCGTGGTTATATCGATGAGCTTAATTAATCGATTGTATCGCAAACAAATATAACTAAAGCCTCGAATTCGAGGCTTTAGTTATTCTGATGAGTCTTATTAACTTTACTAGTAACGTGTAATATTAGCCGCCTAGTTTATTGGCAATGATGGCAATACTAGTGAAGCTTAACGTGCGACTCTGTACGTCGCGTGATAATGCGCGCAAGGGTTTGTAAGGCGGTACTCCAAAAGCCGTGCAATGCCATTAAATGCATTTTATATAATGACTTGTACATTAGTCTTGCAAACATTCCCTCAATAAAAAGACTACCTCCAGTAATAGACCCCATCAGACTTCCCACAGTAGAGTAACGCCCTAGATTGACCAGCGATCCATAATCTCGATAGGTATATTCTGGCAAATCTTTTTTACCGGCAACACGACACTTAACCGTTTTAATCATCATAGAAGCCTGCTGATGGGCAGCCTGCGCACGTGGTGGAACGTTTGTCTCAGCTATACCAGCAGTGGCATCTAATCGTGGGCAGGCAGCACAGTCACCAAAGGCGAATATACTTTCATCGCGTGTAGTTTGTAAGTTGCGGTGAACCACTAATTGATTAATTCGATTAGTTTCCAAGCCATCTATTTCACGTAGAAATTCTGGTGCCTTAATACCCGCAGCCCAAACAACTAGTGCTGATGGAATAAATAAACCACTATGGGTAAATATCCCCTTGTCCGTCACCTCGGTAACACGTTCACTGGTATAAAGATTAACTTTTAGCTTACGCAACTCTAAATCTACAGAATGAGAGAGCTGTGCTGGCAAGGCTGGCAGTACTCTATCACTCGCTTCGATTAAGGAAATTCTAATATCGTGGTCTGGATCAATTTTATCCAACCCGTAGGCAGTTAGTTCACGCGTAGTATTATGCAACTCAGCTGAAAGCTCTACACCCGTTGCACCAGCGCCCACAATGACCACTTCTAGCTGACCAGCCTGTAAGGGTTCAATCTGCGTTTGGGCACGTAATAAGGCATTATGTAAACGCCTATGAAAGCGTTCTGCCTCCTCTTGAGTATCTAAAGCAATTGAATACTCACTTGCACCTTTTACGCCAAAATCATTGGTAGTACTGCCCACCGCAATAATCAAGGTGTCATATTGCAAGGTGCGTCTAGGAATCACCTCAATGCCATCCTCATCGTGATGTGGCGAGATGGAAATTTCACGTTTAGACCGATCTAGACTATCCATGCTACCCAGACGAAATTTAAAATGATGCCAGTGGGCTTGTGCAATATAGTCTAGCTCATGTTTTTCAGGATCCATACTACCGGCTGCGATTTCATGCAATAGCGGTTTCCAAACGTGCGTTTTAGATTTATCAATGAGTGTAATCAGCGCCTTACCTTTTCGACCTAGGCTATCGCCAAGCTTAGTTGCCAGCTCTAATCCGCCGGCACCACCACCCACAATAACAACATGATGCAAGGGATGATTAACTGAGTTGTTCATGGGAACCTTAATTGAAAAAATTTAATCAGACAAAAGTACGTTAAAAATATCAGCGATGACTAATAGCCATTACTGATAAAAATACTGCATAGTTACGTTCATTTAACGTATTGCCAACAATATTGCATATACAATAAAAAAAGCTACTGTAATTATACAGTAGCCGTTTAAGTTGTCAGTGCTTCAAGCTGGTTTTGCCAACAGCAATTGTTGCCATTATTTTGCTAATGACTTAACACCTAACCAAATGTTAATTCAACCAAGGTGTTTCACCACCACCAACATACTGGGTACGTAACCAAGCCATAATCTTCAGAATAGTATCGGTATCTAAACCATCACCTGTATGACCTGCAAGCTGCGAGTGCCATGTGAGCATGCTGCCGCGAGCGGTTGCGCCTTTACCGTTAGTACCACCGGCAATCGTCTCAAACATACCTTTATCAGTATTATGTTTTGGATACTCCCATTGCGCATCAATAATACTAGGGCCCATCAAGCCATTAGCATTACCGCCGTGACAGCCACTGCAACCTTGAAAATTGAATTGTTTATGCCCAGCTTTCGCCGCCTCTGCATCTTTAGCATAAATTTTAGTATAAGGATTCTTGCAAGTAGCTAAAAACTCCTTAGCTTCAGCAGTATCTGTAGGAAGCACTTTAATCAGCAGAGGGCTATTGTCTTTGGTTGATACTAGATTACAGGAACCTGAGGAGGCTGTGCTTGAAGTTGAAGAACCAGCTTCTTTTTTACTACATGCACTTAATGCTACTAACATCAGCATGAGGACTAAACTAAATTTATCCTTACTCATTTTAAATCTCCTGATTCTTAATATATGAGCTTTTAACTTAAGCTCTATTATTAACAAGTTTATCTAACGATTAATGACAATGACCTTTTACCTGCAAGCCAGTAAGTCTAACGCAAAAAAAAGCTACTGTAATTATACAGTAGCTTTTTTAGGTATTGCAGCTTGTATCAGCTTACTGCTGATACAACTTTAAATTAGTTCAACCAATCTTTAGTGCCATCACCTTTATATTCAGTACGAATATAAGCAATAAGCTTCAAGATATCATCGGTAGGTAAGCCATCACCAATGTGGCCATCTAAAGATTGATGCCAAATGTACATATTACCACCAGAAACACCTGGTGTTCCGCCAGCAATTGTTTCAAACATACCCTTGTCAGTTGAGTTTTTCGCATAAACCCATCTAGTATCATAAGCACCTTGGCCGCCATTTTTCTTCAATGACGGAGCCATAATGCCTTCTAATTTACCGCCATGGCAACCAGAACAACCGTTATATCCAAATAGCTTTTTACCGCCCGCTTTAATCAAAGACGGATCAGCTGCATAAGCTTTTGTGTATGGGTTAATACATGTCTCTAAAAAAGATTTTGCTTCAGGAGTATCAGTGTCTGATGCTTTTACTGGTAATGGTGAATTGTCTTTTGTTGAAACTAAATTACACGCTGCGCTTGCCTGGGTGGATAAAGTTAAACCTACAAACCCAAGCACTGTAATTAATAATGCTGCTTTAACTGCTTTAGTACCTAACATGTTATCTCCTAGTTTATTCACTTTTAGCTCCTATCAACCATGCTATTGCATAATTGAACGTGTACTAAATTAACGTACTTATTATTTAATCGGTTGACTCAAATATCACTAACAATAGTTTTGATCCTGCTTTTACTTATTTCTATAAAAAACGACCATTGCAATTATACAATAGTCGTTTAATTTATTACACAGACTTAATTGAGCATACGCCATATTTTAGTTAAATAAACAAAAAATACACGCAGTTCTTACAAGGTCTATCTAACCAACCGCCTAAATAATTAATTATCTAGCAATTACCTTCAACACTTTTGGTAGTTGAGCTAGCTGAGTCAGTTATTTGCTTATGGCACTTCACATTTTTCAGCATTACTTTTCCAACATTTCTTCGACCGAATACATATTTAAAAAATCCTTGAATAACAAAATTTTTTGACATGCTAAACAATACTCTAACTTAATACTAATTAATACCTTACAAATCTGCTAAAATACATATTACTAAAAGTGAAGTGAGCTAGGAGGAATAACATATTACCTAGCCTACTATATCTAAAATTACTAAAATTATCTTAGCAAGGCTTAATGATGGAGCTTAAGGTTTAACTGCTTTAGCTTCTCTTTCGCGAGCGATATCCTTATGATAAGTCTTCATTAGATTGTCACCGTCTACAATCGCAACATGAGGAATACCAAAGTCGTCTAAAATTTTATTGATTTTATCTTGGCTTCTGTCTAACGCACCTTGAATCATCTCAGCACGTTTTTTATCGCTTTTACGCACGCCGATGGAAATATTCCAATATTCTTTACCTTTTACGTTAGTATTTTCATACTCTGGAATATTCACTGTGACTAATGGCACTTTAGATTGCTTAGCAAAATAGCCGCCAATTGGACCCCAAACAATGGCTACATCAATATCACCATTTACTAAATCATCAACCAAATAACTTGGTGGAAGATTAAGGTCACGTTGCATACGGTAAGGTCTAGCATTACCCATCAAATTATGGTCATTTAATGGAATTGTTGCTGGACTTTGGCCTACAACACCAATACGTGCTTTAGCTAAATCTGGGCTATCCCAATCTGTAATGTTATATCCACTGTCTTTTTTGTAGATAAACAGATTACCTGTGCGGTAATATGGTTTTGTTGCTCTGATTGCATCGTTATCTGGCGTAGTACTCATCATCACATCGCAACGCATCGCATTTAAAGTATTTCTTAAAAAACCTTGGCGACTATAAGCATAGGTAAATGTAAGTTTCTTACCTAAATCTTCTGCTAATACTGCTGCAATTTTATCTTCAAAGCCTTCCTGTTTAGAATTCGAGTAAGGCATAAGATCAGGATCTGCACAAACTTTGAATTCTGATTCATCTACAACACGTCTAACTTCTCCAATACGACCTTCATCTGCGTTAAGCGTAGGAATGTCCGGGTCTGCAGCATAACTTACATTAGCTACAACGGCTAACAGTGCAATCAATCCTAGCTTGGTCTTTAAATGTATCAACATTATTTGTTCCTTATCGTCAAATGTGCGGTTTATATTGTTCCGCTTGTTTTTATAGAGTACTTAATCAGTTGGAAAGTTCTTACCCTTTTTAAATGCTTACGAATTGAGGATAAAAATGACTGACTATTGTAACTAGTTTGTTACATCGTATGGAATTTTTATGTCTCTAAACACCTGCTATTTGGATGTAATTTATTTAAATTAAATTTTAATTAAAAAAAAGCACCCCGACAAGTCGGGGTGCTTCTATTTTTAAACTAACTTCAGTAGTTAGCTAATAACTTATGTTTTTCAACAATAAATTATAGACTGAATACTGTTAATGAACCGCCGCCAGGGGCCGCGTTGTATTTAGTTAGTTCTTTGTAACCACCAGCTGCACCAAGTGCATCTGTGTCGTTAGTCATACCAAGGTTCATCGCAACGCCAGCCCAACCACCAATACCTGATAGTGTACCAACGAATTGTTTACCAGCATGGCCGTATGTGAATGCGTTACCAATCACGCCAGAACCTACTTGGAATTTCCAAAGTTCTTTACCTGATTGTGCATCTACCGCTTTAAACCAACGATCAAGAGTTCCGTAGAACACTAGGTTTGAAGCAGTTGTTAAAGCACCACCCCAAGCAGAGAATTTCTCTTTGTTGTACCAAACTTTTTTGTTGGTCATTGGATCATAAGCGCCGAAGCCACCTAA
>CAIYLB010000077.1 GCA_903926935.1 uncultured Pseudomonadota bacterium
TAATGAACGCTTGATCGCCGAAGTTGAAGAGTTAGAGCATAAAGCGCGTAGACAAGATGTGCTGGTTGATGAACATCAGTTATTTGCTTTTTATGACAGTAAAATACCGGCAGATATTTTCCAAGCCGCGACTTTTGAAAAATGGCGTGAGGGCGCAGAAAAAACGAACTCAAGATTATTGTATCTAACCCGTGATGATTTAATGCGTCACGGCGCCGATGCCATTACCGCAGTGCAGTTTCCAGAAAAAATGCTGTTAAATGGTTTGGAAGTGCCGCTTAAATATCGTTTTGAGCCTAACCATGTGTTAGATGGTGTCACGGCAACAGTTCCGCTGGCGTTGTTGAATCAACTCAATTCAGATCAAACCGAATGGCTGGTGCCGGGTATGTTGCGTGAAAAACTGACTTATTTGATTAAAGCATTACCAAAAGCTTTTCGCCGTGTTTGTGTGCCGGTGCCAGAGTTTGTGACTGTTTTTTTAGAGCAAACTAAGATTGGCGAAGGCTTCATCAAGCAAGTATTGGCAGCACATATTCAACGTGTCACGACCTTAAAGATTTCAGTAGAAGATTGGACTGACGAAACGCCCGCACATTTACTCATGAATTTTAGTGTGGTGGATGATGCCGGCCGCGAGCTAGCCTCAGGCCGTGATTGGAATGCACTTAAAAAACAATTGGGTTCAGCCGCACAGCTGACTTTTAGAAATACCTCACCTGACATTGAAAAAACTGGCTTAAAACAATGGGATTTTGGTGACTTGCCAGCCACGCTAAGCTTCGAACGTGATGGCCTTAAAGTCACTGGTTACCCTGCGTTAGAAGATGATGAGGATAGCATTTCTGTTAAGTTATTTGATACTGAACGTGAAGCAGCAATTAATCATCGTAAAGGCGTTTGCCGTTTAATGCGTTTTGAGCTTAAAGAACAAATGAAGCAGCTAGAAAAAAATCTGCCTAACTTTAATCAATACGCACTGACTTTACGTAATATCGTGTCGCCCGATGATTTGCGTGAAGACCTGATGATTACCATTTCTGATCGTGCCTTTATTGGCGAAGATGATTTGCCTCGCACCAATGCCGATTTTATGAAACTGAAAGCGCGCGCCAGAACCCGTTTGCCAGCCGTTAGCCAAGCGGTTGCAAGGCAAGCGCAGACCATTGCAACGGAGTATCAGTTATTACTAACACAACAAAGTAAAATGCCCGCTACGGTAAACCGTTTGAAACGTGATGTTGAACAACAAATTACTTTGCTGGTGTATAAAAACTGCTTTAGCCAAACGCCGTGGGAACAGTTGCAACATTTACCACGTTATTTAAAAGCTTTACGTTTACGTATTGAAAAACAGCCAGCCAACCCCGATCGTGATGGTAAGAATGCCGCTAGCGTTGGTGTGTTATGGCAAAAGTGGCAAGATAAAGTAAATGCCTTGCATCAGGCTAATCTTGATGTGCCGCAAGATATACAATATTATCGCTGGTTAATTGAGGAGTTACGCGTTTCATTGTTTGCACAAGAACTTAAAACGCCGTTTCCCATTTCTATCAAGCGCCTAGAAAAAACTTGGGCGGATATTCAACATTAAATACGCATGGAAATAAGCCAAATAATCACTTCAGAAACAGATGTCGCTTTGACTCCTACTTCCAACTCAACCTCAATCTCAGCTTCTACAGAGGTGTTAGGGAATTATTTGCTTGAGCCAGCTTCAAAGAGCCTGTTTTCAAAAAGTCAACGTGGCGACCGCCTGATTCGTATTAATCTTAGCCGTAATACCTTAATTGCGATTATATTTTCGCTATTAATACACGGGCTAATTTTATTGATAGTAGTGCCGCAAATTAATTTTGACAATGCCGCTGCACCTGAGCCTCAAGCTATTGAAGTGAGTTTAGCGCCACCTAAATCAGCTCAAGTTATTGAACCAAAACCACCAGAAAAACAGCAGGAAGTGCCAAAAGAAAAGCGGCCTAAGGTGATTAAAGCTACACCAAAAGTAATCACCCAAAAGCCCAACCGATATTCAAAACCTACTTTTACAGTGCCCAAAGTACTGACTACGCCTAAACCTTCTCCAGAAGTAGCGCCACCGCAAGATAGCGCGCCGACAGATATGGCTTCGTATGTAAAAGCGAGGCAAGCGCAAAGGCAGGCAACTGAAGCTGATGCCGCCAAACAAAATGTAGATGCCGTTGCGCGTGAAGCAGGCCTCAGTGAATCAAAAATTAGAGATGAACACATCAAAAATAACTTGAAAAATGGCACCAATGGTATTTTTGAAATTACCAGCTTAAGTAGTCGCCGTGCCGCTTTTGCCTTCCGAGGTTGGACTAACGATTACAGCAACGCCAGACGTGAATCGTTCGAAGTAGAAGCCAGCCCTGGCCAAGATGTGCGAGTGCTGATGATCAGAAAAATGATCACGCTCATTCGGCAACATTACCAAGGTGACTTTAATTGGGATTCACACCGGTTAGGTCGCGTAGAAGTTAAATCCGCACGGCTAGAAGATAGCGCCAATTTGGAAGAATTTATGATGATGGAGTTTTTTGGGCCTAATTATAAAACGGCGCAGTGATAGGGGCTTTAACCCAGCGCTGTAAGAATATGTAAATTGCAGAAATACTAATTAAGGAAGCCGCTACTTCTGCGATTGATATAACTTCCCAACATGATTTGATGATTTTAGGAATTATTAAAATCATATCAACTTGACAGTGCTTTGTTTTTGTATATACTTTAAATATATATTATTAGTTTTTGCACGAGCGCATTTAAACCCTAAACCCATCAACATCGTCATTCCCGCGTAGGCGGTAATCCAATTAACTTGTTGATTCGAATAGATTCCCGCTTACGCGGAAATAACGCGGTGATTGTGGATTTTATAAAAAATCGTGGTCAATTTAGCTGCGTGTAAAGCGCTCATTAACGGTATATATCTGCAAGGGTGCGTATTTAAGGAGCGATCAATGAAAACTGCTAAATTATTTCAAAATGGCCAAAGTCAGGCCGTGCGTTTGCCTAAAGAGTTTCGTTTTGAAGGTGACGAAGTCATCATTAAAAGATTAGGCAATGCCGTGGTGCTAATTCCGGCTAATCAGTCGTGGGATGGACTTGCGAGTAGTCTAGATAAGTTTAGTAGCGATTTTATGGATAATCGCAATCAGCCTGAACAACAAATTCGTGATGATTTTTTTGTATGAAGCTAATGCTAGATACCAACATTTGCATCGCAATTATTAAGCAAAAGCCAAAAGACATCCTGCAAAAATTTAGTGCTTATCAAGTGGGCGATATTTGCATTTCATCGATCACCTTGGCCGAGTTGCGCTATGGGGTGGCTAAAAGCCAGTATCAAGAGCAAAACCAAGCGGCTCTCGATGAGTTTATTTTGCCATTAGAAATCGCTGATTTTGATTATACGGCAGCATACTTTTATGGTGACTTAAGAGCCGCCTTAGAAAAGCAAGGCACACCCATAGGCCCGCTAGATACAATGATAGGCGCACATGCGCTAAGCTTAAATCTGACGCTGGTGACTAACAATACCAAAGAGTTTAATCGTATTCCAAAACTTAATGTGATTGATTGGATTGTCTCTTAAATTTAATTTAATGGCGCGTAGAAGTGAAATCTGCACGGCCAGAAGATAGCGCCAATTTAGAAGACTTTATGATGATGGAGTTTTTTGAGCCAAATTATAAAACTGCTCAGTGATTGAAAATTCTTTAAATTTAAGCCGAATAACGATTACTTCAGCCAAATAGGGTTAGCAGTTTCAGATGGCATATTGCTCCATATGCTTAAGAATGTGTTTGGGTATGTTGGGCCAACTAAATCCACCATTTTCATCCCATGATTTAGAGCCTGCCATAAGCCCACGATTAAGCAGTTCATCTCGCAGGGTGTCGTGCGGATAGATATACCATTTGCCATTTTTATTGAATGCAATGTAGATGTCTTTGCCGCTGTATTTTTGGTCTATGGTAAGGCGCCCCTTGAGTTACACCTTAATGAAATTGTTGCCGTCTATGTGACAGGCGATGAAATCTGCACCTTGCCAATCATCGTTGAGCCACATGCAATTAAAGCCGTAGTCAGCCAGTTCGGCAGCCACCTTCTGGAAATTAAAATTTTCCTTTTGACGTGAATTTAATTGCTCGTATTGGATGTGCTGGAACATTGAGACCTTAACTGCTAACGTTTGAAGTAAGGGGTGTCCGGTAACGCGTCCCGCTTGATGGATTGGTTAGGGGTATTTCGTTTAGAAATATTTGGTTCATTTGGACATAGTGATATGTTGTTTCGCAAAGATGTCGATGCCAGCACTTTTCAGCCTATTTGGATCTAGGTTTGAGCGGTTTATTTGGTTAAGGTGACTTGTTTCAGCAACGGTAAGTAGCGCAAGTTGAAAATTTTCTTTAATAAAAATTATAAATTCATCGTCATTCATGCCATTATCAATTTGCTCAATCGCCAATCTGGTAAGTGCGCGGTGCGGCGCTACATGCTCAATCAGAATTTTTTCACCGGCGCAATGTGCTATCAACGCTTTTTTTGAAAATGGCGCGTTAGGATGATTGCGTAAATTGTTAATGTGAGTTAATCCTGGATAGCATATCAATGGCCCAAGAATATTTAAAATTCTTTCTGCGCTATGAATGGCACCTCCATTGTCTGTAAACCCAGCCTTTAGCATTTCGTTACGAAGTGTGGCGGCTAAACGAAACATTTTAGTCAGCATAATAGGCTCGTACTTTCTCAGTTTTCGCATAATCCTCACAATTGTTAGGTTATCTAAAAAATGCACACTAAATTTTTTACTAATAAAAAACACACACTTTTATTTCTACTCAGCTAATCTCCCATGCATGTATAGTTAGCATAATAACTAAAATTAAATAGTAAACCAAAATACAAATTCATCGTAGTAAATAATATATCAAATTGTAGAATTATAAATATCATTAATTCTAAATTTCCTAAATCCACCTAGACAAACCCCACCTCAAAAATACCCTCATAAATCCTATGTTTAATTAGCCACAATGCGCTAACATAAAGACTTCTCTTTAAAGACAAAAACCATCATGGGTCAGCATCATCTTAAGCCGTTATTTGCACCTAAATCTGTTGCGGTGTTTGGGGCTAGTGACCGCATTGATTCTGTTGGGCAAATCGTTTTTCAAAATATGCTGCAAAGTGGTTATCACGGCGCGCTTTATCCTATTAATCCTAGTCATGAGCAGGTTCAGGGTTGCCAAGCTTATGCTTCGATTTCTGAAATTATCGAGCCTGTAGAGTTAGCGGTCATTGCCACACCAGCGGCCACCGTGCCAGATATTATTGACGAGTGCGGCAGGCACGGCGTGAAGGCGGCAATTATTATTACCGCAGGGTTTGGTGAGGCTGGCGAGGATGGTAAAGCCTTGCAGCAGGCGGTGCTGGAGAGCGCGCAGCATTATGGTATTCGTCTTATAGGGCCGAATTGCTTAGGTGTAATGCGCCCCGATATCGGCCTGAATGCTACGTTTAATAATGGCAATGCTAGTGCAGGCAACCTGGCTTTTGTATCGCAATCTGGCGCGTTGTGTACGGCCATTTTAGATTGGGCAACCACTAATGATGTTGGCTTTTCTAGCGTGGTGTCGCTGGGCGCTTCTGTGGATGTCGATTTTGGCGAAATTCTCGATTATTTAATTTCCGATACCAAGACGCATAGTATTTTGCTTTATATTGAAGGTATTCATAACGCACGTAGTTTTATGAGTTCGATTCGTGCAGCGGCGCGTATTAAGCCGGTGATTTTGGTGAAAGTCGGTCGCCATGCGGTGGGCTCTAAAGCGGCCATGTCGCATACCGCTTCACTGGTCGGTTCAGATGATGCGTTTGATGCGGCAGTGCGCCGCGCCGGTGTGGTGCGTGTGCAAACTATTACCCAGTTATTTTCTGCGGCTAAAGCCCTTTCTTGCGGATTTAATCCAACCGGTAATCGCTTGGCGATTGTGACCAATGGCGGTGGCCCTGGTGTAATGGCCACCGATTGCGCGGCTGATTTAGGTTTGGTGATGGCGACGCTGTCAGACAGCACCATGGAAAAATTAAATCTGGCGTTGCCCGCCACTTGGTCACATGGTAACCCGATTGATATTATTGGCGATGCGCAAGTTGATCGTTTTCATCATGCGGTAAAAGCTTGTTTAGAAGACCCAAATGTAGATGGCGTGCTGACCATTTTAACGCCGCAGGCCATGACTAAACCTTTGGAAGCGGCGGAGGCGGTCATCGCGCTGTCTAATCAATTCAGTAAACCTTTGCTGACATCTTGGATGGGCGGGGCGCAGGTGGAATCATCGCGTGCTGCTTTTAATCATGCTAAAAAACCGAGTTTTCGTACGCCAGAGCCAGCGGTAGAAGTGTTTTCTTATCTCAGCGCTTATCATAAAAACCAGAAATTTTTAATGCAAATGCCGGGACCGTTGTCGCATCATTTAGAGCCAGATATTGATGGCGCGACGATGATTATAGAGGGTGCTTTGCAAGAAAAACGCAAAATATTAAATGAGATGGAATCTAAAGCTTTGTTGGCGGCGTTTCATATTCCAGTGGCACAAACAATGGTGGCGCGTTCAGCGAATGAGGCTTTGTTGATTGCTCAGCAATTGGGTTTTCCTGTCGCCATGAAAATCAACTCGCCTGACATTACGCACAAGTCTGATACTGGCGGCGTTTTACTTAATTTGCTTAACGCTCAGGCGGTGCGTAGCGCCTATCATGAAATCATTAAAAACGTAAAGCAAAGCCGTCCTGATGCCACGATTGATGGTATTTCAATTCAACCTATGATCGTAAAACCAAATGGTCGCGAGTTAATGGTAGGCGTGACGAATGACCCGGTATTTGGCCCAGTGATTACTTTTGGCGCTGGCGGTACCACAGTGGAAATTATGGGTGATCGCGCTGTTTCGCTGCCGCCGTTGAATACATTCTTGGTAAGAGATATGATTAATAGCACGCATATCTCGAAAATGCTGGGCAAGTTCAGGCAAATGCCAGCAGCAAATATAGAGGCGCTAGAAAGCGTATTGCTGCGAGTTTCTGAAATGGTTTGTGAGTTACCAGCGTTGATAGAGATGGATATTAATCCATTAATCATAGACGAGAAGGGCGCGTTGGCAGCCGATGCGCGTATTGTTGTTGCGCTACGTTCGCCCAGCGCAGGTAGTGGTGATCGTTATTCACACATGGCTATTTATCCATATCCTACGCATTTAGTGAATAACTGGCAAAGTACCGATGGCAGTAATGTCGTGATACGTCCGATACGCCCAGAGGATGCTGAACTTACCCAAGAATTTGTGCGGAATCTTTCTGAAGAATCGCGTTATTTCCGCTATATGAATAGCTTTCACGAGCTTAGCGAGGCCATGCTGGTACGCTTTACGCAGATTGACTACAGTCGTGAAATGGCACTTATTGCGGTTAGAACCGAGCAGGCAAGGGAAGTGGAATTAGGCGTAACGCGCTATGCGATTAATCCTGATGGTGAAAGTTGTGAGTTTGCTTTAGTGGTTGCAGATGGCATGCGCGGTACTGGTTTAGGGCTTAGGTTAATGGTCGGCTTGATGGATGCCGCAAGATCAAAAGGGCTGAAAATCATGGAAGGTGAAGTGTTGAAGAATAATGCCAGCATGCTTAAATTAATGAAGCGCTTAGGCTTTAGTATTGAATCTAGCCATGAAGACGAAAGCATTAAAATTATACGTAAAGTATTGTAAGTAGAACCAATATGCATTGTGCCTATATTACGCATCCGGAATTTCTCAAGCATGACATGGGTGCAGATCACCCCGAATGTCCAGCCCGAGTACACGCGATCCAAGATCAGTTGATTGCCTCCGGTTTGTTCGACTATCTGACGCATTATGAAGCGCCAAAAGCTACTAAAGA
>CAIYLB010000078.1 GCA_903926935.1 uncultured Pseudomonadota bacterium
AGATGAAAGGCGTTCAGCTGTCGTTTATCTATGGTTCTTACGCTGCTAATAAAGAAAATGCTTCAAGCGATGTAGACCTTTTGATAGTCGGAAGTCCAAACGAAGACGAGTTGCTCGAAAGAATAGAATCCGCCGAGCAATCGCTGGGGAGAGAGATAAATTATAATATCTATCCGGCGAAGGAGTTCAAAGAAAAGAGAAAGAGGAAGGATAATTTCATCACGAATATTCTTAAAAGACCGAAAACAATACTGAAAGGAGATCTCGATGCAATTTGACGACCTGCTTAAAAAGGGCCAGATAGTAAAAGAGAATACCACTAAAGAGAAGATAGCCGAATTTTTGGAATTTGCGGAAAACGAGCTATCCGCCGCGAAATTCAATTTACAAAAATTTCCCCTGACCGCATATAAATCGGCATATGATGCTTTGATGCATGCCGGTAATGCGCTTATAAGATTTTATGGTTATCGGCCTACCGAAAAGTTTACCCATGCCACCATAACAGAATGCGTGGATAGAATTCTCGGAGCGGAATGCGGCGATCTGGCCAGAGGCTTCAAAAGGATGCGTAAAAAACGGCACCCCTTGCAGTATGATGCGCTATTTTCCGAATCTCATAAGGAAGTGCAGGATAGCGTTACCAGGGCCGATGAGTTGATTAAAAAGATAGAAGAGCATACAAAGATAAAGCCACGGCAAAGATTATTTTAACGCGACGTATAAGGAAATAATTAGTCATGGGCACTACAACATTTTTTCTCAGATACAATGATTCGGGTAAGCCATTAAACAAAATGGGCAAGGAAGAATTAGAAAAGCTCAATAATCTTTCGCCTTATGATGAAACGCCGTATTATGCCGGCTGGCAGGTGCCCTTGGAGCTTCACAACGGCAATGTGTATGCTCTGGTGTTTTGGAAAGGCAGGTTAATAAAAATCGAGGATGCGCCTAAGATCCTAAATAAAAAATATTACAGCAAGCATCGCGGTAAAGAAGTTAACGAGTATGAATGGACTGTATTAAAAAAATACATGTTAGCGGAAATACAGAGGCTCGACAAGGATTTCAAGAGATCACTGCAGAAACAGAGGAAGAAGATGGTGGGAACACTAACAACCTGAATATTAAATTAAAGAACTTATTTGTAGGCGACATCACTTCCCTATTTTTTAAGAATCCAAGAATGGAAGGCGTTGCAACCGGAGAAATTGTATTACGCGATTTCTTTGGAAAATTTCATGCGGATGCTCAAATTAAAACAGAGCAATTCAGAATGGATGAAGACAGTGTGGGACTTGTAAATATTACTGCTGCTTATAATAATGAAACGGGAGAAATTCCATTTACTGTTAAATCTGAAAACGAGGGTTACCATTTAAATGCAAAGGGCTCATACATTGTAAAGGACAGTATTGAAAATCCTTTAAAAACAGATATACAATTAGAGAATTCAAGGGTAACTATTCTACACCGATTCATTGGGGATTTATTCAGCGATATTACTGGAACAGCCAAAGGAAACTTAAGCATCAATGGAAACCCGAACTCGCCCGATTTATTAGGAAAAATAAGTTTACGCAAAGCAGGGCTTACTGTAAACTATACCAAGGTTCATTACACAATAGATTCGGCAGAAGTAAAATTCGATCCCGATGGCATCGACTTTGGTGAATTACAAATTCAAGACAAATACCAGAATAAAGCAACCGTTAAAGGAAAGCTCTATGAAAAGGGCTTTAAGAACCTGTTGTTTGATTTTGATATGAATACAAAAAAGCTATTATTGATTGATACCAAACTGAAGGACAATAATATGTTTTATGGTAAAGCCATTGGTAAAGCACAAATGAGCTTCAAAGGGCCAGAGGATAATGCAAAGATGAATATCATTGCAGAAGCAACAGATAGTTCTCATATAGTATTGCCTAATACTACTAGCAAAGAAAATGGGTCGGCCGACTTTATCGTGTTCAAACAATACGGCACTGAAATGGAAGCCCTAAGACCATCTAGTAATTTTAATTTGGGGGTTGATTTAGACATCACTGCAAACAATAAAGTTTCTATAGACGTTATTTTAGACGACTTATCGGGAGACGTAATTAAAGCGGTAGGCAATGGCCGATTAAGAATTCATGCAGGAACATCCGATCCCTTAACAATTAGGGGAAGGTATAATATAGTTAAGGCTAACAATATTAATACCATCAAACCCATACTAAACCCAATCATTTGTATAGTAGAAATCGCAAACCTTCTCTTTAAACCAAGTAAACCCAGTTTAACAGCATTAAGGGTAGCGTTTTGGGGTGATGAATTTAAAAGACCAGTCGTTATCCAAACAAATCCGTAAGCTAAAGAAATAACTAGTAAACACAACAATAAGATAGAGCCGATAGTTGCTAATGCAATTTTAGAGTCTTGTGCCTGCCAAAAAATCATGGTGCTCATAGTTAAAGTTGCAGGCAAAAATTTAAGTTGTGCACTTACATGTTGAGCCAGCGTGTCTCGGCGAAGAATATTCATAGCGCTTAAATGACGCATTTGCCAAGCATGAGGCAATACCACCGCAAACATCATGGCAATACTTGAAATCATGCCTACCAACATAGGCATCAGACCCACGGCTGGAAGAGCTTCAACAAACAGACTGCCTGCTAATTGTGCCAAACCAAGTTGCGCTAAATAACCTAAGGCTATTCCAACCAAGGCGCTAAAAAAAGAAATCAACAACGTCTGTATCGCCAATAATTGCATAACAGTATTCTGAGATGCGCCAAAGCATCTCATTAGTGCATAACTGTCCAAGCTTTGCTTTATAAAGGGCATGCTAGAAAGAAGCATGGCAACCATAGCTAGAATCACACTCACCATAGCTGACAGTCCTAAAAACTGCTGGGCTTTTTCCAAGGCAAGTTTAATCTCTGGGCGTGCATTACGAAGATCTTGAATTTTTTCACCACGCGTTAATTCAGGCAGAGTGTATTTAAAAAATTGATTAACTTTGTCTGGAGTAGACGCAAGCAATAACTGAAATTTGGCACGACTGCCATATTGCAACAGCTTGGTTGATGCTAAATCAGCATCGTTCATCATTAACCTTGGCGCAAAGGTGAACATGTCACCACCACGTGACGGCTCGTGTAGCAATATGGCGCTTACGATAAACTTGCGCTCACCGACTTCAACTTGACTTCCGACTTGCACATTAAGTAAGTGTGTAAGACGCGGTTCTACCCACACCTGACCTAGCTTAGGAATAGCTTTAACCACTCGCCCATCATCATCTGTGGACTCTCCAATGGTTAGATTTCCTCGCAATGGAAAGCCCTGCCCTACGGCCTTAACTTCAACAAGTTGACTTGAATTACCAAACACTACCATGCTTGGAAACTCATAGCTATGCACAGAAGCTAATCCCAACTTAGTGGCACTTTTCTCAAATTTATCTGGTAGCGCATGGTTCGCAGACAGAACTAGATCAGCGCCAAGTAATAAGCCTCCTTGCTGATTCAGGGCAGCGTCTATACGCTGAGTAAAAAAGCTCACGGCTGTAATTGCAGCTACCGCCAATACCAATGCAAACACCAACACTCTTAGCGCACCTGCTCGCCACAAGTTAAAAGTTTGCAAGCAAGCTAAATTTAAAATTGCGTTCATACTATGTCAGTCAGTACACCATCATTCAACTGTAACTGTCGCTTACAGCGACCGGCTAACTGCATATCATGCGTAACCAATACCAAGGTGGTGTTTGAGTCAGCATTCATCTTAAATAGTAGTTCAACAATAATCTTCCCAGTCGTATTATCTAAATTTCCAGTAGGTTCATCAGCAAATAAGATGCGTGGCTTGGTTGCGAAGGCGCGTGCAATTGCTACCCGTTGTTGTTCGCCACCAGACAACTGTTTTGGGTAATGCAGTATACGATGACTTAAACCCACTTGATTTAAGGCTTGTAGACTTTTCTCTTGAGCATCAGCTTGTTGCGTAAGTTGCAGCGGAAGCATTACATTTTCAATTGCAGTAAGGGCGGGCAATAACTGGAATGACTGAAATACAAAACTCATATTACGTGCTCTTACCATCGCACGCCCATCCTCATCTAAGCTACTAAATGGTTTCATCTCAACTAGAATCTGACCACTTGTGGGAACATCCAAGCCAGCCAACAAGCTGAGTAAAGTAGATTTACCTGAACCTGAGCTACCTATAATCGCCACCTGCTCTCCCGTGTTAATAGTTAGATTTAAACCTTGCAGTATGCGAATATGGTTATCATGGCTAGCAATGTCGTAGTATAAATTTTGCGCCTGAATAATAGGAGTGTCTTGCATCTATGTTTTTCCGATTACCTTCAATAATTAGAGTGTTATTACTCAGTCCATTGTTACTGGGTTTAAGTTGCGTTATTTTTATAACGGCGCCTGCTTCAGCGGCAAGTTCTAGCATTCTAGTTTATGGCGACAGCCTATCAGCAGCATATGGTATACCGCAGCAACTAGGATGGGTTAGCCTACTACAACAAAGACTGGAAGACCAACACTATCCGTACATAGTCATCAACGCAAGCGTCAGCGGAGAAACTTCTATTGGTGGGCTTAGCCGACTTAGTTCAACGCTCAGCGAACATAAACCTAATTTAGTCATTTTAGAACTTGGTGCTAATGATGGCCTGCGTGGACTACCTCTCACTGAAATGAAGGCCAACTTGGCGCGGATTATTGAACAAAGCAAAAAATCTGGGGCTAAAGTCCTACTGATCGGCATGAAAATACCCCCCAATTACGGCCCTAAGTATTCAGAGTCATTCTCACAAAAATACCGACAGTTAAGCCAAGAACTTAAAGTTCCACGAGTGCCTTTTATGTTGAAAGGCATGGAAAGTCGGCCAGAGTTAATTCAGGATGATGGTTTACATCCTAACGTACTGGGACAGCCTATCATTTTGGAAAATATATGGTCGCAGTTAAAACTTATACTTAAAAAATAAGATCGTTGGTAAATGCAGTCTTTTGGATTGCCCAAACACGAACAGGAATATTTCTAATTGAGGCTTGCCTCATGCCAGATAATCTCTAACCCAGCATCATCACCATGCGCTTGCAACTCATGCGCAATACCAATTCGAGGGACAAAAGCCAAGGTGTCGTGCCAATAAATGAGTGGTAAATTAGTCCGTTGCCACGGAGGGATATTCGCTTCCTGCAACAAATGCTTCAAAGTACGTGTAGGCCTTAGTTCACTAGGCTTAAAGCGCTCTCCACCGCCGCGGTTGGTGATTCTTAATTTAGTCATACCAAACTTCAAAGCCAGCCCAGTGCCAACCACCTGTTTAAATAATAGTTGTCCGCCAATTGGTAAGTCTAAATACGGCTCACCATTCCAGACTAAGTTAAAATCTTTGGCTACTTGCTCGTGGCATAGATAAACGCGCTGTTGAAAGCGCTTTAAACTTAAGTGCTGCAGTGGAATACTGATGTTGGCATCTACTCTAGCATCTAATACCTGATGAAGAATTTCGGCTAATTGTTCTGCATGTGGCATTGCCAATTGATTGCACGCCATCCAGAATCGCAGTACATTTTTTGCTCTTGCCTGACTTAGTGAACGCAAACCAGATACGCAAACACTATTTTCAAGCACTAAAATTTTAGCATCAATTCGAGCTAAATCATCAAGCAATGCATTGGCCTCTGCCATATGCGACGCAGTTCTTGCAAGCACTGGCGATATTGCAGGTATCCGTTCAGCCATCATTGGCATCAATTCATGCCGCACAAAGTTGCGTTCAAAGTACGTGTTCTCATTACTCTCATCATCACACCAAGCTATGGTATGTATCTTTGCGTAGTCATACAACTGTTGACGTGTAATCCCCAGCAGAGGTCGAAGTAAATGGCGAATGGGATCAATAGCTGCCATACTCGCTAAGCCTTTAACACCAGCTCCGCGCATCAACTGCAATATGAATGTTTCGGCTTGATCATCTTGATGATGAGCCGTAACTATAAAATCTGGTGGAGCATCTGCTACAACAGCATTAAAAAGCGCCTCATAACGTAGGCGCCTAGCAGCAGCCTCTAAACCTAAATTTGAATTCTTCTCAACTTGCACATATACCACTTGCAGATCCACGTTGAGCTGCTCACATTGCTCCACACAAGAAGTAGCCCATGCGTCTGCATTAGGGCTTAAACCATGATGAACATGCATTGCTGACAACTCAATACCTAAGCAAGATTTGACATTAGCGAGCAGATGCAAGAGCACAGATGAATCTAGCCCACCACTTAAGGCCAGCAGAAGATGCTGACCTGACTTAAGATGCGCTGTGAGAAATTGATTTAATTGAAGTTGGACTGCGTTAAGGGTTAGCGCATAAGATTTACTACGAATTGCGGAAACTTGACTTTTTGGCACATTAAATATTGACTGATGGTTTTTTATCAGCCACTTCTTTAAATTTTCCGTAACTCATTAAACGCTCATATCGAGTTACTAATAAAGATTTAATGGATTTATTTTTAAGTTTAGTTAGCTCTTCCTTTAAGGCGCTACGTAAAGTTTCCATTACAACTTCTGGCGCACGATGACAGCCACCCAATGGCTCAGGAATAATACGGTCAACTAAGCCCATGGATTTAAGACGATCAGCAGTTATCGCTAACGACTCTGCGGCTACGGGCGCTTGATCAGCACTTTTATATAGAATAGAGGCGCAACCTTCAGGTGAAATTACCGAATAAGTTCCATATTGCAGAATCAACAATTGATCCACTACCCCAAGTGCCAAAGCTCCACCAGAGCCGCCTTCACCAATAATCACGCCTATAATGGGTGTTTTTAACTCAGCCATTACATACAAATTGCGTGCAATGGCTTCTGATTGCCCACGTTCTTCAGCACCAATGCCTGGGTATGCACCAGGAGTGTCAATTAGGGTAATCACAGGAATATTGAATTTTTCTGCCATACGGTATAAGCGCAGGGCTTTGCGATAGCCTTCTGGGCGAGGCATACCAAAATTACGATACTGGCGCTCTTTAACATCACGACCTTTTTGATGACCTATGACCATGACTGCCTGCCCTTCAAATCGAGCTAAACCACCCACAATAGCTGGATCGTCGGCATAAGCACGATCACCATGTAGCTCTTCAAAGTCAGTAAAAATCCCTTGAATATAATCCAAGGTATAAGGACGCTGTGGATGACGAGCTAATTGAGAAATTTGCCATGCAGACAAACTACCGTAAATATATTCTGATAATTTTTGATTTTTCTTTTCTAAAGCAGACAGCTCTTTAGAGATATCTAAATTATCATGATCATCATGCGCTGATTGTAAG
>CAIYLB010000079.1 GCA_903926935.1 uncultured Pseudomonadota bacterium
ATATCCGTTTTAAACAGTGTGTGTAGTGCATTGATTGAATCCTCTACTGTCACACCATGTAAATCTATTGGAAACGGTATATGGTAGACATCCGATGGAAACGGTCCAAAACCAACCTTGTATGGCACAACTTTGCCAGTCAAGGCGCTAGCCATCATAGTGCGGCCATGAAAAGCGCCTGAAAAAGCGATAATGCCCGGGCGACCAGTGCTAGCCCTAGCGATTTTTACTGCATTTTCTGCAGCCTCTGCACCACTAGAAAAAAACGCGGTCTTCTTCGCATGCGTGCCAGGAGTCAGCTGATTGATGCGTTCAGCTAAGGTTACATAACTTTCATAAGGCAACACCTGATAACAAGTATGCGTAAAACGCTTTAGTTGAGCCTCAATCGCCTCTATCATCTTAGGGTGTCTGTGCCCAGTATTTAGCACGGCAATGCCTCCAGCAAAATCTATGTACCGCTTACCTTCTACATCCCATACTTCTGAATTTAGGGCACGATCTATAAAGAAATTAGCCATTACACCTATGCCACGTGGCGTGGCGGCTAAGCGCCTGTCATGTAAATCTTGGTTACTTGCTTGAGTCGTCATGTCACTTACATCCTTCATTTAATTCGATTTAAAGCCAGTTAATTTAATCTTATTCGGGTTTAGTTGAAGTTAGATTAAGCTTAATCCAACTTGATCCAAGTCGTTTTCAATTCAGTATATTTTTCCAGAGCATGCAACGATTTATCGCGGCCATTACCCGATTGCTTATAACCACCAAACGGCACAGTAATATCATCTTCGTCATAACTATTCACATGCACTGTGCCTGCACGTAAAGCCTTGGCCACTTTATGTGCACGGCTAATATCTTGCGTCCATACGGCTGCTGCCAAACCATATTCACTGTCGTTTGCAATACGCACAGCTTCTTCTTCTGAGTCAAAAGTGATGATGGAAAGCACCGGGCCAAAAATCTCCTCACTGGCAATAGCCATATCATTCGTCACTTCATCAAATACTGTTGGACTGATATAAAAACCGCCACTATCCAGCATTACCTGTTCCCCGCCTGCACGTAAATTTGCGCCCTGCTCTTTACCGCTAGCAATATATTTCAGCACATTCGCCATCTGCCCACAATCAACTATAGCACCCATCGTAGTATTCACATCTAGCGGATCAGCCGGCTGATATTCAGGTAAATGCGCCAGTATTTTTTTAACCAATAGCTCTTTGATCGAACGCTCTACCAACAAACGTGAAGGCGCATTGCAGCTTTCACCCTGGTTATAAAAAATTGCGCCCGCAGAGGCTGCCGCCACTTTATCCATGTCTTTGCAATCAGCAAATACAATATTGGCAGACTTACCGCCTAGTTCACACCAAGCACGTTTTAGGTTGCTTTGTCCGGCCATGATTTGTATTTTTTTACCTACACCGGTTGAGCCAGTGAACGCAATACAATCGACATCCATGTGCATTGCCAGAGGCGTGCCAGCTTCCGCACCAAAGCCAGGTACGATATTTAATACGCCAGCAGGAATACCAGCTTCTATGGCTAAAGCTCCAAGCCTTAAGGCTGTGAGTGGCGATTTTTCTGAAGGTTTCAATACAACACTATTGCCTGAAGCCAATGCTGGTGCAATTTTCCAGCAAGCCATTAATATTGGGTAATTCCAAGGTACTATGGCCGCCACCACGCCGATAGGCTCACGGGTAATGAAGGCCAAAGTATGATCAGCGGTAGGCGCGACTTCGCCATACACTTTATCTATCGCCTCGCCAAACCAACGCAAACTATTAGCTGCAGAATTTACATCTACATTAAGACTAGCCGTGATAGGTTTACCCATATCCAGCGTTTCTAATAAAGCTAACTCTTCTTTATTGGCCAATAGTAAATCGGCAAAACGAATCATAGCTTGCTTGCGCTCGCGCGGTGAAAGCCCTGCCCAGCGCCTATCGTTAAAAGCAGCACGCGCTGCAGCAACAGCTAGATCGATATCTGCAGACTGACAACTAACAACATCGGCCAGTTTACGGTTATCAATCGGTGAAAAGCATTCAAAGGTTTGCTTATCGACCGCTTCAACACGCACACCGTTGATGAATGCGCGACCATCAATTATTAACGTTTTAGCGCGTTGATGCCAATCTATCGCTTGTTTTGCTTCAGTCATGAGTTAAATGCCCGCCATACAAACATATTTAATTTCGAGATATTCGTCTAAACCATGATGTGAGCCTTCGCGGCCTAGGCCAGATTGCTTTATGCCACCAAAAGGCGCTACTTCATTAGAAATAATACCTGTGTTCACGCCAACCATGCCGTACTCGAGGGCTTCTGCGACGCGCCAAATGCGACCAATATCACGGCTGTAAAAGTAGGACGCTAAGCCAAACTCAGTGTCGTTTGCCAACTCAATGACTTCTTCGTCGGTTTTAAATCTAAACAAAGGCGCGACTGGGCCAAAAGTTTCTTCACTAAAAATTAAAGCGTCCTTGCTAACATTAGCCAATACCGTCGGCTCAAAAAACGTCCCGCCTAGCCCATGGCGTTTACCACCTTCAATTAAGCTCGCGCCTTTGCTGATTGCATCCGCTACATGGCTTTCAATTTTTGCGATGGCGGCTTCATCTATCAACGGTCCTTGCATTACGCCATCTTCAGTACCATGCCCTACTTTTAACTGACCGACACGTGCGGCTAATTTTTCAGCAAATTCAT
>CAIYLB010000080.1 GCA_903926935.1 uncultured Pseudomonadota bacterium
GCTAGACCGCAGCGCGAGTATGGACGATCCATTTTCTGGTGGTAGTAGTGGCACAGGCAATTCAATTGTTGGCGAAACAAAATCAGTAGCAGCGGCCAGATTAATTACCGATTTTGTAAAATCTCGTCAGCAAGATATGTTCGGTATGATTACCTTTAGCAACTCAGCGATGTATGTTTTACCTTTAACCGAAAATAAAAAAGCCATTATTGCCGCCGTACAAGCAACTGGTGGCAATGCACTTTTTCAAACAAATATTGGCAGCGGACTAACCAGCGGCGCAGCGTTATTCGACAAAATACCAGATTCAGGTTCACGCGCACTGATTTTGATTTCAGATGGTGCTGGCCGAATGGATGCCAATACCCAACAAAAAATCAAAGACTGGTTTGATCGGCTGCATATAAGTCTTTACTGGATTGTACTTCGCCAACCAGGGGGCTTGAGTATTTTTGATACTAAGTATGTACGTATAGAAAATGCCGCATTACCTGCAGAGATTGAGCTAAATGATTTTTTCAAAACACTAAGATCTCCGTTTAAAGCTTATGAAGCGGAAGATCCAAAATCATTACAATTAGCAATGAACGACATTAATAATCGCGAAAAGAAGGCCATCAAATATCTTGAAAGGATTCCTGGTCGCGATTACTCCAATATTTGCTTTATGATCGCGGCGCTGATGATTAGCTTATTATTGGGCGTGAAATATTTAGAGGTTAAAACATGGCACTAAACTCATTAAACATGAATGAAAAATCAAGCGGATCTTTTAACCTGACTTTATTGGGGACATGGCTAGCTAATATCAGCCGTTTCTTTTCAGTTAAAAAAATCACCTGGCTACTGCTTATTATCAGCATAAGTTCGGCACTAAACGTGGCTTACTTAGTTACGCGGATTAAACAAATCAATGCGTTCAATGCTGCGGTAAGCATTGGACTACCACCACAAACAGATAGACAAAGCTTTGAAGCTAAGTTCTCAACAGCATTTTGGCTAGCTAAAAATGAACGCTATAAAGAAGCGACGTTATTATTTAACAAAGCACTTAACCAGGCCAACAACACTCAGAAATCGGCGATTCAATATAATTTAGGTAATATTTTCTTTAGACGCGGGCTAGTCATTAATGGTGCAAATATGACTGTTCGTGATGAAGCTGAATATCTGTTCCGCCAAGCGAAAACGGCTTATCAGCAATCTTTACGCTTAGACAATTCATTTTGGGATGCGCGACATAATATGGACAGAATTTTGACCATGTTGCCAGGCACGCCAACTCCAGGTGCCGGCGAAAGTGATACGCCAGGTTTGATTATGGGAAGCATCCCAGTTGGATTACCATAATGCATAAATTAGTTAATTATTTCAGACATAGGCACGATGCTGCCCTGTTATTGGGTGCATTACTATTACTGATTATTGCGCTATTTAATCCAAAAATACCGATTAAACGCGATATTAACAGCTATATGTTAGTGGCTGATATTTCACAAAGCATGAATGTGATTGATAAAAGTTTAAATGGAAAACCAGCTAGTCGCATGGAGTTTATGCAAGATACACTACATAAACTCATCGGTGAATTACCCTGCGGCACTAACGTAAGCATCGGCTTATTTGCTGGTGTAAGTATTGCTGCCTTATACACACCCATTGAAGTTTGTGAAAATTTCGATGCGATCAATGACACAGTAGATCACCTAGATTGGCGTACGGCATGGTCTGGCAATAGTCGCATTCGTAATAGCATGCCAAATTTAGCCAGAACTATACGCTCCTTACCTGAGCCAGCTCAGGTAGTATTTTTTACCGATGGTGAAGAAGCGCCTAAATTACATGTATTTAACACACAAGATTTGACTGCGTTTCAAGGTGGCGAAGGCTGGCTCTTTGTTGGTATAGGCGGCGACAAAGGCTCACCTATTCCCAAGTTAGATGAACATAATCAATTAATTGGCTATTGGTCTGGTGAAAGTTTTGCCATGCAGCCAGGTATCGCACAAATTAGTGAAGCTAACATTGGCACCCGCAATGACAGCGTAGCTGGTGGCGAAAGTGATCGCTATATGTCTAAGTTAGAAGAAACTTATTTAACAACACTAGCTAAAGAAGTAAATGGATTTTATGTGCGTGGTGATGGTGTACAGGATGTTTTAACTGCAATGAAAAAACAAAAACCAGCTAGGCGCGATAAAGCTGGCTATGAAATTCGCTACATTTTAGCTGGACTAGCCGGCCTATTATTCATATTAGCCTATATGCCTAAACATCCGATTAAAGAGCTCTCAGCGCAATGGCGTGTTTTTATAAATAAACGCAAGTCAGCTAAGGCTAAGCAACTAGCAAATTAATCTATTAAAAATTCAAATCTAAAATAGTTTCAGTCTAGTTGCCTAGCATGAGCCCAGCGCAACCAAACGCGCAAATGACGATAAGAATCGGCATTTACCGCATCCACAAAGAGCACGAGATGTGGACAATATAACTTATGCATTAGTTTTTGTAATAAATTTGTCTCTGTTACAGAGTAATTTATTACGGTTAAATATGGCGTCACCACACTATTAGCTTGCACTATCACGTCCAATATTTTTCCATTTTTGAATACTAGTTGCAGCTGGCTTATCGTATTAACTTGCAGCGTAATACACGACCAAGGTAACAACAATATGCCGTAGCAGAGCACTGCATAAATTGCCGAAAGTATAATCATTACACTTAACAGCAACTTAAGCTGCCAAGAAAAAGCCAACAGCATTACAATACACCAAGCACCAGCGCTGATTAATGTAAACAAGCAACTTGCCAGCATAGAAGGCTTGATATAGAGCTGTATCGGCTGCATATTACTCTCGTATAGTTATTTTAAATAAGGTTAGCACGCACATGCAACAATGGCATCAATTTCTGCAGAACTATCAATCAAATAACACCCTAGAGCGCAAGCAAAGTGTAATTATCGAGGGTGGCAAAGTCATACGCTTTGGCGACCCTATCGCCGAGCGTCAAGCGCTTATTAATGATACTGTTATTTGTGACTTATCGCACCTAGGATTGCTGGAATTAAGAGGCGCTGACGTAATCACATTTTTGCAAGGTCAAGTAACCAACGATATTAAGTTATTAGATGGCAATAATGCCCATTACACGGGTTATTGCAGCCCAAAAGGCCGCTTGTTAGCGCTTTTTTTCGCATTTTCTCATTATGATCACGTGCATTTGCAAATGCCTAAAGAGTTGATTGAAAGTATTGCTAAGCGCCTTAAAATGTATGTCATGCGTAGCAAAGTTGAGATTACTGACGTGAGCGAATCTATAATTAAATTCGGCATCAGCGGTGCTAACGCTGCTGAATTATTAAAACCAATTTTCAAAGACTTGCCTGAAACAGATTACGCACTAGTCAGCATGGATAATGGCGCTATTATCAAACTAGCTGGCGCTACACCTAGATATGAAATTTTCACAGATGCGCTCAACGCACCTGTTATTTGGAATGCTTTAACTGAAGTAGCTAAACCAGTAGGCGCAGATTGCTGGGAATGGCTGGAAATACAGGCTGGAATTCCTGAAGTTAGCCTTAAAACCCAAGAAGAGTTTGTACCGCAAATGCTGAATTTAGATGCACTCAATGCGATTAACTATAAAAAAGGTTGTTATACAGGTCAAGAAATTGTAGCGCGTACACATTATTTGGGCAAAGTTAAACGCCGTACTCAACTTGCCCATATTGCTAGTATAGTCATGCCCGCTATAGGCGACGATGTGGTGGACGCTAACAAACAAGCCATTGGTAAAATTGTACGTTGTGTGCCAGCTATTAACACAGGCTTTGATGTTCTGGTGGAATGTAGATTAGAAAATTTGACGCAAGACGGCATCTATTGGCAAGACATTGCATTAGCGATAAAGCCTTTGCCTTACCTATTAGAAATCAGCGCGTAGGATTGCTCAATAAAAAGGGAAGTCTGACTACTTTTTAGCAGGCTTCTCTAGCATTGGATTCGCTGGTGCTGATGGAGTGCTTGTTACTGCAGATGTGGCAGCACTAGGTGTGCTGGTAGTGGGGGTTTTTGTGGTGGTATTCTCCAGCACCTGATAAAACACTTCATCTTGTTTTACCATACCGAGCTCACTTCTGGCGCGCTCTTCAATGGCTGCACGACCACTTTTTAAATCTAACACTTCGGCATTTAGCGTTTCATTACGCGCTTTTAGGCCATTATTTTTTTCTTGCTGTTCAGCTATTTGACGATTTAAATCCCAAACACGCAACCAACTACCCTTGCCTAACCACAGAGGATACTGCAGCAAGGCAATTAAGATAACAAATATAAGGATTATGGCTTTCACCTAGATTAATGCCCTTTAAAACTTACTTGAATAGTTGATAAAAGGCTGACATTCCAGCATAGCTAGAAGCATCGCCTAATTCTTCTTCAATACGTAACAGTTGATTGTATTTAGCAATACGTTCTGAACGTGAAATTGAACCTGTTTTAATTTGCAATGCATTTGTTGCCACTGAAATATCAGCAATGGTCGTATCTTCAGTTTCACCTGAACGATGTGAAATGACTGAAGTATAGCCCGCACGCTTGGCAGTTTCAATCGTTTCAAAAGTCTCAGTAAGCGTACCAATTTGGTTCACTTTAATCAGCACTGAGTTGGCAACACCGCGTCTGATGCCTTCACGTAGAATTTTTGCATTAGTCACAAAAAGATCATCACCGACTAATTGCGTCGTTTTACCTAGGCGTTTAGTCAAAATATCCCAACCATCCCAGTCAAACTCAGCCATACCATCTTCAACACTGATAATCGGATATTTATCACACCAAGTAGCCAAATAATCAGTAAATTGTGCTGATGACAACTCCAATCCTTCTGAAGTTAAATGATATTTACCATTTTTGTAAAATTCAGTACTGGCGCAATCTAAACCTAAATATACATCACGGCCTGGCTCGTAACCGGCGTCAGAAATCGCTTCCATAATATATTGAATAGCCGCTTCATTTGACGGTAAGTTAGGCGCAAATCCACCTTCGTCGCCCACTGTTGTGGCAAGACCTTTTTTATGTAAAGTCTTTTTCAAGGCATGGAATACTTCAGCGCCACACCGCAAAGCTTCTCTAAAGCTAGGACGACCGGCTGGAATAATCATAAACTCTTGCATGTCAACGCTGTTATCAGCATGCGCACCACCGTTGATGATATTCATCATTGGCGTAGGCAATTGCATGGCGCCAGAGCCACCTAAATAGCGATATAAAGGCAAGCCAGATTCTTCTGCTGCTGCACGAGCGCAAGCCATAGAAACAGCTAAAATTGCATTCGCGCCTAAACGATCTTTATTTTCCGTACCATCAAGCTCAATAAGCGTTTTGTCGATAAAACTTTGTTCTTCAGCATCTAAGCCTATGATGGCTTCTGTGATTTCAGTATTAACGTTTTCAACCGCGCGCAACACGCCTTTACCTAAATAACGACTGGCATCACCATCACGTAACTCCGCTGCTTCTTTAGAGCCAGTAGAAGCGCCTGAAGGAACCGCAGCACGGCCAATCACACCACTTTCAAGCAACACATCAACTTCTACTGTTGGATTACCACGTGAATCTAAAATTTCACGGGCAATAATATCGACAATTGCACTCATCACTCACACTCCAAAATATTAAAAATTTTCTTTTTTATGAAACTGCTGCAAGGTTTTCTAATTTTTATAAAGTTGATTCAATAAAACCTGCTTTTTTCACTAAGCGATCTAAATCTACCAATACTTCTAACAATTCTTTCATTCTGTGCAAGGGCCAAGCATTAGGTCCATCAGATAATGCTTTTGCTGGATCAGGATGAGTTTCCATAAAAATACCGGCAATACCACTTGCCACAGCAGCGCGCGCTAATACTGGCACATGTTCACGTTGACCACCGCTTTTGTCGCCTTGGCCACCAGGTTGTTGCACTGAGTGAGTCGCGTCAAATACAACAGGGCAATGAGTTTCACGCATAATCGCTAATCCGCGCATATCAGACACTAAAGTATTGTAGCCAAATGATACACCGCGCTCACAGACCATAATCGTATCTTGGTTACCATTAGCTTCACGCGCTTTTTGCACCACATTACGCATATCACCAGGCGCCATAAATTGGCCTTTTTTGATATTCACCGGCTTGCCAGATTTTGCACAAGCGGTAATAAAATCAGTTTGGCGACATAAAAATGCAGGCGTCTGCAATACATCAACTACCGCAGCGACGTGCGGCACTTGCTCTTCTGTGTGTACATCCGTCAAAATTGGCACACCAATTTGGCGACGTACTTCATCTAAAATCTTTAAACCTTGTTCCATGCCAAAGCCACGGAATGTGCTATTTGAGCTGCGATTAGCTTTATCGTAAGAAGATTTATAAATAAAAGGAATGCCCAAAGCCGTAGCAATTTCTTTCAGTTGGCCGGCAGTATCAATCGCCATTTGTTGCGACTCAATCACACAGGGTCCGGCAATCAAAAATAGCGGTTTATCTAGGCCAACTTCAAATCCACATAATTGCATAACTATCCTTTTTTGATTGAATCAACCAAGTTTTTTATTTTAATTTTTAAAAAAGCGCTATTACTTAACGCCTTGATGTGCCAGCGCAGCTTTGACAAAAGCAGTAAATAGCGGGTGACCGGTGCGCGGATTAGAGGTAAATTCCGGGTGAAATTGGCAGGCCACAAACCACGGGTGCACATTCTGTGGCAGCTCTATCATCTCGCACAAATCTTCGGTCGGTGTTCTGGCAGAAATCACCAAACCAGCAGCTTTTAATTGTTCAACGTAATTATTGTTCACTTCATAACGATGGCGATGACGTTCGTTTACCTGACTGCCGTAAATGCTAGCGGCCATCGTGTTCGGTACAATTGGGCATGCCTGAGCGCCTAAACGCATAGTGCCGCCAAGGTCAGAATCTGTAGTACGCGTTTCTACACTGCCATCAGCCGCTTGCCACTCAGTGATTAAGCCAACCACTTGATGTGGGCTTGCTGGGTTGAATTCAGTACTATTAGCATCGGTTAAATGTGCTTCATTACGTGCAAATTCAATCACGGCCAACTGCATACCCAAACAAATACCAAGATACGGCACCTTATTTTTTCTGGCATAAGCAATCGCGGCAATTTTGCCTTCGGTACCGCGTACACCAAAACCACCAGGCACTAATATAGCATCCATATTTTCTAGTGCTGCCGTGCCATTCTGTTCAATATCTTCAGAATCAATATAATGCACTTTAACTTTAGATTCAGTATGAATGCCTGCGTGTATCAAGGCTTCGGTAAGTGATTTATAAGAATCGGCCAAATCAATATATTTACCAACAAAGGCAATATTAACAAGATGTTTTGGATTGCCTAGCGCGTAGGCAATTTTTTCCCAACTAGATAGATCTGCTGGTTTAGCGCTAATCTCTAATTTTCTACAAACGATTTCATCGAGCATTTGCGCATGTAAAAAACCCGGTATTTTGTAGATAGAATCAGCATCTATCATGCTAATAACAGCTTCTAACATTACGTTAGTGAATAAGGCGATTTTCTTACGCTCTTCATCAGGAATGTTACGGTCTGCGCGGCATAGCAAAATATCTGGCTGAATACCAATCTCGCGCAATTCTTTCACAGAATGCTGGGTAGGTTTAGTTTTTAATTCGCCCGCAGTAGGAATCCAAGGTAGTAAAGTTAAATGAATGTAACAGGCATTGTTACGGCCTTCTTCAAAACCCATTTGGCGAATGGCTTCCAAAAATGGTAAGGACTCAATATCGCCCACAGTGCCGCCGACTTCTACAATCGCGACATCCGCACCTTCAGCACCACGTTTAACGTGCGCTTTAATTTCATCGGTAATGTGTGGAATAACTTGTACGGTTTTACCTAGGTATTCACCGCGACGCTCTTTTTTAATGACAGTTTCGTAAATCTGGCCAGTGGTGAAGTTATTACGTTTAGCCATGCGCTGGGTAATAAAGCGTTCGTAATGACCTAAATCCAAGTCAGTTTCTGCACCGTCTTCGGTGACAAATACTTCGCCGTGCTGAAAAGGTGACATGGTGCCAGGATCTACGTTGATGTAGGGATCTAGCTTCAACATGGTTACTTTGATACCACGTGATTCTAGAATTGCGCCTAGGCTAGCGGCGGCGATGCCTTTACCAAGAGAGGAAACTACACCGCCAGTTACGAATACATATTTAGTCATGGAAAGGCACTTAATTATTTGTTGCAGACGGGTTCAGATTTTACCGCAAAACCGAAGCCGTTCAAAACGTTATGCCAAAATAAAAATACTTAATTGCCCTAGCTAATATTTAAAACTTAAGCGTTTGCAGCCCAAGCTCGATAGGTTTTAAATTTTTCTTGCACTTCCAGCATGTCTTGCTGGCTTAAAATATGCGGCTCACCCACTTGCAAGGCGCGCAAGTACTGCTCGCATAAGGTTTCAACTTCTTCCGCAACGCTGACTGCTTTTTCCAAGTTGGCGCCGACTGCTATCATGCCGTGATTCGCTAACAGACAGGCCAAACGGTTTTGCAATGCGCCCACCGCGTTATCCGACAGTTGCTGAGTGCCAAATAAAGCATATGGCGCACAGCGTATGCTATCACCTCCGCACAAGGCAATCATGTAATGAAAAGCCGGCATATCACGACGAAATGTGCTTAAAGTGCTAGCAAATATGCTATGTGTATGAATGACAGCCTGAACTTCTGGACGATGAATGTAAATATCTCTATGAAAGCGCCATTCTGAAGATGGATTTTTATTTGTGGGATAACTTCCGTCCAATTGCATATGCACCAAATCATTGACTGACATAGCTTCAGCCGCGATACCTGACGGCGTGATTAAAAAGCCCTCCTCACAGCGCACACTAGCATTGCCTGACGCGCCTTTATTCAGCCCCAGCACTGAAAGTTTTTGGCTGGCTGATAATAATTGCTCGCGTAATTTAAATTCAGCTTGAGTTTTCATGCCAATATCATGCACATCCAAATCATCCATGTCTAACCAATCTATCAGGTGAGAATACGCCATGCTCAGTAATAATGCCAGTGACTAATCTTGCTGGCGTCACATCAAAAGCGGGATTCGCAGTGGGTGATTCTGACGGTATGACGCGTACACTCTGCAAACTACCATCAGCTGCCAAACCTTGAATATAGGCAACTTCATCGCCATGCCGCTGCTCAATTTCAATTTCGTCCAGACCATTGCTCATACTCCAATCTATGGTTGGACTGGGCACGGCAGCATAAAACGGAATATGGTTATCTAAAGCGGCTAATGCTTTTAGATAAGTACCAATTTTATTACAAACATCACCAGTGCTAGTCACTCGGTCCGCGCCAACAATGACCATATCAACCAAACCTTGCTGCATCAAATGACCGCCAGCATTATCACTAATCACTGTATGAGGTACGCCATGCTGCCCCAACTCCCAGGCAGTAAGACTAGCACCTTGGTTACGTGGACGCGTTTCATCGACCCACACATGCACCTTAAGGCCAGCATTGTGTGCGGCATAAATAGGTGAAAGTGCAGTACCGAAATCGACTGTTGCTAACCAGCCGGCGTTGCAATGCGTAAGGATATTAAAGACTTGGGTTTGAGCTGCATTCTGACTTGCATTCTTTTGTGCACTTTCTATCAAAGCCAAACCGTGCTGCCCTATCGCTTGATTTAGCACAACATCTTCATCACAAATAGCCGCAGCCTCTGCCCAAGCGACTTGACTGCGGCTAGAGTTAGCAATCGACGTTAACAGCGTTAACATGCGCTGTACAGCCCAATGTAAATTAACCGCTGTCGGCCGACTTTGGATTAGTTGAGTAGCGGCATAGTTTAAATAAGCATCACTAGCATCGTGCTGCATTGCCAACGCTATACCATAAGCAGCTGATGCACCAATTAAAGGGGCGCCGCGAACCTGCATAGTTTTAATGGCCACCACCATCTGTGGCAAATCAGCAATATGTGCAATGACTAGCGCATGAGGCAATTTAGTCTGGTCGATTATAGCCACGGTTGGTAAACATTGACCTGAATTTTCAAGCACCCAAATAGTGCGATATTGCCGTTGGCCTACTAACATAAAAATCAATAATCCCTAGCAATAAAAGAGCTATTTAGCAAAAAAATAAACAATTCAAAAGTTGACTTTCACGCACGAATAATCTGCTTTAGCAGATATATTCTGTGGGGATGCCAAGCACTGGTATAAAAAAGTTCCCTATAATCAAAAATACTTTCCACAATATCTGTGGATAACTCTGTGAATAATTGTGCCATAAAAATGTAACGTCTCAATTTGTAAGGCTTTTTTAAAAATGATTAAAAATTAAACTAATTTTTAATCATTAATAATCAATAACTTACATGGTAGCCATTGATTTCTAAGGGTTTTTTAGCAACAGTTAATGTAGCACCTTAGGTAGTGTGTATAAGTGAGATAATTTTGGCAGAACTTTCAAGGCATTAGCCCCTGTAATCTCAAGCACTTCGGTGATATTTAGCTGCCTTAAATCAGCTAGAACCTGAGCGATTTTGGCTATTTCCAATGGACTATTCCTGCCTCTCTGACCTAGCCATTCAGGCGGAATATCGGGCGCATCGGTTTCCAATACAATCGCGCTCAAAGGCAACTTTACGGCCAGTTCACGAATTTTCAAGGCGCGACTATAAGTCATTGCGCCTCCAAAACCCAGTTTAAAACCTAGCGAGATAAATTGCTCTGCTTGTTGAAAACTACCATTAAATGCATGGGCGATGCCACCCACCACCGGATGTTTCCGCAATTGTTTTAAAATATCATCAATCGCATGGCGCACATGCAATATCACCGGTAAATCATATTGTTTGGCAATTTTAAGTTGCTCGATAAAAAAATAACTTTGCAAGTCAAAATTATTA
>CAIYLB010000081.1 GCA_903926935.1 uncultured Pseudomonadota bacterium
CGTATAGATTTCAGATAATCTCATACCAGTTTCAATCGCTATATCAAATAGCATCAGCATAGATTCTGGATTAGTAAACGCAAAGCCACGCTCTTTGCCTTCTGCTTTACCGCCTAGGATGATACGTCTTATTTCTTTTTCTTCATCGGCTGATAATCTGCGATCACGTTCAAACTCGGCCTTATGTCCAGAGGCATAGCGTTTAGGCAACTCACGCAATGGGTTTGATACCATCAATACATCACCGCGCCTTTTAACCCAATCCAAGCACCGCGCCAGCGCACCTACATGATGACGAATAGTAGAAGGCGATAGATCAGCCTCTTTCATTCCAGCTACATACTTATCTACCCAAACATAATTAAGTGCTGAAATATTACTTTTACCTACGCGCTTTCTGGCAATAGCTAGTAATTTATGATCGCTATCTGGCACTGATACACCAAGTAAGTATTGGTCGATGGCATCGGCAATCGTAATGATCGCCCCCTTCTTTGCCATAAACTCAGTAGGCACCTTGCCTTCTTTAAGTAAGGCATCAAGCTTGAGTGTATAAGCATCACCCTCGGCTTCATCATCGAAAGTTAAATATACACGACCATTAGGCAAAGCCTTGCTGACTACCGTGTAATAGTATCTACCGTTACGAACTCGCTTACTTGCCATAAAACTCCCCTATACGGCCAACACGACTGAATTATGCGCGTCTTTGACGCGAATTTAGTAGTTGGAAGGGGGATTTTATAGTGTTTTGTGGGGTTTGTGTAACTTATTGCGAGGGGTATTTTTGCTAAAAAGTGACGTAAGTCATTGATTTTATTGGAGGCGCGAATCGGAGTCGAACCGATCTAAACGGCTTTGCAGGCCGCGGCATAACCGCTTTGCTATCGCGCCTTTGATAAAGAAATATTTTAACAAATATTTCTAAATTGTAAGCTAAAACTAAAACGGCGAAAGCACTTATGCATTCGCCGTTTTTATGCCATTTTAACTAAACCATGATCATAAAACCATCATGCTTATTAAATTCGTGGAGCGGGAAACGAGACTCGAACTCGCGACCTCAACCTTGGCAAGGTTGCGCTCTACCAGCTGAGCTATTCCCGCGTTAAGACAGGCGCCATTATAGCGAATTTGGGAATATCGTCAAGACCAAATACCATAGTTATGACTAATTTATTTAGCTTTCATTTTAGGCCAGGCAGCCTTCAGATAATAAGCCATTGATAGCAGCGTTAAAAATGCAGCGAACACAATTAAAACATGTCCGATTATTTTAGTTTGGAACATTCCTAGGCTACCCAAATCAATATCATTCCAAAATAATAGAAATAGAATGGCCAGCATTTGTACGGCCGTTTTTACTTTTCCTATCATTGCAACGCCCACGCTACTGCTTTGACCTTCACCAGCCATCCACTCACGTAGCGCACTTATAGCAATTTCACGACCAATAATAATCAGCGCAATAATCGCACCTACGCGTTCAAACTCAACGAGGACAATCAAAGCGGCAGCTACCATTAATTTATCAGCTACCGGATCTAAAAATGCACCGAATGACGACGTTTGATTTAATAGTCTAGCCAAATATCCATCTAGCCAATCGGTAAAAGCTGCAAACGCAAAAACCACCGTTGCAATAATATTGACTTCTTGTGAAGGCATGGCGCCTAACATGTACAGATTATTAGGTAAATAAAAAACACCGACGAATACAGGTATTAGCAAAATTCGTAGCCATGTCAACATGGTCGGTATATTGCAGCTCATTTAGTATGTCTCGCTATTATTTAGACGCTTGCTCAATGTAATTCCCCATAAATCTTTTCAGCTAAATTTTGACTAATACCTTCAACCTTGGCTATTTCGTCAATACTAGCACTTTTTACGCCATCTAAGCCACCAAAGCGCGTTAACAACGCCTTGCGACGCTTAGCCCCGATACCTTCAATATCTTCTAAGCTCGAATGCATACGGGCTTTAGCGCGTTTGGCTCTGTGGCCAGTAATGGCGAATCGATGCGCTTCATCCCGAATTTGTTGCAATAAGTGTAAGCCTTTATTATCTTTCTCCAAATTAAGCATTTCGCCAGTGTCAGAAAAAATCATGGTTTCTAGGCCTGGCCTGCGTTCTTCACCTTTAGCAATGCCAACCAGCAAAATATCCTCTAATCCAACTTCTAGCATCACTTCAACGGCGACACCTAGCTGCCCTTTACCGCCATCAATAAACACCAAGTCCGGCCTAACGCCCTCACCTGCCGCCACTTTGGTATAGCGACGCGTCAGCACATCACGCATTGCAGCATAGTCATCACCCGGCGTAATTCCAGTAATATTGTAGCGGCGATATTCACTGTTCTGCATGTCGCCGCGATCAAACACCACGCAGCTACCGACAGTCGCCTCACCCATGGTATGGCTAATATCAAAACATTCAATTCGCTCTGTGCTACTTGGTAAATGTAATGCCTCACGCAGGGCGATTAATTTTGCACTTTGATTAGCGGAAGTAGCCGCGCGCTGCCCCAATGCAAGCTCAGCATTGGTTTGCGCCATTTTTAGCCATACACGTTTGTCACCTATGGCGTTGGTATTAATTTTAACTTTGCGTGCTGCCTGCTCACTCAAAACATCTTCAAGCACATCTGTTTCAATTTTAATGCCAACAACAATCAATGGTGGCGTATTTTGTGCCACATAATGTTGCGCTAAAAAGGCTTCAATACTATTTTCTAAAGTTTCCCCGTCAGAATTCTTAGGCATAAAACTTCTATCCCCTAAATGCCGGCCGCCACGTATCATCACCAGATTAATACAGTGCTGACCTTGTAGCTCGGCACAGGCAACAATATCAGCATCTGACACATTGAAATTGCTGACGAACTGCTTGGCTTGTACTTGGCGTAAGGCTTGCATACGATTACGAAAAACTACCGCAAGCTCATAATCCTGATTCTCCGCTGCCACATTCATTTGCTCGCCCAGCGCATCAATCACCTCATTGGTTTTTCCCTGTAAAAACAAGGCGGCCTGGTGCACATCGTTTCGATAGTCTGTATCAGTAATTAAGCCCACGCAAGGTGCAGTACAGCGCTCAATTTGATGCTGCAAACAAGGTCGGCTACGGTTTGCAAACACGGTATTTTCACAAGTTCGTAGCTTAAATACTTTTTGCAACAAATGTATACTATCGCGCACCGCCGCAGAATTAGGAAAAGGTCCAAAATATTGGCTAGAATTCTTAGTCTTGCCCCCTTGGCGTTGCGCACCGCGATGAAACGCCAATCGAGGAAAGGCATCGCCGGTAAGTGTGATGTAAGGATAAGATTTATCGTCGCGAAACAACACGTTATAGCGTGGCATTAAGCCCTTAATCATGTTGTTTTCCAGCAGTAAAGCCTCAGCTTCATTGTGGGTCACAGTAGTTTCAATTCTGACGATATTACTCACCATCATGCGCGTACGTGGGCTGGGTAAGTTTTTATTAAAGTACGATGAAACGCGCTTTTTAAGGTCTTTGGCTTTACCTACGTAAATTACCTCGTCTGTGGCATTTATCATGCGATACACGCCAGGTAAATTAGGTAGATTTTTTAAGATAGGTTTTGGGTCAAACATGGCGTTATTTTAGCATTACTGCTGTCATTCCGTACTTGGTACGGAATGACAGCCTTACAGAAATTTCTCGCCGATTAGCTTAGCGAGAAACTTATGAATGCAGAATCATTCACTAAAAAACTACTCATCCAACAACTTACCAGCGATGGCCCAATCTTCATAAGCCACTTCTTCAAAGGTAATGTAAGTATACGATTTAGGTTTATTGGCGACGCGCTCTAAAGTTTCGGTAATTTCTTTAGCAATTTGTGCTTTTTGCTCACGCGTTACCGTGCCGGCTAGCTTAATATTGACATAAGGCATTAAATTTCTCCTATAAATACAATGTTGATGAGGTTAATTAGCATCGATCACAAATGGCACCGGCTGTTTTGCATAGGCAATATAAAGTGGATGCTGCGGGCTTTTATCCGCATTTAATTGTAAGCACATTACTTTATTCTGTAAGCTAGCTTGCGTAAGCATTGCTGCAATATTACGCCCCCTTGATGCAGCCAGCGGGTGTTTTCCCCAGCCACAAACAGTCATTTTAGACAATTGTACCGCGCGTAAAATGCAATCATCCGCTTCAATAATATCACCTAAAAGATTATCCACAGTATTCAATAATTTAGAATCTGTCATACGAAATGGAAATAAATTTACAATAATCATGCTGCCATAACCCATGGCAATGGCTCGGCGCTGGCAACGTTCAATAGTTGGGTCGTTATCAATTTCATTAGCCGTGCTAGGATTAAGCATTAAGAAACTAATCGCGGGCTTGCTGGCATCCCAATCACGGCGCAACCAGTAGCGATATTTCTCACAATCTGAAAAATGCGCCTCAGATTGCTGTGTCAAGGTATTGTGCTGTTTAATGATCATGCTTGTGCTCATGGCCATGCAGATGGCTATTTTCGTGGTCATGCTTAGCTAAGCTCGCTTTGCCGTGAATTGTCAGCAAAATATCACGTACTAAATTCAGCGTAAAGACCAATAACAATATTGAAATTAACAAAGATAAAATAGGGTCTATCAGCAACCAGCCACTAAAGTAAATTACCACGCCAGCGGCAACAGCAGCAATCGAGCCTAATAAATCTCCCATCACATGCAAAAATGCCGCATGATTATTTAAACTTTCTCCATGATGCAACACTTGCTGATGCAGTAACTTAGCGACAACTAGATTAACAATTAAACCTAAAGATGCAATAATCATTAAGCCTAACCCTTGCACGGCATGCGGTTGCTTAAGCCTTGCTATAGCCTCGTATATAACAAAAATAATCACCGCCAGCATGGTAACTGCATTAAAAATCGAAACAACTAACTCGGCATAAGTTACGCCAGAATGATGTCTTTTAACATTTGATTTCTTAGCAAGTGAGCTTGCCAACCAAGCCAAGCCTAGTGCTGCAACATCAGTGAACATATGTCCAGTATCACTTAACAACGCCAAAGAACCTGTGTACCAGCTGCCAATCGCTTCAACTATAGAAAAAATTAAAATCAGCAGGAATGGCAGCAAGTAATGATTGCGATCAACTTCGTGGCGATGATGCGCATTCGCGTCTTTTAGCCGATGAAGATTATTTTGTGAGCTTTGATTAAATTCTGTCATAGATGAAATGCTAACCGAAAAGCTAGTTTAGGTAATGAATTTTTAATCACTTTAAAAATATAAAAATTTATGCGACTAGCATGAATAACTTAATGCCGATAATTGATGAAAGCTATAATGCTCACTCTCTTCAATTATATGCAATCAATTATTATGCTCAGTTATCGTCATGCCTTTCATGCGGGCAATCATGCAGATGTATTAAAACATTACGTTTTAGGTTTGGTATTGGCTCATACCGTACAAAAACCAGCGCCTTTTTGGTATATTGATACACATGCCGGCGCTGGCTTATACAGCCTAACTGAAGGCTATGCAGCGCAAAATGCAGAGTTTGAACAAGGTATTAAAAAATTAATGTTCGCGGAAAGCCTGCCAACAGCACTTGCCGAGTTTGTGACTCAGATTAAAAGCTTTAACACCGATGCGCTGGCGTTTTACCCTGGTTCACCTTTAGTGGCACAACAATATTTGCATGCTGATGACAAAATGCGCTTGTTTGAACTGCACCCTAACGATAATAAATTACTGCTAGAGAATTTTAAACGCCAAGGCAGGCAAGTGAAAATTGAGCTACAAGATGGTTTTGCTGGACTGAAAGCCATGTTACCTCCACCGACCCGCCGTGCAGTGGTATTAATTGACCCACCTTATGAAGATAAACAAGATTACCTACGCGTAGTCAAAACAATTAAAGAAAGTCTGGCGCGCTTTGCCACAGGAACATATATCGTTTGGTATCCTTTACTACAGCGCCCAGAACCTAACGAAATGATAGACAGTCTGATGGACTTGAATGCGCCCAACTGGCTACATATTGCCATGACCATTGAAGAGCCTTCAGCAGAAGGGTTTGGCATGTTTGGCAGTGGTTTGTTCATCATTAATCCGCCATGGACATTACCTAAAATCTTAGAAGAAACAATGCCCACACTAATCAAGCTTCTGGCTTTAGACGAAACAGCTGAATATGTGCTTGAGAGTCATATTTCTTAAATATCCGCTATTACTTTAGCTGATACAATAGTATAGATCACTGCTTAACTCTAGCTAATCTGTATCAATCCCACCCATATAAGGCGACAACCTAATGCAAGAAAAATCAAAATCATCCTCGATTGCTTATAAACAAAAAAGTATGATGACCAACATTTTATTCGGCAGTCGCTGGCTGCAATTACCGCTTTATTTGGGCTTAATTGTTGCGCAAGCGGTGTATGTTTACTTTTTTGGACTTGAATTAGTCCACTTAGTTGGTAAAGCTGCCCACCTTGTAGAAGCAGACATTATGTTGATTGTATTAGGTTTAATTGACGTAGTGATGATTTCAAATCTATTGATTATGGTAATTGTGGGTGGCTATGAGACCTTTGTGTCTCGCCTGAATTTAGAGGGGCATCCAGATGAACCAGATTGGTTATCTCACGTAAACGCTAACCTACTTAAAGTGAAATTAGCCACTGCGATTATTGGTATTTCATCAATACATTTACTTAAAACATTCATCAATGCTGAAAACTTGAGCGATAAAGTACTAATTTCCCAAACGGTCATCCACATAACTTTTGTGTTGTCAGCGGTTGCTATTGCTTATATTGATAAGTTAATGTCTCATCCAAATGAAAGACTAGTTAGTTAAAGATACTAAGTGTGGACTACCTGCACTTGTTGATTTGACTTTAGCTTTACACTTACAAAAGGGCTATAAATCCTAAGTTTCTCTAGGACATACACTGATATGCTACTGGCAATTTATCTTGTATTTTCCTAAACCTATAAGTGCTATTGGTCAGATGTATACAATCAGAACAACTGCATAATGGATATTGGTGCTACCGAAACAGTTTTAATACTAAAATCATAAACCGCGACGGTTTTCTCATTTTCAGTTTCTATCGCCACACGCCATTGGCCCGCCTGTAAATTCTGTTTATAAGTGTATCCTCTAAAACCGTTGTAGCGGCCGCCAGCCAAGGTGAAACCAATATGCGATTGTGTTAGCCAGCCTTGTTTCTTATCGTAAAACTGCCAGCGATGGTAGAGCTTGGTATTTAAGCCAGATGGTGCAAAAACTGATGAAATGCAATAAACGCGCTGGCCTGCTGTAATTTCCAAATCAGTACTGGTTTTACGCCAAAATACCCACCAATCTGACGGCTGCTGCGACAACTGATAATCGCCATTCACTTTATTGAGTGAATAAGCCACCGCAATATCGCGCTTCACTAGTGGCACTGGTGGAATCATATCTGCAGCATAAGCAAACATTAGCCCTGCGGCAATTAACCAAACTGGGACAATGCTACCGAAATGATTAGGCGTATTCTTGTATAGCCAATGCGCAGCGCCTAAGCCCATTAATGTACTTAAATAAAACCAAATCGGATGAATACTGCCGATTAAAAATGGCAAGGCAAAGTTGAACAATAACATCGCACAAAAACCAAATAGCGCCCAGCTTAAAGTGAAGCGTTTATATTCATCTTCTAAATACTCATTGCCAACCAACATGACGCCTAACAATAATGACATTAGCCAGGCCAACCAATGGCTGGCGCTTTTGAAATATAAAATAAAAAGAGAGCTTAATAAGTTACCGTAAATGAACTGTAATAAAAAATAAGGAAAGTTAGGCCAGTGATATTTAGAAAGATTAAAACGTATATAAATATTACCTAGCCAGCTTGGTAAGCTAGTCGAATCAGCCAGAATATAGCTGGGCCTACCGATAACATAAAGAATCAAACCTGCCGTAGCTAAATAAGCCGCGAAGATAAATAAATCTTGCGCGGCTACGTTCCGTCCTATGGTGAAGGCATCCCAAGCAAAACCACCAAAAAAGAAAATGGCCGGGAAGAAATCGCGCACCTTTAACATGTGGCGAACTAAATTTTGTACGTGCTTAGATTGTTTTATGGTGGTGATGAACATATTGAGTTGGTTTAAACCTGTCGTTTAACTATTAATTCAAATCACAAATTCAATTTAGCAGGTTAGCAAGAATAAAACCGATGACAATACCCGTGATTAGCGCAATAGTAACAGCGCGATAAGTAAGCACATCTTTAGAATAGCCGCGCTTGATGGCGACATAAGAAACCAGATAACCAACTGCATTCAGCAGCCAGATGATAGACAAGCTAAGCACCTTTACTAATAAAGGGCCAATAATAGGCACTAGCGTAATAATGCCTAATATCCAAGCAAATACATGAGAAGCTGCGGCTAATAGCACCACACCAGTGGTAACCGCTTTAGCATGCCAACCGAAATGCCAAGCTGCAAATACCGCTAACACCAACGCTATACTTAGCGGCAACATCCATTTCCATGCACCTAATTTGGTAGGCGAGACAATGTTTTCTTCGCTAAAAATATGTGCGTTATCTAGGTCAGCATTATTTAGGTCTGCTTTAAATTGGTGCTCGGGAAGCGTCATAATCGATTATGCAAAAATACCTATGATACATTTATTTTTGCATAACCGATGAATGTCACAAGTGAATTTTAATAATTGAAATAAGGACTAAACAGCCAATTCTGCAATCGGAATCACACGTTTAGTTTTACCACCACTAACCGTTTCTAGGGCCGCTTTATAATCGGTCATCTGATCAAAGTTTAAGTATTTATAAATTTCAGCCACATTCTGCAATTTATCGCCAATAGTGGCCAAATATTCAGCCTGCGTTGGAATATAACCGAGCTTCGCACAAACGGCTGCCAATTCTGCTGAACCCAAGTAAACGCGTGCATCACGGCCCATACGGTTATCAAAGTTACGTGTACTGGTTGAGAATACCGTCGCTTTATCGGCCACACGTGCTTGGTTACCCATACATAATGAACAACCAGGAATTTCAGTTCGCGCGCCAGCGATACCAAATACAGAATAGACACCCTCTTCTCGTAATTGCGCTTCATCCATACGCGTTGGCGGTGCAATCCACAAACGCGTGGGGATATTCACCGTACCTTCTAACACTTTTGCAGCGGCGCGATAATGGCCAATATTAGTCATGCAGCTACCAATAAATACTTCGTCAATTTTATCGCCAACTACGGCTGAAAGTGGTTTAACATCATCAGGGTCATTCGGGCAAGCCAATAATGGCTCTTTGATTTCATTTAGATCAATTTCAATCGTGTAGGCGTATTCTGCATCGGCATCAGGTGATAATAATTCTGGTTTAGCCAACCATGCTTGCATGCTGGCAATACGGCGTTGCAATGAGCGTGCATCTTCATAACCGTTATCAATCATATTTTGCATCAATACGATATTTGAATTTAAAAACTCAATCACAGGTTCTTTGTTTAGTTTTACCGTACAACCATTGGCAGAACGCTCGGCAGAAGCATCAGCAAACTCAAAAGCTTGTTCCACTTTTAAATCTGGCAAGCCTTCAATCTCTAAAATCCGACCGTTAAATACGTTCTTTTTACCTTGCTTGCCGACGGTTAATTCACCTTTTTGAATCGCCGCATAAGGAATAGCATTGACTAAATCGCGTAAAGTAATGCCAGGTTGCATGGTGCCTTTAAAGCGCACCAATACTGACTCTGGCATATCCAGCGGCATCGCGCCCATCGCTGCCGCAAAGGCGACTAAACCTGAACCAGCCGGGAATGAAATACCAATCGGGAAGCGTGTGTGAGAATCGCCACCGGTACCTACAGTGTCTGGCAATATCATACGGTTAATCCAAGAGTGAATCACGCCGTCACCCGGGCGTAAAGATACACCGCCACGGCTACTCATAAATTCTGGCAAGCTGTGTTGTAGTTTGATGTCTACCGGCTTTGGATAAGCTGCGGTATGACAAAAACTTTGCATGACTAAATCAGCACTAAAACCTAAACAGGCCAGCTCTTTAAGCTCATCGCGTGTCATGCCGCCAGTGGTATCTTGCGAGCCAACTGTAGTCGCTTTTGGTTCACAATAAGTGCCAGGACGAACGCCTTTGCCTTCTGGTAAACCGCAGGCTCTGCCCACCATTTTTTGCGCTAAGGTATAACCTTTGCCTGAATCTTTAGGTGCAATCGCAGTAATAAATAATTCTGTAGGAGGTAAACCTAAAGTTTGACGCGCATTAGTGGTTAAGCC
>CAIYLB010000082.1 GCA_903926935.1 uncultured Pseudomonadota bacterium
CGATAAATTACCTGAAATCATGTTGATAATGGTGCCAGGAATAAAGAATGGTGAAATTTTGCGTGGCCCTGAAGCCTGATACAAAATATCGGTATCTTCAATAAATTGCATACCACCAATACCAGAGCCAATTGAAACACCAATACGCTCAGCATTTTCTTCTGTGACCACGATGCCAGAATCTTTAACCGCTTCAATAGCCGCTACTAAGCCATATTGAATAAACGTATCCATCCGACGTGCATCTTTGGCACTGAGATAATCTTCAACATTAAAGTCTTTTACTTCACCGGCGATGGTAGAAGAAAATGCACTTGCATCGAATTTAGTGATTTGTGTGATGCCAGATTTACCAGCAAGAATGTTATCCCATGCAGTTTTGACCCCAATACCAACGGGTGAAACTACACCAAGACCGGTGACGACTACTCTACGTTTTGACATAAATTTTGTTTAGACATAAATTTGTCTCTTAGAAGGGTTTAAGAAACGAAGGGTGAAAGTAGCAGGTTTAAAAACCGGCTACTTTCATTTGAATTATTTGAGGTTAGTATTGATGTAATCAATCGCTAATTGGACTGTCGTGATTTTTTCTGCTTCTTCATCAGGAATTTCACAGTCGAATTCTTCTTCTAGTGCCATAACTAGCTCAACTGTATCTAGTGAGTCAGCACCTAAATCATCCACAAAAGATGATGCATTTTTAACATCAGCTTCGTTTGCACCAAGTTGTTCTGTAACAATTTTTTTAACGCGTTGTTCGATGTCAGACATCTAATTACCCCTTTTATTAAAAAATAACCAAATATAAAAATATACTTTAGCTAAGACAGCATTCTACCAAAACTCGGCAAGAATACCAAAAAACTTAAACAATACCAAAGAATTTATGCCTATTTTTGCACTTAGGCGAGACCTACACCATCAACATTCCGCCGTTAACATGAATGGTTTCGCCAGTAATATAGGCTGCGCTAGGTGAGGCTAAAAATGCGACGGTAGCCGCAATTTCTTTCACATTACCTAAACGGCCTAATGGAATACGCGCAAGCATTTTATTGGTAATATCTTCTGGCAACGCCGCAGTCATGTCCGTATCAATAAAACCCGGCGCTACACAATTGACAGTAATACCACGACTGCCAACCTCTGCTGCTAACGATTTGCTAAAACCGGTCATGCCTGCTTTAGCGGCAGCATAATTAACTTGACCAGCATTTCCCATATGACCTACCACAGATGAAATGCTAATAATTCTTCCACTACGCGCCTTCATCATTGGGCGTAATACGGCTTGGCTCATACGAAATACTGAAGTCAAATTTGTGCTTATTACCGCATCCCAATCATCGTCTTTCATACGCATCAATAATGTATCGAGAGTGATGCCAGCATTATTCACTAACACACTGACATCGCCATATTTCTCTGCGATGACTTTTAAAGTCGCGTCAATTTGTTCGGCATCATTGACGTTTAAGGCCATGCCCTCGCCTTTAATATTGGCTGCGGCAAATGTGCTACTAATAGAGGCTGCGCCACTGTCTGAGGTTGCGGTGCCGATGACAATTGCACCTTGCTTACCAAGCTCCAGTGCAATTGCAGCGCCTATGCCACGGCTTGCACCTGTAATTAAAGCAATTTGTCCAGTTAACATCGTAAGCCCTTGAAAAATATATTAAATTTAATTACCATTTACTTGTAATTTTACGTCTAGTTTTACTCATTGCCTGATTTATAGCGCAGCCTGTAACTCAACTAAAGCTTCATTACTAACTAAAGCACTGCATGTAAACTCAGCAACGATGCGCTTAGTCAATCCAGCCAATACTTTGCCAGGGCCACACTCTGCTGCTTGGTTAAACCCTTGCGCATGAATGGCCTGTACAGTCTCAACCCAGCGAACAGGGCTGTATAACTGGCGCACTAAAGCGTCTTTAATTTTATCACCGTCGTTATAGGATGCAACATCGGCATTATGTAACACAGAAATTTGTGGGGCATGAATAGCCACTGTTTTTAAATATTCAGCTAATTTTTCGGCAGCCGGTTTCATCAACGCACAATGTGATGGTACGCTGACCGGAAGTGATAAAGCGCGCTTGGCGCCCTTTTCTTTTGCCAACACCATACCGCGCTCAACCGCTGCTTTATTGCCAGCAATAACCACTTGGCCAGGCGAGTTAAAATTAACTGCTTCTAGCACTTCATCCTGCGCGGCTTCAGTACAAACTGCACGCACAACATCATCGTCCAAGCCTAAGATGGCTGCCATTGCACCAACGCCTGTAGGCACAGCCGCTTGCATGACTTCTGCGCGATAACGTACCAATGGCAAAGCATCAGCAAAACTTAGCGCACCGGCAGCAACAAGGGCCGTGTATTCACCTAAGCTATGTCCAGCCAAAATGCCGGGAGTGTTTTTTGAGCTAGCAAGCCAAGCACGCCAAGTAGCAACACCAGCAATCAACATGATAGGCTGTGTGTGTGTGGTTTCATTCAAGCTCTCGTTGGCTTCTGTTGCCATCGCCCAAAAATCGACGCCTAAAATGTCCGAGGCTTCAATAAAGGTATTTTTAATAATGGCAGAATCACCAAAACCGGCCATCATGCCGACTGATTGAGAACCTTGGCCAGGGAAGAAAAATGCGAGTTTATTCATAATTTTTTGAGTCATTAATGTAGTTAAAACAAAGGTGGTAGTTAAAAAAGGCTTTTCTAAATCGTTAAATTTGCTTGTGGCTAAAATTTAACTGTCGCTAATATTTGATTAGTGCTGAGCCCCAAGTAAATCCGCCACCAAAGGCTTCCATGAGAATAATTTCACCGCGTTTAATGCGCCCGTCACGCACAGCAACGTCTAACGCTAAAGGAATAGAAGCCGCAGAAGTGTTGCCGTGCCGATCAACGGTTACCACCACTTTATCCATACTCATATCTAATTTTTTTGCGGTAGCTTGTAATATACGAATATTAGCTTGATGCGGCACCAGCCAATCTATATCAGATTTCTGCATGCCATTCGCGGCTAAAGTCTCATCAACAATCGCATCTAAGGTATTAACAGCCACTTTGAATACGCCATTACCCTCCATCACCACGGTATCGCCACAGCCTGTTTCAGATTTTCGCGGCACGTGTAGCATTTTTTCATAACTGCCATCCGCATGCAGATGAGTAGAAATAATACCTTGCTCTTCGCTGGCTTGCAGAATTACAGCACCCGCACCATCGCCCCACAAAATACAATTGCCGCGATCGGTCCAATCAACAATACGCGAAAATGCCTCAGCGCCAACGACTAAGGCGCATTTTGCCGCACCCGATTTAATAAAATTATCAGCCGTAGCAAGCGCATAAACAAAGCCGCTACAAACCGCTTGAATATCAAAAGCAGGGCAACCGGCAATGCCTAATTTATTCTGCATAATCACTGCAGTGCTTGGAAAAATCTTATCCGGCGTTGTCGTTGCCACAATAATTAAATCAATATCTGCGGCATCAATACCCGCAGATTCAATGGCATTGCGCGCAGCATTGAACGCTAAATCACTGGTAAATTCATCTTCAGCAACAATGTGACGTTCACGAATACCGGTGCGCGTAAAAATCCACTCATCGGTAGTCTCTATCATGCTTTCTAAATCAGCATTGGTAAGTATTTTTTTGGGTAAATAGCTACCCGTGCCTGCAATGCGAGAATAAATCATTCGTTTTCCATACCTAGGCTAGTCAAAGTAGTGCCAGTAGAAGTAGTGCCAGTTAAAGTTGAGTTATTTGCGTGTTGCTCAGCCATGTCTTTTGATTGCATGTGCTCAATTTCTAATTGTTGTGAAATGCGATTAAGTACACCGTTACGTGATTCCTCAACAGCCGTATGAATCGCATTCAGGAAAGAAAAACTATCTGCGCCGCCATGACTTTTCACCACGATACCACGCAAACCTAGAAAGCTTGCACCGTTATAACGTCTAGGATCCATGCGCTTCTTGAACGCTTTCAAGACTGGCATACAAGCTAGACCCATTAATTTAGTTAGCCAGTTACGCTTAAATTCCTGCGTAAGAAAACGCCCCATCATCTGTACTAAACCTTCAGAGGCTTTAAGAGCAACATTACCGACAAAACCATCACAGACAACAACGTCTGTCGTACCTTTAAATATATCATTTCCTTCTACATTGCCATAAAAATTCAAATGGCTGGCACGCAATAACTCAGCCGTTTTCTTAACGACCTCATTACCCTTAATATCTTCAACACCGATATTTAACAAACCCACTGTTGGATTTTCTTTATGCTCGACACATGACACCAGCATGCTACCCATTACGGCAAATTGCAATAACTGCTCAGCCGTGCAATCTGCGTTTGCACCCAGATCTAATATATATGTTCTCCCTTTTTGGCTAGGAAAAACACCGGCGATGGCTGGACGGTCTATACCAGGTAATGTTTTTAGCACGAAGCGTGCAGTGGCCATTAGTGCACCAGTATTGCCTGCACTGACACAAGCATTAGCTTCACCACTTTTAACCAAATTAATGGCTACGCGCATTGAAGAATCTTTTTTATTTTTGAGCGCACCTTGTGGCGACTCATCCATAGTCACTAATTCACTGGCATGATGTATGCGCAAACGTGGGCCAGTAACTGCTTTATTGGCTTTAAGCTCAGCTTCAATAGCATCACTTAACCCAACCAAGACAATATTAAGCGAACTATCGGCTTCTAGCGCTTTAAGTGCAGCTGGTATTGTGACATGAGTGCCATGATCACCACCCATTGCGTCAATTGCGACGGTTATATCCATTGGTTTTAATCACAAAAATTGAAAATTAACAGCATTTTGCATAATTATCTACGCAGCGTTATACATTGGCGCCGTAAAAATATTAACGCCGCACCAATACTGGAGCGGCGTTAAATGATTTCGTATACTACTTAACAAATATTAAAACTTTAGAGGCTATCTAAAGAAGTAAATTATTCGCCTTTTGTAGACATTACTTTACGACCACGGTAATAACCGCTTGGGCTAATGTGGTGACGTAGATGCGTTTCGCCAGTTGTTGGCTCGACTGCTAAAGGTGGATTGACTAAAAAGTCATGTGAACGGTGCATACCACGTTTTGATGGTGACTTTTTGTTTTGCTGAACTGCCATAATAAACTCCAATAAAATGATTAAAACATCATCTCAATTACATACAAACTGACGCACTGTTGACAACAATCCATCACTAATTTAAGACTACGTTAAATTGCTAGTCGGTAATTATAATGTAAAGCAAGCGCTTTGTCAGCCCTAATTGACATCTTAAGACTTAATTAAGCCTTTTAACACGGCAAACGGGTTTGGTTTTTCGCCACTTTGCGTAATAATTTCTCCGCAATCTTCCTTGTGTATAGCCGCAATCGGCATCGCCATAATAATCTCATCTTCTATTAAAGCCACAATATCCATGGTTTGGCTAGCCTGCTGCATATCTACATCATCAGCACTATCCACATCGCCCGCCTCAATATCCGTATCGCTGATATCACCGATTAAATAGTGGAAATTTAATGATAATTTAAGCGGCATTTCATTCAGACAACGCTGGCAAGTTGTGGTCAGATTTGTTGCAATAAAAAGATCTAAAAGTTGCTGACCAGCCGCATCCGTCTTACCTTGCAGTTGATAACTAATGGTGCCTGCTGGGCGACTAATAGCCTTTGAATTTTCAGCAGAATGAATCAGCAAGTCATTGAGTCTTGAGCAGTCTGCAAGCGATAAATCGCCTGCAATACGCTCATTTTTCTTTGCAAAAGCAACGTTGTCGATAAAAAATGGTTGGTTAGTCATATTTAATGTTCTAAATTTGTGATTAAAATTGAACTATGGGGATTTAGCTCTAGGCATGCCCATGTTACAATTACTGGGTTTGAGTGAATAATTAAGGCTTGCAGCGTGTTCAAAAAAATTCTTGTAGCTAATCGTGGTGAAATCGCAGTGCGTATTGTACGCGCTTGCTCAGAAATGGGCATTAAGTCTGTTGCGATTTATGCGGATGCTGATCGTCAAGCCTTACATGTTAAAAAAGCAGATGAAGCTTATAACATTGGCGCCGACCCGGTAGCCGGCTACTTAAATGCACATAATATCGTCAATTTAGCGGTAGCCTCCGGCTGCGATGCGTTGCATCCGGGCTATGGTTTCTTATCAGAAAATCCTGAATTAGCTGAAATCTGCGAGCGTCGTGGCGTTAAATTTATTGGCCCTAATGCCAGCGTCATTCGCCAAATGGGCGATAAAATTCAAGCTAGAAATGCCATGACTAACGCCGGCATACCATGCACGCCTGGTAGTGACGGCAACTTAGCCAATCTTGATGAAGCGGTAGTTTTAGCCGCTAAGATTGGCTATCCAGTGATGCTGAAAGCTACTAATGGTGGTGGCGGTCGAGGTATTCGTCGTTGTGATAGCGAAAAAGAGCTTTTAAGTAATTATGATCGCGTGATTTCTGAAGCCAGCAAGGCTTTTGGTAAGCCTGAAGTGTTTTTAGAAAAATGTGTAGTGAACCCGCGCCATATCGAAGTACAAATTTTAGGTGACTCTGAAGGTAACGTAATTCACCTATTTGAGCGCGACTGTTCAATACAGCGTCGCAATCAAAAACTGATTGAAATAGCCCCTTCCCCACAACTTAGCCAAGCACAACGTGATTATATTGGCGGCTTAGCGGTAAAAGCAGCCAAAGCCGTTGGTTATGAAAACGCTGGAACAGTAGAGTTTTTGTTAGATTCGGACAACACATTCTACTTTATGGAAATGAACACGCGCTTGCAAGTTGAGCATACTGTGACAGAAACTATTACCGGCATTGATATCGTGCAAGAGCAAATCCGCGTTGCTTACGGTTTACCACTGCAATACGAGCAAAAAGATGTGCAGTTTAGAGGCTACGCCATGGAATTTCGTATTAATGCGGAAGATCCTAAAAATGACTTTCTACCTAGTTTCGGTAAAATCACACGCTACTATGCGCCCGGCGGGCCTGGTGTGCGTATGGATGCGGCGATTTACAGTGGCTATGTGATTCCGCCTTATTATGATTCTATGTGCGCTAAGCTTACCGTTTGGGCATTAGATTGGGACAGTGTAATTGAACGTGGTCGCCGAGCTTTAGATGATATGTTGATTTATGGCGTAAAAACGACCATTCCATATTATCAAGAAATTTTAAAGCATGAAGATTTTAGAAATGCTGACTTCAATACTAGCTTTGTAGAATCGCATCCTGAATTAACTAATTATAAGAATGAAATTCCACCAGAAATGATTGCGGCTGCAATTTCAGCAGCGATTGCAGCCCATGAAGGTATTTAATGCCTAACTATTTAATATTTAGGCCATTAAACAATGACGTCCAATAATATTTATTTTTAAAATAGCAAATAAAAACAATTCATTGAACATACCAATTAATTGAACATACCCATTAAAGTAAAGAGTTAAATTATGACCCAAAAACCAAAAGTACATGTCACCGAACTAGTCTTACGCGACGGGCATCAATGCCACATTGCGACGCGTATGCGTACTGAAGACATGTTGCCAATATGCGCCAAATTAGACGCTATTGGTTTTTGGTCATTAGAAGCATGGGGCGGTGCTACGTTTGATGCCTGCGTGCGATATTTAAAAGAAGATCCTTGGGAACGCCTAAAAACATTACGTAAAGCTTTGCCGAACACGCGCATACAAATGTTGTTACGCGGTCAAAATTTGCTCGGCTACCGTCATTATTCTGACGATGTAGTACGTGCCTTTGTACAAAAATCTGCTGATAATGGCGTAGACGTATTCCGTATTTTTGACGCTTTAAACGACACGCGTAACCTACAAGTTTCTGTAGAAGCCGTCAAAAAAGCCGGCAAACATGCTGAAGGTACCATTAGCTACACTACCAGCCCAGTTCACGATGTAGCGCACTTTGTGGGTATTGCTAAAGAGCTTGAAGCCATGGGTTCAGATACCATTGCTATTAAAGATATGGCTGGTTTACTGACACCACAAGCCACTATTGAGCTGGTTAAAGCCTTACGCGCAAATGTAAATTTACCGATTCATATGCACACACATGCAACCAGTGGTTTGGCGAGTATGAATTTGTTACGCGCGCTTGAGAATGGCGCTTTAATGATAGATACTTGCAGCGCAGCGTTCTCAGAAGGTGCTAGCCACCCAACTACAGAAAGCATGATTGCCGCCTTACAAGGCACTGAATTTGATACAGGTCTAGACATTGCTGCGGTACAAGAAGTGACGGCTTATTTCCGTGACGTGCGTAAAAAATACTGGCAGTTTGAAAGTGAGTTTTCAGGCGTAGACTCACGCGTGTTGATCAACCAAGTACCTGGTGGCATGATCTCAAATCTTAGCAATCAGCTTAAAGAGCAAGGCGCACTGCACCGTATGGATGAAGTATTAGCTGAAATTCCATTGGTGCGCAAAGATCTAGGCTACATTCCGCTGGTAACACCAACTTCACAAATTGTCGGTACACAAGCCGTATTAAATGTGATGACTGGTCAGCGTTACAAATCTATTACCAATGAAGTTAAAAACTACTTTTTAGGCCAATACGGCAAATCCCCTAGCGCGGTTTGTCCTGAAGTTAAAAAACTGGCGATTGGTGATGCAGAACCTATTACTTGCCGTCCTGCTGACTTATTAGAAGCTGAAATGGCAAGATTGACTAGCGACTCTGAGCGCTTTGCACAATCTGAAGAAGATGTACTGACCTATGCAATGTTCCCCGACATTGGCAAAACGTACTTACAGGAACGTAACGCAGGTTCATTAGTGCCAGAAGCGCTGTTAGATAAAGCGGCGGTCAATGCTTCATCTTCACGTTTTGCGCCAAGTGAGTTCAAGGTGACTTTACATGGCGAAACTTTCCATATCAATTTAACTGGTAGCGGCCATGCCGGCGAAGAAAAACGTCCGTTCTATGTTTCTATTGACGGTATTGCGGAAGAAGTCATTGTAGAAACTTTAGGTGAGATCGAAGTTTCTGGCAATGGCAGCAGTAGCGGTCAAAAGAAAGCAGTAACCAGCAAAAATAGTGCTGGTCGCCCTCGCCCATCTCATGCCGGTCATGTAACAACGTCAATGCCAGGCACAGTGGTTGCGGTTAAAGTAAATGTAGGCGATAAAGTAAACGCTGGCGATGGTGTTTTAGTCATTGAAGCGATGAAAATGGAGAATGAAATACAAGCAGCAACTTCAGGCGTCGTGGTAGCGATACATGTCGTTAAAGGCGATACAGTTACGCCTGATGAATCACTGCTTGAAATTCAACCTGAATAATCGATTAGCGATATAAATCTTTAGCCGACAGCACTTTTATGTCGGCTTTTTTTATTCACACAATTTAGCCAAAAATATGCATGCAAATCTAATCCTAGCTTCGTCCTCCGTTTATCGACGTGAGTTATTAACACGCTTGCAATTACCATTTAGTTGCGTCACGCCAGACGTAGATGAAAGCGCGTTAGCACACGAACTACCGCAAGAAACGGCCTTAAGATTAGCTCAAGTTAAAGCTAGAAAAGTGGCGTTAGATAATCCTAATGCGTTGATTATCGGCTGTGACCAAGTGGCAACCTTGGATAATATACAACTAGGCAAACCGCTAACGCATGAGAACGCGACCAAGCAATTACGCCTAATGCGTGGCCGAGAAGTGGTTTTTCATAGCGCGCTATGCCTATACAACCCGCTTACCCTTAATATGCAGGCTGAGGTTGTTCCTTATGTTGTGACATTTAGGGATTTAAGTGATGCACAGATTGAAAGTTACTTAATTAAAGAGCAACCGTATCAATGTGCTGGTAGTGCAAAATCAGAAGGTTTGGGCATCGCCATTATAGAAAAAATGACCGGAGATGATCCGAATGCGCTTATTGGCTTACCGCTGATCAAACTAGTCAGCATGTTATTTAATGAAGGTGTAAATGTAATATAAGCACCTACTACTGGCGAAGTTAAATCTAAGCCAACTTATTGTGAATATAAACAAGAAACGACATCATCAGTAAAATCGCTAATAAATCTACTATTAGCTCATCAAAAGTTAGGGAATTTGTGAAATTTGGAACCTTATATTTAATCCCAGTCACACTTGGAGACGACAATATTAGCAAAGTGTTGCCAGCCGATGTGCTTAGTCTTGCTCAGCAACTCGACACCTTTGTGGTTGAAAGTGAAAAGTCGGCACGCCATTTTCTAAGCACCATTAAAACCATTAAGCCGGTGCGTGAGTTAACGTTAAACTTACTCAATGAACATACTGAAGATAAGGATGTAGCGGGCTTATTAGCGCCGTTATTAGCAGGCAAAGATGTTGGCCTCATGAGCGATGCTGGCTGCCCAGGCATTGCTGATCCTGGAGCTAAGCTGGTTGAGTTAGCGCACCAAAAAGGCGTTCGTGTTGTGCCATTTGTCGGGCCAAGTTCTATCGTATTAAGCTTAATGGCTTCTGGTCTAAATGGCCAGCAGTTCGCTTTCTTAGGCTATCTGCCTATCGACAAAGCCTTGCGTAATCAAAAGCTGAAAGAGATTGAAAAACGGTCTTTAAGCCACAAAGAAACACAATTATTCATTGAAACGCCTTATCGTAATCAGCACATGTTAGAGGCTATTTTAGCGGTATGCCAAGCTAATACCAGGCTATGTGTCGCTTGTGATATCAGTTTAAGCACTGAAATGATCATCACGAGAACGATTGCTAGTTGGAAAAAAAATCCACTCCCAGAACTGCATAAACGGCCAACAGTATTTTTATTACTGGCCGAGTTTCTGACTTAGTCTTTTGCAGTTAAGTTAAGCATCATCACTTTCTTAACAGGCGCATAACTAAGTCTGTGTATGGGCGAAACACCATGTAAAGCCAGCATCTCAAGATGAAAGGCAGTTGGGTAACCTTTATGCTTGGCAAATCCATAGCTTGGGTACTCCTTATCCAAAGCATATAACTCGTGATCACGCGCCACTTTAGCCAAAATAGACGCGGCAGAAATAGCTTGTACTTTACTATCACCCTGCACGATTGCTTCACATGGCAAGTCTATTTTAGGACACTTATTACCATCAACTTGGACATATATTTCAGCTGCATATAACGCACTATTAAATTGCTGCTGAAGTAGTTCAATCGCGCGTTTCATCGCTAGCAAACTGGCTTGCAGAATATTAATATCGTCAATTTCTTCTACGCTACTACTCGCAATCGCCCAAGCTAATGCGTGCTGCTTGATTTCAATACTTAATAAATCACGTTTTTTTTCAGATAGTTTTTTTGAATCAACGAGACCTGATATTGGCCGTTCAGGATTTAAAATCACCGCAGCGGCATACACCGCACCAGCCAATGGTCCACGGCCAGCTTCATCTACGCCACAAATTAAGGTTAATGCCATTGATATTTAAGCGTGTTTAAAATAATTATGACAAATGTGCCAGTATGGCCACAGCCGCTTTTTCAGCAGTATTTTGCCGCAAACTGTGGTGAATTTTTATAAATTCAGCTTTAATTTCGGCAGCATAATCGGTATCAAGCAGCAGTTTTAATGCAGCTTCAGCTAATTTTTCTGGAGTTGAATCATCTTGCAGCAATTCAGGTACAACAAATTTACCGGCTAAGATATTTGGCAAGCCTACATAAGGTTGCAAACGCATACGCTTGAGTATTTTCCAGCTTAAATTAGACATACGATAGGTAATCACCATCGGCTTTTTCAATAAAGCAGCTTCAAGTGTTGCCGTACCAGAAGCGACAATAATGACATCAGCCGCTTCCATCGCCTCATGTGCATGGCCAAACAATATTTGTATAGGCAAACTAGATTCCTCGTGGAAAATAGCCAATTCAAATATTTGGCGTGTCTCACGCGTAATTAAAGGGACTAAAAAAATTGCATTAGGCTGTTCTGCATAGATCAGCTTAGCCGTTTTCACAAACAATTCAGCATGCTCCTGCAATTCACTTTGTCGGCTACCTGGCAGCATGGCAATAACCAATGCAGTAGATTTCACTTTAAGTGCTATGCGAGCAGCCAGTACGTCAGGCTCCATAGGCAACATATCAGCCAGTGGATGTCCTACATAGGTCACAGGAATGCGTGCTTTTTCATACAAAGCCGGTTCAAACGGAAATAAGGCCAACATGTGCGTTACTGCACGTTTGATTTTTTTTAGCCTATTTTTACGCCAAGCCCAAATAGATGGACTGACGTAATGTATGGTTTTAATGCCTTTGTTTTTAAGTTTTTTTTCTAGCCAAAAATTGAAATCTGGAGCGTCAATTCCAATGAATAAATCTAAACGATTGTTTAAAAAATGATTCAGTAGCTGGCGGCGTAACCTAAGTAAACCAAATAAATGTTTAATGACTTCTACATAACCACGCACAGACAAGCGTTCAATTGGAAATAGCGACTGCGCCCCTTCGCTAATCATCTTAGGGCCAGCAATACCGACAAATTCGATATCTGCACGCTTTTGTTTTAATGCCTGCATAAGATGACTGCCAAGCAAATCACCTGAGGCTTCACCCGCGACAATGCCAATTCTAAGCATACAGATAACCTAGCGAACGATACCGCGAGTAGATTTGCTAAGGAATTCTGTCAGCAAGCTAATTTCCGGCGTATTTTTTTGCATGCTAGCAAGCTCGACTTTAGCTTCTTCTAAAGAGAGTCCATTACGATATAAAGCTTTATAAGCACGCTTGATTTGCAAAATACTTTCAGGGCTAAATCCTCTACGTTTTAGGCCCTCAGCATTAATTCCGTGTGGTTTTCCATCGTAGCCTGCAGCCATTACGTAAGGTGGAATATCCTTAAACACAACAGAACCGACAGCCGTAATTACATGTGATCCAATTTTACAAAATTGATGGATAAGCGTAAAACCACCTAAAATAGCATAATCGTCAATATCTACATGACCAGCCAAAGATGAGTTGTTGGCTAAAATAGTGTTATTACCGATCTGACAGTCATGCGCAATGTGCACATAAGCCATAATCCAGTTATCGTTGCCTATCTTAGTGGTGTTTTTATCTTGAACAGTGCCACGGTTAAAAGTACAAAACTCGCGAATAGTATTGTTATCGCCAATTTCTAATAAAGTTGGCTCACCATTGTACTTTTTATCTTGTGGTGCCTCACCTAGTGAAGAATACTGAAAAATATGATTATTCTTACCAATATTGGTTGGTCCATTAATCATGACGTGACCAGCAACGCGCGTGCCCACATCAATTTTAACGTTGGCTCCAATAATAGAAAAAGGGCCTATTTCTACACTTGAATCTAGCTCTGCCGTGGCATCGATAATTGCCGTTGGGTGGATTTTTGCTACTAACATTACCTACTTCTCTTTTTTATCGATTGCTTTTAATATACACATCATTTGTGCTTCAGCGACGATGGCACCATCAACGCGAGCCACACCTGAATATTTCCAAATACCTTTTAAAATACGGTCAATTTTAACGTTAAGCACAATTTGATCACCTGGCGAAACCGGTTTTTTAAATCGTGCGTTATCGATACCAGCAAAATAATAAACGGAATCATCGCTAGGTTTAACATTCATAGTCTTAAAGGATAATATAGCTGCGGCCTGCGCCATAGCCTCAATAATCAGTACACCGGGCATTACTGGATGATATGGAAAATGTCCCGGGAAAAATGGTTCATTGATCGTCACATTTTTAATCGCGGTAATTTCTTTGCCTAATTCCATAGATATAACGCGGTCTACCAGCACAAATGGGTAACGGTGCGGTAAATGATCCAATATTTCATGGATGTCCATACTTGTTGAAGTGATTTCGTTAGTCATTTTTATCTCAGCTTACTTTTTAGTTAGGTGCTAATTGATTCTATTGTCACTTAAATGCATGTCTCTAGCTTGGACATTAATTAATCTTGGTTAGGTAGATTTTAACAGAGCCAGCTCTTTTTCAAGGTTTTTAATTTGCACTGACAAGCTATCTAGGTTGCGGATTTTAGCTGCGGTATTAAGCCACGCCTTATGGGTTTGAAATGGCATCAGAGCGGTGTAGGTATCGGCTTTCGCTAAAGAACGCGTAATCATGCTTCCTGGCGAAATTGTGACGTGATCGGTGATAGTTAGGTGACCCAAAATCATAGCAGCCCCACCAATTTTACAGTGCCGGCCAATCTTGGCGCTGCCCGCAATGCCTGTTGCACCAGCAATTACAGTGTGCGCACCAATAATGCAGTTATGCCCAATTTGAATCAAATTATCCAGCTTAACGCCCTCTTCGATAATTGTGTCATCTAAAGCGCCACGGTCTATCGTAGTGTTTGCACCAATATCCACATTGGCGTGAATCACAACACGGCCAACTTGTGGTATTTTAAGCCAAACGCCTGATTCTTCAGCATAACCAAAACCATCTGAGCCTATCACTGCACCAGTAAATAGGTGGCAATTCTGGCCAATTACGCAATCATGCTTGATAACAACGTGTGGCTCTAAGCGTGTGTTGTCGGCAATTGTGACATTATTTTCGATGACACAGCCAGCGCCAATAATCACATTTTCGCCCAACACTACATTTTCACCAATGACAACCATAGCCCCAATGCTACAAGAGGCAGGAATAGTCGCTGTTGCGTCTACCACAGAGGATAGTGCAATACCCACCTTAACCGTGGCAGGAGGATTTAAAAACGCGGAAACCTTAGCAAAATATGCATAAGGATTATCGACAATAATTCTTGGAAGTGCGGTTAAATCTGCATCACGCTCTTTCAATACAAAAGCACTTGCTTCGCATGAAACAAGTGCTTTTTGGTATTTAGCATCATTGATAAAACAAATGTCACCAGACTTTGCATTAGTCAATGAGGCAACGCCTGATATCGACACCGTATCGTCACCGAGTACATAGCCACCTAAGGTTTGTGCAATAGCACTAAGTGAGTATTGTTTACTCATTAGCTAACCCTTAAAGAATAGTGGCTAAATTAAATGAATGGTGTGGCTTATTAAATTACTTTTTACCCAATAACTTTAAAACCTTATCGGTGATATCAATTTTATCAGCCGCGTAAGCAACACCACTGTACATCACTAAATCATAACTTTCTGCTTTGGCAACAGTTTGCACGGCTTTATTAATACGATCTTGTAGGCTACCAAGTTCTTCATTTTTACGTAGATTGATATCTTCACGTAACTCGCGCTGCTTACGTTGAAACTCCACCTTTATATTTTGTATATCACGCTCTTTATTCCGGCGCTCAGCTTCTGTGATTGTCAGGCCATCTTTATCCAGTGCCGTTTCTAAATCTTTAATTTGTTTAGCCATACGATCTAATTCTTGTGAACGCGGACTGAATTCTCGCTCTAATTTTTTGCCACTTTCCGCAGTTTGTGGCGCTTCTTGCAGAATTTTATCTACTTGTACATAACCTACTTTTAGCTCAGAACTATGTGCCGTTAAAGCTAAACTCAATAAACCAGCTAATACTAATCTTTTAAATGTGTTGCTCAATTAAAATCTCCTAAAACATCTGCTATTAACAATAATTTGATTATGCCACAAGCGCCTACTGTCTTATTAATCTACCAGCAGTATTTTTCAGGTCAGCCGCTTGTATGACTAAAAACCACCTATACTAAAACTGCTGTCCCAACTGAAACTGAATACTTTGCGTACGATCACCCACTTGATTATTAAGTGGTTTAGCGTAGATCAGCTTCAAGGGACCAAACGGTGATGACCAACCGATACCGACACCCGCTGAGTAGCGTAATTCAGCTAGGTCATAGGCACCAGTGTAAACGTTACCAGCATCGACAAATGCGCTTAGTCTAAACTGCTTATTATCTTTTAAGCCCGGTACTGGGAACAGCAATTCAGCATTACCCAACAAACTTTTATTGCCGCCAATTGAATAACTATAACCATTGTATAAACCTTGAGGACCTAAAGCACCATTATCATAACCACGTACTGAGTTAACACCACCCATATAGAAGTTCTTGAAAAATGGATATTCTTTATTACCGTAGGAGCCAGCATAACCAATTTCACCATTCAACATTACCGAAACACCACTATAAATCTCTTGAAACCAAGCATGTTTATATTGCAACTTGTAATATTGCAAATCAAGCACTGGCATCGACAGCTCACCGCTAAGCTTTTGCAGCACACCTTTACTGGTGTACATAATACTATCGCGTGAATCATGCACCCATCCAGCCGTACCAACCACAGAATTGCGTGTACAACTTAAACTTTCACATGAAGCCAGCATTTGCGGTGAACTAGTGGCTGCACTTGCTAAATTGACTTGCGTCATATCAACAGCCAAACCAAAGTTGAAGGCATCTTTTTCATTCAGTGGAATACCGAATCTGACACCAGCACCATAAGAGGACGAACTATATGGGCTGACACTTACTAATGGATTAGTGTTCACATCACGTCGATAGATGTCAAAGCCACGACTGACGCCATCTGGCGTAAAGTAAGGATCTGTGTATGAAAGAGAGTATGTGGTATTCACTTTACCAGTATTGACCTGCGCACTAACGCGATTACCAGTTCCTAAGAAGTTGTTTTGGTTAACAGTTACACCGAAAACTACACCCTCATAACTAGATAAGCCAGCACCAAACTGCACGCTACCGGTAGATTGCTCTACAACACTGATATTTAAATCCACTTGATCAGCGGTACCAGGAACCGCTGGCGTTTCTACATTTACGTCAGAAAAGTACTGTGTACGTACTAGACGTTCTTTAGAGCGATTAATTTTACTAGAAGAATACCAAGAAGATTCTAGTTGACGCACTTCACGGCGGACGACTTCATCACGTGTTCTTGTATTGCCAACAATATTGATACGGCGCACATAAACGCGCTTGCCAGGATCGACGAAAAAAGTAAATGCAGCGGTGTGCAATTCTTTATTAACGTCCGGCACTGGATTCACGTTTGAAAAAGCATAACCTTCGTTACTCAAACGGTCGCTAATCGCTTTGCTAGATTGGGTAATTTTTTCGCGGCTAAACGTATCACCAGATTTCAAGCTAATAAGTTTTTGTAACTCTGCATCAGCAATAATCGTTTCGCCAGCCAATTTAACTTCTGAAATGGTGTATTTTTCACCTTCAGTCACATTCACCGTGATGTAAATATCTTTTTTATCTGGGGTAATAGAAACTTGTGTTGAATCGATATTGAACTCTAGGTAACCTTGGTTCATATAAAAAGAACGTAAAGTTTCTAAATCTGCATTCAGTTTCTGTTTTGAGTATTGATCGTTTTTATTCCACCAACTCATCCAGTTTGGCGTGGTCAATAAAAACTGCGCGCGCAAATCATCCATGGTATAGACTTGATTACCAACGATATTGATGCTGCGAATTTTAGAAACAGCACCTTCTTCAATATCAAAGCGCACCGCAACACGGTTTCTTTCTAGGGGTGAAACTACCGCTTTGACCGTAGCACCATATTTACCTTGTGATAAATATTGACGCTTTACTTCTTGCTCAGCACGATCCAATTGAGATTTATCGAAAATCTGACCTTCAGCAATACCAACTTGTTTGAGCCCTTCTTTCATCTTGTCGGTAGGGAAAGACTTATTGCCACTAAATTCAATTTTAGCGATTGATGATCGCTCCTGAACCGTCACTACAAGCACATCGCCCTCAGCTTCTATACGTACATCTTTAAAAAAACCCGTGCCATATAAAGACTTAATCGCCTGCGCGGCTAATTCATCATTCATGGTTTCGCCGACTTTAACTGGCAAGTAGCTAAACACTGTGCCGGCTTCCGTACGCTGAATACCTTCCACGCGTATGTCTTTAACCACAAAAGCATCAAGCGCCAAAGCCGAACTTGCGTATAAACTAGAAACCAATATAAGTAAGGATTTAAGCTTAACACTCTTAAATGCAAGGTCTGTAGTTTTTAAGTTTTTTAAGTTTTGAATTGCCATTCAATCAGCCTGTTATTAATCGGTTAATATCGTTGTATAGCGCTAGAATCATCAGAGATCCCAAAAGGGCGAACCCAATTTTTTGTCCAATAATCATTGCTTCTTCTGAAACCGGTTTGCCTGTGAAAATTTCTATCACATAATACATGAAATGGCCGCCATCTAACACTGGTATAGGCAATAGATTAAGCACACCGATACTAATACTAATCAGCGCTAAAAACCCAATAAACGCTTTAATGCCTATACTAGCACTTTGCCCGGCATAACTGGCTATGGTTACAGGGCCGCTCATACCCTTCCATGACAACTGCCCGGCAATCATATTGCCTAACATTTTAATGCTAAAAACAGAGGTTTCCCAAGTTTTTTCAACGGCTTTTACCAGTGCTGCCGTAGCAGAATAATGTGTCGTAACAAAAAGTTGATTCAGCTCACTTTGCTCGATTTTAAATGAAGCGCCTATGCGCCCTATGCTTTTGGCGTTCTCAATGACACTTTCTGGCCTTACGACTAGCGCAATTTCTTGGTTATTGCGTTTAACCGTTAGCTCTAATGGAATATTGGGATTCAACCTAACTTCTCGCACAAAATCATCCCAATTTCTCACTGACTTATGGTTAATCATTACCACCAAATCATTGCTAACTAGGCCGGCTAAAGCTGCTGGACTATTTTCAAGAATAGCGCCAATACGCGCTGGAATATCTGGTTGAAATATAGTTAATCCTAAAGTATGTAATATATCAGCACTGGCATTATCAAGATTAAGCTTAGTGGTATTAAGTTGATGTACGTGAATTTCTTGCCTAGAATTAATGGCCTGAATTTCTACACTTTTACTTTTCAATGATTCGTTTAACAGTACCCAGCGTGCATCCTGCCAGGTTGCCACATCTTTACCATTAATTTTTTGTATCATTTCGCCATTGGTGATGCTGGCAATGGCAGCTGGACTATGCTCTACCACCTTACCAACAATAGGTTTCATACCAGCAACACCCGTCATAAACAGCCACCAATATAAAACAATGGCGAGCAATAAATTAGCCGCAGGCCCTGCCAGCACAATGGCGATACGCTTAGCCACGGATTGGCGATTGAACGCGCGGACTAAGTCAGCTTCTGAGTATTGTGTACTCGATGCATCTGGCTCGAACTCACGCTCATCCAACATTTTTACAAAACCACCGAGCGGGATGGCGGCAATGATAAATTCAGTTTGATCTGGGCCGAATTTTTTACGCAATAACGGCTTGCCAAAACCTATTGAGAATTGTAAGACTTTGACACCGCACCATTTGGCGACCTGGAAATGGCCAAATTCATGCACCGTCACCAGTAAACCAAGTGTGAAGATAAAGGCCAGTACGGTTAGCATAAAGATCTCATATGCGCTAAGGCGGCTTGTCTAGCTTGCGTATCAACTGCAACCAATTGCTCTATAGACTCAACAGCTTCAATATTGGCGGCTGACAGTACCGCTTCAATAATTTGTGGAATATCCATAAAGCCAATTTGGTCAGCTAAAAAAGCCTCAACGGCAATTTCGTTGGCGGCATTTAGAATAGCTGGCGCTGTACCGCCCATATTTAAAGCTTCATAAGCAATGCGTAAACATGGAAAGCGCACCATATCCGGCGCACAAAAATCTAACCTAGCTGTGAGAAGAAAATCTAAACTGCTGACACCACTGCTTAATCGCTCTGGGTAGCCAAGTCCATAAGCAATTGGCGTGCGCATATCAGGATTGCCTAGCTGCGCCAGTACACTACCATCAATATATTCCACCATAGAATGAATCACACTTTGCGGATGCACGACCACATCAATTTGTGAAGGCAGCGCGTTAAACAGCCAATGCGCTTCTATCACTTCTAAGCCCTTATTCATCAGCGTGGCTGAATCAACCGAGATTTTTGGCCCCATCACCCAATTTGGATGATTTAACGCTTGTGCGCGGGTAACCGCTTTGAGTTCTTCTAAATTGGCATTACGAAATGGCCCGCCTGAGGCTGTTAACAATACGCGTTTTACGCCTAAGCTGGCTAAGCTTGATTCTGAGATGTTAGTGCTACGCTGATGCGGCATTACTTGAAATATCGCGTTATGTTCGCTATCTATAGGCAGCAGCGTAGCGCCGCCATCCAACACGGCTTGCATAAACAAACTACCGGCCATCACTAAGGTTTCTTTATTAGCCAACAGCACCCGCTTGCCAGCTTTAGCCGCTGCCATTGCTGGGTGCAAGCCAGCCGCTCCGACAATTGCAGCCATCACCACCGTTACATCTTCATGCGCAGCCACATAATTCAATGAGGCTTCGCCATGCAACACTACAGTGCTAGAACCTATTGTTTTGAGTTGAGCAGTTAATTCTTTGGCGGCAGCTTCTTGCAACATGACCGCATATTTTGGTGCATATTGTTGGCATAACTTAAATAAGCTTTTTACATTACTGCTAGCCGTTAAAGCGAAAACAGTAAAACGATGTGGGTGTTGCGAGATCACATCTAAAGTTTGTAGACCTATGGTGCCGGTAGCACCAAGTATGGTGACCGATTGTGCTGTCTTATCCATGCATCAGCGCCTCAGGGAAAGCGTTGCTGATGAATACAGGCAGATATATAAAAAACATGGTTAAAGCCAAACTTGGTATCAAGCCATCAATTCTATCTAACACGCCGCCATGTCCTGGCAATAATTGGCTGCTATCTTTCACGCCAGCTTGACGCTTTAAGAGTGATTCGAATAAATCGCCGATAATGCTTAACACTACAATTAGCCATAAACCAATAATTTGCCATGGATTAATCTGCCAAAAATAACAAAGCACTGCACCATAAATCGTGACGCCAACAAAGGCTCCGGCAACGCCTTCCCAAGTTTTCCCCGGGCTGATTTCTACCGCTAATTTATGACGACCAAATCGCTTTCCAGCAAAATAGGCAGCGCTATCTGCTAGCCAAACTGTTGCAAGAACCGCAAGTAACATCCAAGGGCCAATGCGATGCAAACCAACCAACGCAATCCAAGTGGCTAGCAATAACAATAAGCCTAAGACGGCCATGATTAATTTATGACTGATGACCCTTCTACTAATAAGCCAGATTGGAGCTAAAAATAACCAAAAAATACTCGCAATGGCAAGTATGCTAAAAAGAAGGTAAAACATAAGCGCATCACTCACGACGACTAACTGCGTACTGGCCGTAAAAATAAAAGCGAGACCTATAATTAAGGCGACCCAAACATTTAATAGCATTTGCCTATGACTGAGCTTAATAAGATTTGACCATTCCCAAACGGCAATTAAAGTAAGGGCTAAGGTTGATAAGGCCCAGACCATGTGTGATGCAAAAAATAATAAGATTAAGAAGCCAATAATCAGAAAAATTGCCGTGATAATTCTAGTTTTTAGCATAATGGGTATTTAATGTCGTTTAAATGGAATAGGGTAAATTATTTAGTCTTTAGGCGTAGCTAGATTAATTTTTATCGTCAGCCAATGGCGTTATCAACTGCTCACTGGTACGGCCAAATCTACGCTCACGCTGTTGATAGGAATCAATAGCGAGCTTGAAAGCCTCTTCGTTAAAATCTGGCCACAGCGTATCGGTAAAGTAAAGTTCGGTATAGGCAAGTTGCCATAAAAGAAAATTGCTAATACGTTTTTCTCCACCGGTACGTATAAATAAGTCCGGCTCTGGTGCGTAACTCATGGCAAGGTATGGCGTAAGATGCTCTTCACTATACATGCCAGCAAGATGTGGTGCCGCTAATTGCATTTTATTGGCTGCCTGTAACACATCCCAGCGACCGCCATAATTAGCCGCGATGGACAAAACTAAACCAGTATTCTTGGCGGTTAGTAATTCAGAGGCCTCAATTTGCGCAATCAATTCAGCTTCAAAGCGACTACGATCACCGATCATCACCAGCTTGATATTATTTTGATGTAGCTTCACCACTTCACGCTTAAGCGCTTGCATGAATAAGCTCATTAGAAAAGACACTTCTTCAGCTGGGCGGCGCCAGTTTTCACTACTAAAGGCGAATAAGGTTAAATACTCGACTTTTAGATTAATGCAGTATTTAACAAGGTCGCGCACGGTTTCCACACCACGCTTATGTCCAGCAATTCTAGGCAAAAAGCGCTTGCGTGCCCAGCGACCATTGCCATCCATAATTACGGCGATGTGCTTGGGGATTTCCAGCGAAGTTGGAATCGTCTGGGTAGCGCTAGTAAAAAAAGCCACATGCGCTCCAGTAAGAGAGAATGAATCGTTTAAAGTGTAAAAAAGTTTGCAAGTGAGGTACGCAGTTAGCTCAATTAAACGGCCATTAACTCAACTTCTTTAACTTGCAACATCTTATCTACTTCAATCACCGCTTTATCTGTCGCCTTTTGAATGTCATCTTGCGCGCGACGCTCATCATCTTCAGAAACTTCTTTTTCTTTCAGCATTTTCTTCAGCGTATCATTAGCGTCACGGCGTGCGTTACGAATGGAAACTTTAGCGCCCTCAGCCTCACCACGCACGATTTTAGTCATATCACGGCGACGCTCTTCCGTTAACATTGGCATCGGCACACGAATCAAATCGCCGTTAGTGGCAGGATTTAAGCCTAAATCACAATCACGAATCGCTTTCTCAACTTTACCTATCATGGTTTTTTCAAAAGGCTGCACATTAATAGTACGCGCGTCGCCTAAATTTACGTTAGCAACTTGATTAACCGCTACCATAGAACCGTAGTATTCAACCATTACATGGTCAAGCAAACCAACATGGGCGCGGCCTGTACGCACTTTAGCCAAATCATTTTTCAATGACTCTAAGGCTTTTAGCATTTTTTGTTCTGCGTTTTTTTTCACTTCATCTAACATTTAATTCTCCAACTGATCTTTTGTAAATTTATTCTAGCTTTAAAACTTATCGTCCTAAAAATGACGACCTGCTGAGTAAGCGCTAAGCCTTAAAAACTATGGCGTAACCATAGTCCCTTCATCTTCACCCAACACCACTTTTTTCAATGCACCTTGTTTAAAAATACTAAACACAGCGATTGGTAATTTTTGATCTCGGCATAAGGTCAGCGCAGTCGCGTCCATCACTTTAAGATTTTTAACAATAGCTTCATCAAAACTGATGGTTTTATAGCGCATCGCTTCCGGATTAGTTTTAGGGTCATCAGTATAAACGCCATCGACTTTAGTCGCTTTAATCACGATCTCTGCATTAATTTCCATACCACGTAAGGCTGCTGCAGTATCGGTAGTGAAGAACGGATTGCCGGTTCCCGCACCAAAAATAACGACTCGACCTTCTTCTAAATAGCGAATAGCTTTACCGCGAATATAAGGCTCGGCAACCTGCTCAATATTCAAAGCACTTTGCACGCGAGCATTCAGACCAATATTCTTCATCGCGTCTTGCAATGCCATTGCATTCATAACGGTGGCTAACATGCCCATGTAATCAGCCGTGGCTCTATCCATACCCTCAGCCGCGGGTGCAACACCACGGAAAATGTTACCACCGCCAATAACCACGGCAACCTGTACGCCTAAATCAACCACTTCTTTAATTTCATTAACGATGCGAGTAATAGTAGCGCGGTTGATGCCATAGGCATCATCACCCATTAATGCCTCGCCAGAAAGTTTAAGTAAGATACGCTTATAAGCTGGTACGGACACAAGAATTCCTCTTTTTTAAGTTTGCTTATTTAAGCATAAAAACACGGTTTTAGGCATAAAAAAAGTGTCTTAAATAGCAAAACAACACTAAAAAAAACTAAAAAAAATGGACTAAGCTTAACGCTTAATCCATTTTTCATCTTACCAAGTCGTTGAATCTAGTACATTAGATGCACTAAATAGAGTTTTTTGGTGATATTAAATTGCTGCTGCCGCTGCTGCAACTTCTGCCGCATAATCCACAACCGCTTTTTCAATGCCTTCACCCACTGTATACATAGTGAATGACGCAACTGAAGCGCCTTTAGATTTAAGCAATTGCTCTATCGTTAGCTTGTCATCTTTAACAAATGTTTGGCTTAACAATGTCACTTCTTTTAAGAATTTAGCTACAGTTCCGTCAGCAATTTTTTCTAGCATCGCTTCTGGTTTGCCAGCTTCTTTTGCTTTTTCAATCGCTACACGACGTTCTGTTTCAATCAAACTAGCATCGATACCTGAAGCATCTAATGATTTTGGTTTAGCTGCAGCAATATGCATAGCAATATCTTTAGCCAAAGCTTCATCACCACCGACTAAATCAACTAAAACACCAATTTTGCTACCGTGAATATAGCTAGTAAGTTTACCTTGCACAGCTGGGCATACAAAGCGACGTGGCGTTACGTTTTCGCCAATTTTACCAACCAATTGTGCACGAGTTTCTTCAACCGTTGAGCTACCCATAGCCAAAGCGCCAGCGGCAGCAATGTCAGCAGGTTTATTAGTCGCAACAATAGTCGCTAATTCGTTTACGAATTTCAGAAAGTCTTCATTTTTAGCACAGAAGTCAGTTTCAGAGTTCACTTCTATCATCGCGCCAGATTTACCATCAGCACTAATATAAACACCAACAGTACCTTCAGCTGCAACGCGGCCAGCCGCTTTGCTTGCTTTGTTGCCAAAGCGAACACGGATAATTTCTTCTGCACGTACTGAATCGCCTTCAGCTTCTGTCAGCGCTTTTTTACAATCCATCATAGGCGCATCAGTGCGCTCACGTAATTCTTTTACCATACTTGCGGTAATTTCAGCCATTTTAAGCTCCTAAATTTCTATAAATCACTTTAAAAATACAGATTAATTGACTGATTATAAAGTAATTTAATTTTATATTGAATAAGTTAGTATAAAACTAAAAGTGTTTGGTATAAAACTAAAAAAGGGGCACTAAGCCCCTTTTAATATTGCGCTAATTACTCAGCAACAGCTTCAGTAACTTCTACAGTTTCTTCAGCAGCTGATTTAACAAGCTCAGAGATCACAGAGCTACGGCCTTCTAAAACCGCATCTGCAATACCGCGTGCATACAAGCGAATAGCGCGAGATGAGTCATCGTTACCAGGAATAACATAAGCTACGCCATCAGGTGAGTTATTAGTATCAACAATACCAATCACTGGAATACCTAATTTAGCCGCTTCAGTAATCGCACCGCTTTCATGACCAACGTCAATAATGAAAATAGCGTCTGGCAAGCCACCCATTTCTTTAATACCGCCGATAGAACGCTCTAATTTCTCAATTTCACGTTTGTAACCAAGCGCTTCTTTTTTACCAAATTTTTCTAAACTACCATCTAACAACATCACTTCAAAGTCATGAAGACGTTTGATAGATTGTTTAACAGTTTTAAAGTTAGTCAACATACCGCCTAACCAACGGTGATTTACGTAAGCACAACCAGCACGAGCCGCTTCTTCTTTTACGATGTCGCGTGCTTGGCGTTTTGTACCAACAAATAAGATACGGCCTTTATTAGCTGCCAATGTACGCACGTGTTTAAGTGCATCTTCAAACATTGGTAGTGTTTTTTCTAGGTTGACGATATGGATTTTATTACGATCACCGAAAATAAACGGTGCCATTTTTGGATTCCAATAACGAGTTTGATGGCCGAAGTGAACGCCGGCTTCTAACATATCACGCATAGTGACTGACATAAATATTTCTCTTTTCAAAAGGGTTATTAATTCACACAACACCAGAAACACTTTGATTTATGAGCTTTTATTCAAAACTTTAAACTTCAAGCACCCTTGATCGGGTTGTGTGTAAATTTTACTTTGCATCTTTAACAATGCATTTCTGCCAAATTGCAGAGGCCGAATAATACCATTAAGCAATTGAGTTTGCTAGCTTATCCGTCTACTTTCGCCCTAGTTTGACTGCTATTTTTTGATTGTGGCCATCATTTTTAATAATGACTTAACAATTTAGCCACACTAAAGCTGAACATCGCCTGCGCCAACCGGCTTATCTAGCCAATAAATTTTGCATAATTATGAAGTAATAGTAGCAACTCCGTAATTCATAGATTTTTATATTGTTTAAAGTGGCTATGCTAAAATGAACAACTATATTATTTAGTTAGCAATTTCATGGCAATCTCAATCAAAAATCAACAAGATATCGAAAAAATGCGTATTGCAGGCAAACTAGCCTCAGAAGTGCTCGATTTCATTACGCCTTACGTGGTGCATGGTGTTACCACAGACCAGCTAGATAAGCTTTGTCACGACTACATTGTGGACGTACAAGACGCGATTCCTGCACCACTAAATTACGCGCCAGATGGCCACAAACCTTATCCTAAATCTATTTGCACCTCAATTAACCAGCAAATTTGCCACGGTGTGCCTAGCGATAAAATGCTTAAAAATGGTGACATTGTAAACATAGACATTACCGTCATTAAAGATGGCTACCACGGCGATACCAGCCGCATGTTTTGTGTGGGAGAAGTGACCAATCAAGCCAAACGTTTATGTGAATTTACCTATCAAGCCATGTGGCTGGGCATTGCTAAAGTAAAGCCAGGCGCTACATTGGGTGACATTGGTCATGCTATTCAAGTATTTGCAGAAAAAAGTGGTTATAGCGTAGTGCGTGAATTTTGCGGGCATGGCATTGGCAAAGTGTTTCATGAAGATCCACAAGTATTGCATTACGGTAAACCTGGCACTGGTGCGGTACTAAAAGCCGGCATGATGTTTACTATAGAACCCATGATTAATGCAGGGAAACGTGACATTAAACAAATGCCTGATGGTTGGACAATCGTGACAAAAGATCGTAGTCTCTCGGCACAATGGGAACACACTATTTTAGTCACTGAAACAGGCTACGAAGTAATGACTTTATCTAGCGGCACCCCGCCAACGCCAGCATTTGTTTAAGCACAATATTGAGTGTTAAATATAATGCTTAATATAAAGACTTTAAGAAAACTTTTAAGAAAAACTTAGAGAAAAATCTCGTGGAAGTACTCACTGCTATTAATTCAAGCCATCATCAAGATGAAAAAGAACAAGTCGCCTACTGGCGACAGAATCTTAAAGATGGATTTTTAGCGCTTAAAGAAGAATTCACACTACGCCCAAACACGGCAAAACTATTCAAACAACATTGCAAGCTAGTCGACAATTTACTTGCTGAAGTTTGGGCGCAAGTAAATTTAGATAAACAATGTTGCTTGATTGCCGTTGGTGGCTACGGTCGTGGCGAGCTTTATCCACACTCAGACATAGATTTGCTTATTCTATTAACTGACGAATCAGCTAACGACCCATTAATAAATCACGCGATTGAATCATTAATAGGCTTGTTATGGGACATAGGCTTAAATGTTGGGCATAGCGTAAGAAGCCTAAACGAATGTGCGGCTGAAGCGCAAAAAGACATCACCGTACAAACCAATTTAATTGAATCACGCCTATTAGTAGGCAGCAGCTCTTTTTACCAACGCTTTTTAAGTAGCATTGATAACAGCATGAAGGTGCAGGATTTTTTCGCCGCAAAACTTAAAGAGCAAGATAACAGGCACGCTAAGTTTAACGACACCGCCTATAGCTTAGAACCCAATATTAAAGAAAGCCCCGGCGGCTTACGTGATTTACACATGATAATGTGGTTAATGCGTAGCTTACAGATGTCTGAGAACGGCGACCAAAATACTAAGCTGCGCTTCAACAGCGCCACAGTTTGGTCGGTCTTGGTACAACAGAATATCTTATCCGCACTTGAAGCACGCCAAATTCGACTTAATGAAAAAAACCTGCAATTACTACGCATACGATTACATTTTTTAAGTAAGCGTAGAGAAGATCGCCTACTGTTCGATTATCAAAATGAGCTGGCGGCTAACCTAGGGTACATCAACACCCCAAGTAAGCGCGCCAGTGAACAGTTGATGCAAAGCTATTACCGTAGCGCTAAATTTGTGCAGCTAATGAGCGAGATTATACTCAAGCTACTGGCACAAAAAATAGCCGCTAAGCCAGTCGTTATCAAACCTATTAACGACTATTTTGAGGCACATGATCAATTACTAGAAGCCAAAACCGCCGGACTATTACAGCAACATCCATCGGCTATTTTGGAAGCTTTTTTTGTCTTACAGCAACACATAGAACTCACGGGCATGGGCGCTACTTTTTTACGCAATTTGCAGCGCGTAAAAAAATTAGTCAATCGCGATTTTCGACAAAACCTGCAAAATAAAAAACTTTTCATTGAAATACTCTCGCAAGCTAATGGTGTAAACCATGCGCTTAGAGCCATGAATCGCTATGGTATTTTAGGCTGCTATATACCTGCATTCGGTAAAATTATTGGCCAAATGCAGCATGATTTATTTCATGTTTATACCGTCGATGAACATATCCTAAATGTGTTGGCTAATCTGCGACGCTTTGCTAAGCCAGAACTCAAGCATGAGTTTCCACTATGCAGTCAATTATTTGCCGCTTTTGACGCACCACATTTACTATATTTAGCGGCATTATTCCACGACATTGCAAAAGGACGTGGTGGCGATCACTCAACGCTAGGAACAGTAGATGCGATTAATTTTTGCAAATTACATGGATTATCCAAAGCTGATCGCAAACTGGTTGCCTGGCTAGTTGAATCACATTTAAAAATGTCGTCTATAGCGCAAAAAACTGATTTATCTGACCCTAGCGTTATAGAATCATTTGCTAATTTTGTAAAAACTGAACGCAATCTTGTTGCACTTTATTTACTAACCGTTGCAGATATACGTGGCACCAGTCCAGTGGTTTGGAACGCATGGAAAGCGCGCTTATTAGAAAGTTTATTTAACGCAACAAAACTTGCGCTAGGGCTTAAGCTTAACCAAGATTTAACTATTCAAAATCAATATTCCCAACAAGCCATTTCAGCAAGAAAATTAGAAGCCTCAGAGAAATTAAATAAATTTGGCTTAAGTCGGCATTCTTATGAGCATTTATGGGAAAGTTTTGGTGCTAATTATTTTGTTCGCCATGAAAGCGACGAGATTGCTTGGCATAGCCGCTTGTTGACACCGCATTTAAATGCAGAAAATCCTATTGTACGGGCACGCTTAAGTCCAAGCGGCGACGGTATACAAGTGATGATTTACAGCAAGGACCAAAACGATCTGTTTGCAAGAATATGTAACTTTTTTGATCGCATGGGCTACAGCATTGCAGAGGCCAAAATCTATACGACAGAGCATGCTTATGCTTTAGATAGTTTTATTGTGTTGGATCAATCAGGCAAGTCGGTCAGTTACAGTGGCTTATTGAAATTTATTGAAGTAGAACTTACGCAAAAGCTTAATGAAAACTGTTTACTAGAAGCGCCTTTGCAAGGACGCATCAGTCGGCAGGTTAAACACATGCCTATTCAGGCGCTAATCACCATAAGCGCGGAACCTGACAACAATAGTCATAAATTAGAGATTGTTGCTAATGACCGCCCAGGCCTACTTGCTACAATCGCACACAAATTGTTAATTAATGGCATTGAATTACATAACGCAAAAATAAACACTTTAGGTAATCGTGCAGAAGACACCTTTTTAATTTCGGCTAAAAGAGGAAAAATGTTATGCAGGCAGCAACTAGAAATACTCAAAATGGCGCTTATTAGTGAAATCTAGTCACTATCTTCATTGAAGTAGAAATAGGTCGTCACATAACATATCCATACCCAATAAAAAAGCCTTGATTAAAAATCAAGGCTTTTTTATTTCCACACAGCCTATCGATAAATAGCTATTACGCTAGCTTTACCGAAAAGAACTTAACTGTGTTTGTAATGTTTTTTCAATTGTTTTGTCACTTCCCAGTTTGACTTCATGCCTTTTGGGAACACCACGAAATCACCCGCTTTAATGACGACTGTTTCGCCACCTTGTGGTGTGACATGAATTTCACCTTCAAGTACGTAAGCACTTTCTGTCATAGAAAAATCTAGTGGGAATTTTGATGGTGCGCAATCCCAAATAGACCAGCTTGATACGCCTAGTGCTTTTAGCTTTTCTTCTGAAGGGTTATGTTCTACGGTAATTTGAGTCATTTTACTTCCTAAATATAGTGTTTAGATTTCAATTATTAAGGCCGCTAAATATTAGCAACCTGAAAAAATAGTAGCGTAATTTAATCACGCAAACTTCGCCTTCGCATTCTACCCGCTAACTACATAATTCACATGGTCAAATGGTAAATATCAATAAATAATAGAGTAATAACCACTATTTTAGTTACTAAATTTTTATTAAAAAATATGACATTTGAGTTATTTATTTTTATCAACAATCGATGATGTCGCAGGATATTTTAAATATTTAGCAATATAGTTGCTTAATCTACATCTGTTGCCTTGCAATTTAATGATTACATTAAATAACCATTAAGTAACATATTAATAGCAATTTATTAAAAATAATGATTATCATGACTTTATCAATAAAAAAAATGTCTATATAATGTACACATATGTCAAATATTGAACAAAACAACCTAACCTTCCTTAAATACATCAGCTCGGCTTTGGCTGTAAGTGGAACGCTAAACTTCCCTGAGCTTGATCCGGTTGAGGAACGTCTGCTTAACTACTATGCAACGACTTGGCACTTAGATAAGTTGACCACGGTTATCGAAGCCATGCATGCATCAGCTGAAATTTCACCTAGCACAGTGCATCGAAGACTCAAGACCTTACGCAAAAAAGGCTACATTGGCTTAAGAGTAGATGATATTGATACTAGAATTAAATATATTGTACAAACTGAATTATGTAAGCAATATTTTGCACATCTTGGCGAGTGTATTGTTTCGGCAAACTCTAACTAAACCTGTCGCAGGATGATGTGAAGTAATCAAGATTAAATTCGGCCTTCACACTCAGCAACTTACAAATTAGCTGCCAGAAGTCCAGCAACTAAGTACGCTTAGGAATCTACTACTTAGATATTCTGCTTAGATGCATGTAATGTGTATGCTATGAATTTATTCTAGGAACTAAGTCGGCACAATAAAATAGGCTCAGATAAGGTGTATTGCTATAGTCCAAAACTTATTAAAAATATACTGATTGGATAGGTAAAAATAGTAGAAATATATCTTTGATATTAAAATGACTTAATACAACGATAAAAAATTAGTCAGCACGCCCTATAAAAATCGGCTCGGATGATTGCTAACAGAGCCACTTCCCATGAATTAACAATATGTTTCCCGACCCGGATTTTACAATACTCTTATTAATTGGTCTCGCTGGATTTTATGCTGGCACACAAAATACGCTAGCAGGTGGTGGCTCGTTCATCACCTTTCCAGCGCTGATGCTGGTAGGTCTCGATCCTTTATCAGCCAATATCACCTCAACTATAGCACTGTTTCCCAATCAAGTTACATCAGCATTCACGGGGCATAAGCTGGCTGGCGGCGTTGGTGAGGTTAGCCTAACTAGACTATTGATTATCAGTGTGCTTGGAGGCATTTTAGGTGGACTACTTCTACTAAACACTCCCGCCACTTTTTTCATTCGACTTGTACCTTGGCTAGTATTATTTGCCACCACAGTTTTTGCTTGGGGTAGCTTCCGTAAACAGCCTTTACATGGGGCAAGTTTTGTTTCAAAGAGATTACTAATAACAGGTCAATTTTTAATCGGCATCTATGGTGGCTATTTTGGTGGTGGTATTGGCTTTTTAATGCTTGCAGCACTTACCGTTGCCGGTCAACAAGTGCGCATGGCAGCCGCCACCAAAAACATACTCGCCATGGCGATGAATGCATCTGCCGTGACTTTATTTATGTTTTCAGATAAGGTGCATTGGTATGCCGCTATTGCCTTAGCCGTTGGTGGAATAGGTGGCGCTTTCGCTGGGAATTACTTATTACACCGTATATCAGCAAAACTTCTTCGCGGTTTTATAGTTTTTGTGGGGGTGGTGCTTACAACTTGGTTATTCTTGCGTTAAAAAGCCAATAAGATAACCATCAGCAGGCTACGCCTGTATTCGTCACTCAAAATATTCACGTTAGACAAATTGGAGACATTTCGATATGCTGAACCAGTAAATTAAGAGCGCTAAAGCTCTTAGTTTAAAGTTATTAGGGATAAATTAAGCGTTAAATCTATTATCTCACCACAAATTATAACTATTTCTGGCAAATGTCAGCTTCGTGTAAGCCAAACAATTCAATATATGCCTATAGAAAGATTAGAGTTTATTTATTACTCTATCTTTTGCTAGTTAAGGTGAATAAAAAATATGACACAGCTTACAGATTTTAACTTAAGCAGTCCAAAGAGATTTAATGGTTTACTTGAATTTGACAGAGATTATTGTAGCGACCATCTAGGGCTGTTCTTTCAGAACAACTATTCGCTACCTGCACTGACTTTAAATAAATTTAAAATCCCCGTTAAGTTCGCAACAAGCCGTGAGGAAAATTGCTTTGCAATCTGCGTAATGATGAATAATCATATTGTGGATTTAAAGTATTTCAGTGACATATTCCTTGAATGGGATAACAAGATAGGTATAGCAAGCGTCTCGCCAGAACAAAGCTTAGATAAGATCGATACACTTCTCAATGATCAAAGATTACTGTCCGTCATCAAGAGCTTTAATAAAATCAATGAGGAGATTGTGATTGGGCGATGCAGAGACCTTGAATTCACTCCGCTATAATGCACTTTTATTAAAAAAATTAGGCTAAACTTTACTTTGATGTAAGGATAGATTTTTTCAGTAATCAATTGACGTTTACACAAAACTCTATACACAATCATCACCAGCGAGGGGTCATAAATTTTCAAATGAATCAATAAAAAACCGGCATGCGCCGGCTTTTTATTGAGACGTCTTATTTAATTGGCAAAAATACCAATTCACCAGCTTTCATATCAGGAATCAGGATATATTTCCCATCAATCGACAGTGAAATATCTGCTGCTGACTTGTACCCTTCCGATAATAATTGTGGTGTAGCTTTAGGTTCACTAAGTTGCCAAACCTTACCGCCTGCCCAGTC
>CAIYLB010000083.1 GCA_903926935.1 uncultured Pseudomonadota bacterium
CGTTGTCGCGAGGCCTATTCTGACGTGCCGTTAATTATTGGCAGTATTGAAGCCAGTTTGCGCCGTATTGCGCATTACGATTATTGGAGCGATAAAGTTCGCCGCAGTATTTTGGTGGATTCTAAAGCGGATATTTTGCTTTATGGTAACGCCGAGCGTGCCTTGGTGGAAATTAGTCACCGTATCGCCAAAGGTGAAAAAGTAGCGGATATCCAAGATATTCGCGGTACGGCTTTTTTGCGCAAAAAGATTCCAGAAGGTTGGAGCGAGATTGAAAGTACTAAGTTAGATCGTCCTGGCGTGGTGGATAAACCGGTTGACCCGTATGAAATGAAAATGGGTAAAGCTGACGCGAGTTGTGCAACGGATGAAAATAAGCCGGGCGCGACTACTGAAAAAGAGGTTCTACCAGAAGGCACAAAAGCCATAGAAATTATCCGCAAGCCTAAAGCGGACAGAGCGAAACAAGTGGTGCGCTTGCCTGATTATGAAGCTGTAGCGGCAGATCCGGTGCTATATGCGCATGCTTCACGGGTCCTGCATTTAGAAGCTAACCCTGGCAATGCGCGTGCGCTGGTGCAAAAACATGGTGACCGTGAAGTCTGGCTAAACCCGCCGCCGATTCCGCTGACGACTAAAGAAATGGATTATGTGTACGATATGCCGTATGCGCGTAAACCGCATCCTGAGTACAAAGACGCCAAAATTCCTGCTTGGGAGATGATACGTTTTAGTGTGAATATTATGCGCGGCTGCTTTGGTGGTTGTACGTTTTGTAGTATTACCGAGCATGAAGGCCGCATTATTCAAAGTCGTAGTGAGGCCAGTATTTTAAAAGAAGTGGAAGAAATTCGCGATAAAGTGGAAGGCTTTACCGGCGTGATTTCTGACCTTGGTGGGCCTACGGCGAATATGTATCGCATTGCTTGTAAAAGCGAAGCGATTGAAAAGTCTTGCCGTAAAATGAGCTGTGTTTATCCGGGTATTTGCGAAAATCTGAATACCGACCATACCGCTTTGATTCAACTTTACCGAAAAGCGCGTGCCATTAAAGGTGTCAAAAAAATATTAATCGGTAGTGGCGTGCGTTACGATCTTGCCGTTAAATCACCAGAATATGTCAAAGAATTAGTCCAGCACCATGTGGGCGGCTACTTGAAAATTGCCCCTGAACATTCTGAAGAGAACGTTTTAAGTAAAATGATGAAGCCGGGCATGAGCGCTTATGATGAATTTAAAGCCATGTTTGAGAAATTTAGTGCTGAAGCTGGTAAAAAACAATATTTGATTCCTTACTTCATTGCCGCGCATCCTGGTACCACGGATAACGACATGCTGAATTTGGCGCTATGGCTTAAAAAGTATGACTTTAAGTTAGATCAAGTACAAACGTTTACGCCTACGCCTATGGCGATGGCCACCGCGATGTATCATTCAGGCAAAAATCCACTACGTAAAGTCACGGTTGATTCTGAAAATGTGGCAATACCAAAAGCGGGTAATGTGCGCAAGTTGCATAAGGCTTTTATCCGTTATCACGACCCTAATAACTGGCCGATGTTGCGTGAAGCCTTAATTAAAATGGGCCGAGAAGACCTGATTGGTAATACCAAGCAGCATTTGATTCCTGCTTGGCAGCCGCTTTCAAACAAGCCTGTGACTACGGTAAGTGGTAAACCATTGGAAAGAACTATTCGTCCAAGACGAGTGTCAGAAAATAAGCGTAAATATTCTTAGATATGATTTATCTAACATGATTTTAGCCATATTTTTAGAGAGATAACTCTGAAAATATGGCCCTTAAAAAATAAGTATTTACGCTATTTATAAACACTTACTTTTAAAGGTAACCTATGTTTTCTTTATCTTTGTTTCTGCAAAAATCATCTAAAAGTCTGACCACACTTTGTTTGTTAGCTTTTCTCACAAACAATGCCTACGCTGAACCAGGTTTGTTTTGGAGGGTTGAGTCGCCTGCTGGCAAAACTAACTATCTGTTTGGCACCATTCATACCGATGATAATCGCGTGACTGACTTTTCTCCTGCGGTGACTGAAGCACTAAAATCCACAGACGCATTTATGATGGAAACCTTAGCGCCCAATGACTCTAGTGTTTTTATGATGCCAGACGGCGATTTGAAAACCATACTGACCGCAAAAGAATTAGATAAACTCTATGAATTAGCCGAGTTTCATGTAATGCACCGTGATGCTGCCACCCATATGAAACCTTGGTTGCTAGCTGTGGTATTCGACTCCCCCAAACCTCTAACGCCATTCGCGCAAGATAATCTATTGATGACAAAAGCGGAAGAGTCAGCCAAAGAAGTCATTGGCATTGAAGACACACAAGAGCATTTTGGCGTGATGGATAATTTCAGTCGCGAAGAACAACTCGTCATGTTACGTGCGGTATTAAAGCGCACGTCTAGCCAAAAAGAGCATGACTTTGAGCGGCTGATGAATGCTTATTTAGCTGGTGATAGCGATAAGGTCGCAGCCTTGGACGAAAAAATTACCGGTGGCATGTTGCCAGCAGCTTTGTGGGCAAAAATGCGTGTGAAATTGCTCGATGAGCGAAATGTTGTTATGGCACAGCGCATCGTTGATGAAGCCAATAGTAAACGTGTATTTGTCGCCGTCGGTGCTTCTCACCTTGCCGGCACTGGCGGCTTAATTGCTAGATTAAAACAGGCTGGTTTTAAATTAACACGTATTCAGTAAGTGCTGTCTTTGTGATGATTAATTCCCGAAACCCGTCTATACACTTACTACGCAACCTATACGCACGGGAGAAACACTGTTTAATATTTTAGCGCCCGGCGTAGTGCAAGATCACTTAACTTTAGGGACTACTTGGCTGTTAGAAAATAAAGCAGAGTTATCTTTGGCTTATATGCATGCGTTTGAAAATAGTGTGAATGGTAGCGGTTCTGTACCTGCTGGATTTGGTGGCGGTGAAGCGAATCTAAAAATGTATCAGGATTCCTTAGGCGTCGCTTACGGTTGGAAACTGTAATTATTTAGGCAAGCAACGCAAGGGCCGCCTAATGTTTCATGTGGCGGCCTGATTCATAGTTAACCGCCTCTGCTGATTGATCTACATAAATCAATTTATCAGTTGCAAAACCCAATGCTTTGGCTTGGCTGATGAGTTCTTGTTTAATTGGATAAGGCAATTGCGGTGTGCGCGACAATATCCAAAAGTACGATTTATCTGGCCCACATAACATCACGTAATTGTAATAAGGTTTATCCAGCGCGATAATATTGTAAGCGCCGTAAAACGGGCCAAAGAAAGATACTTTAAGCTTGCCAGTGTTGGTTTTGTCGGGGTTTGGTGGGTCAACAAAGTAAGCTTTACCTTCGGCTTCTTTCCATACCTTGGTTTGGCTATTGAAACCTTTATTGATGACTTTAATGCCGCCATCATCACGCAGGCTATAGTTTGCCGTGACTTTCTCTAAATCACGTTCAAACGAGTGGTCTAAACGCGCAATTTCATACCAAGTGCCTAAATATTGATTAGCATCTACGCTAGCGATTACTTTTACATTGTCTGGTACGCCCATGCAGGCTGAAAAGAACAGCGGCAAAAGACCTATAAAAAAATTACGCATTTGATGGTGTTCCTGATTTTAATAAGCTTTAGTCATCTGCAAGTCTGATTAGTGCATTTTAAATAACACTAATTAAACAACGCCAAGCTTTGCCATATCGCTCGCCGTTAGCCAGCGCCAGTCACCCACTTCTAAATCATCCGGTAATTTTAATTCACCAATTTGTATGCGTTTTAAGCCTTCCACACGATTGCTGATAGCTGCAATCATACGTTTTACTTGATGATATTTGCCTTCGGTGAGCGTCATGTGTAGCGTATGTTCGTTGACGCGCGTGCAAGCTAGCGCGGCAATTGGCGCATCTTCGTCGATTAATTGCACGCCTTTTAAAATATGGGCAATTTGCTCGTCATCGACAGCATGCTTGCAAGTCACTTCGTACTTTTTCGGCACTTTATGTTTAGGCGAGCTCATGCGATGGATAAATTGCCCATCGTCTGACATCAATATTAAGCCAGTGGTATCTTCATCTAGGCGACCTATGCATTGCACGTCTCTTACTACTAGTGGATGTGGCAGCAAGCTGTAAACGGTAGGGTGATGCTGGGTTTTGTGCGAGCACTCGTAATCACTAGGTTTATTTAACATCAAATACGATTTTTCAAGATAACTCCACTCTTCACCGCGCACGGTATAGAGTAAGTTTTCTAAATCAAACTCGGCATGTGGGTCGTCGCAGGGTGCGCCATTAACGGTGATTTCATTGTTCCAAACCATAAGCCTGCATAATTTACGTGCGCCAAAGCCTTGGTTGTGGATGATTCGTTCTAAGGGGAGTTTTTTAGCCATGCGGCATTATAACGCGTGATATAAAAAAGCCCATGCACTGAGATCGCTAAAATAGTAAGTTGCTCAGTTAATGAGTATTAACCA
>CAIYLB010000084.1 GCA_903926935.1 uncultured Pseudomonadota bacterium
ACCTCGTTTTGTCATTTGTTTAAGCGCTTCTGCCTTAAACTCGTCCGTATATCTGATGCCTTTCATTTAACTTCCTTTTAGTAAGTTCGGACATTATCAACTGTCTACTAAATCGGGGGAAGTCCAACAAAGACCAGAGCTTTCATAATAATTTCGGACATGTCAATTCCTTATGTAAATAAATATTTGAATACAAGTATCCCGATTTACTAAGATTGAATCTGTTCGTTAGGTCACATAAGAATAATATTCCTGCTGGTTAATGGTTCACTTGGCATTCAGGCTAAGTCTGATAACTTTAAATTTTTTCAAATAGTATAGTTAGGAATACTCTGTACAAAAGTGTTCCAATACAAATACAACCCCAACTTCTATAGAAGAACTTTTGTTGACCAAAAATTATAATTCAATGTGAATTTATAGGATAAAGTTAATGATTTTTAGGCATAATAATTGTTTGTGTAGGATATGCAAATTCAATACCTTCCTTTTCAAATATTTCATGAATCGCATAGTTGGGTGTCCATTAGTCAAGTTAACTCATATCACAGTCACAGAGTATAAGAATAAAATGAATGAAGAAAGAAATACTTCATGGCGCGCGGCGAAAGTAAAAAAGAAAAAGCCCTAGAGTTAATCTGAACCATAGAAGATGGCGAGGCTTCGCTGCTATGTAACCTCCTTTAAGAAACAACATAGTCTTGCAGGCGATGTCGATAGCCCAAGGCAGCATCGCGTTTCTCTGCTACAAGAGAGATCTACCAATAAAGGCATGATTATCCTGTTGAGTCGAGTCAGGCTGAGCCATTAGAAATCACCCAATAGTCTTTTTAAATAAACTGTGATGCCCACTAGGTTGGGAACGCCAATATTGCGGAGGGGCATCGACGCTAGCATTTAAATGTACCGCAGCATGCCAAGGCCACCTTGGGTCATATAGCACGCCTCTAGCCAAGGCAATAAGATCAGCTCTGCCTTCCTGCAAAATTTTCTCTGCTTGATTTGGGTCGGTAATGAGCCCAACTGCAATAACCGGTATTTTTGTATTTTTACGAATACTTTCTGCAAAACCAACTTGGTAGTTGGGTTCATTGGGAATAATTTGTTTGGGCGATAAGCCGCCACTCGAAACATGAATGAAGTGGCAGTTTAATTGCTCTAAAGCTTTTGTAAACGCGATACTCTGGCTGACATCCCAGCCATCTTCAACCCAGTCAGTTGCGGAGATTCTTATCCCTAATGGAAAATTATTAGGGATATTTTTTCTGATAGCTTCAAAGACTTCTAATGGGAAGCGCATTCTATTTTCAAGAGAGCCCCCATATTGGTCTGATCTTAGATTAGATAGTGGTGACAAAAACTCGTGCAGTAAATAACCGTGAGCACTATGTACTTCAATTGCATCGATGCCTATATTGACAGCTCTTTTAGCGGAGGCAACAAAGCACTCTCTAATTCGATTGAGATCCTCGATGCTAAGAGTCGTTGGCAACCTATCGGAATCATTAAAAGAGATCGCTGAAGGAGCCACGGTTTCCCATCCCCCATTTTCAATAGTAAGTAATTGACCACCTTTCCAAGGGAGTTCGCTTGAAGCTTTTCTTCCTGCGTGAGCTAATTGAATTGAAATTGGCATAGACGAATATTGACGAATGGATTTTAAAACTTTATTTAATGCACACTCAGTCTCATCTGACCAAAGTCCTAGATCGGCAGATGTGATCCTGCCTACAGGTTCTACTGCTGTGGCTTCGATCGTCAAAAGTCCAGCACCTGAAAACGCTAGGTTACCAAGATGAATAAGATGCCAGTCAGTGGCCATACCATCCTGAGCCGAATATTGGCACATGGGAGCAATAACTATTCTATTTTGTAGTGTTAATGGGCCGATTGAGAATGGCTGAAATAATTGACTCATAGGGATTTAATCCAAGTAACTTTGTTATAGAAGTTTGTTAATAAAAAGTTGTCTAGTAAAGCGCTAAATTGGCCGCATATAGCATTCTTGGCAATACCTAACAAACACACGCTATGCATCCTATTGATAAGAGTGCTATTGCTAACAGCCATTAGTGAAAATACATATTCTGTGGCGTCTATTATTTTCTAGCAAGTTTTCGCTGCAATCTCACTATTTTAATGCGAAGCTAACGTCAGTCAATTCTGACATTTATTTCCACCCACCACCCAGCACCTTATAAAGTGCGACGCGATTGGTAGAATCTACTAAACGGATGTTGATCAATTCCTGTTCAGCCAAATATAGCGAACGCTGTGAGTCCAACAAACCAAGGTAATTATCAATACCTTCCTTGTAGCGGGCTTCTGACAAACTAAAACTACCCGAAGCCGCCTCAACCAGCTTCTGCCTGGCATCAAGCTGCTCATTAAGTGTCAATCGTTCAGCAAACGCATCGGCCACTTCGCGGAAAGCACTTTGTATGGATTTTTCATACTGCGCAACATTGATTTCACGTTGCACCTTAGTAGATTCTAGACTTGCCGAAAGTCGACCCGCATCAAATATCGGCAATCTAACCAGTGGGATAAAACTCCATGCACCTGATCCACTGTCAAACAAACCTCCAAGGCTATTGCTAGCTGTACCAACGCTAGTTGTCAACGAAATGGTCGGGAAGAAAGCCGCACGCGCTGCACCGATACTGGCATTAGTGGCACGTAAAGCGCGTTCTGCTTGCAAAATATCTGGCCTACGCATCAACACTTCAGAAGACACACCGGCAGGGATTTCACCAACCGCACTAACGGCACTAGTCATCGTGGCTGGCAGTAAATTCGCCGGCACGGGTGCGCCAACGATCAGTGTCAACGCGTTCTCGTCTTGCACAACAAGCGCTGAAAAGCTTGCCACGTCGGCACGTGCAGTTTGCATCAACGTTTCGGCTTGACGTACATCTAACGCCGAGCCTGCACCAACTTCAAGACTGCGCCGAATCAGCTCAAGGGATTTTATCCGCGTGTCATAAGTGCTACGTCCCAATGCTAGACGCTCACGTTCTGCTGCCAGCATTAACCATGCGTTGGCCACTTCAGAAACTAGACTGATATGTGCGCTACGCTTAGCTTCTTCGGTACCTAGGTATAGCTCAAGCGCCTGCGCATTGAGACTGCGAATACGACCGAAGAAATCTAATTCATAAGCAGTGAAACCTATATTGGCACCATACTGATGTGTAGTAATGGCGCTGCCACCAATCGAGATATCGCCTGGCACACGCTGGGCCGTCCCGCTCGCGCTGAGGCCTACACTTGGGAATAGGTCTGCACGTTGAATGCGATACTGCGCACGCGCCTTCTCAATATTGAGTGCGGCTACACGCAGATCGCGATTATTTTCTAGCGCTAGCGCAATCACCTCGCGTAGCTGTGCATCGGCAAAATATTCGCGCCACGGCATGCTGTCGAGCGTTACCTCGGAGCCAACGGCGTTACCATCGACCGGTGCTATCGTTGCCGGCACCGGCGAAGCTGGCCTGAAGTATTCAGGAATCATGCTACAGGCGCTAGTTATGGTAAGCGCCAGCAGAATACCCAGAATTTTAAGTTTAGTCATGTGTGTCTTCCTTTTTCGTCTTAATCGTCTCGGCCTCTGCATCAGCTTTTGGCATGCGATTAAATACTCGTTCAACCAAAACATAGAACAATGGAATAAAGAAGATACCGAGAGCCGTGGCCGCTATCGTACCGCCAAGTACGCCGGTACCAATGGCATTCTGGCTACCAGACCCAGCGCCGCTAGAAAGGGCCAAGGGTAGCACACCAAAACCAAAAGCGAATGAGGTCATTAATATTGGCCGCAGACGCATACGCACGGCATCAAGTGTAGCTGTGATTAGATCCTTACCGCCTTCCATTTCCGATTTAGCAAACTCCACAATCAGAATCGCGTTCTTCGATGATAGTCCGATGGTGGCAAGCAGCCCCACCTGAAAGTAAATATCGTTCGACATACCGCGTCCAGTGGTGGCCAGTAGCGCGCCGAGTATCCCTAGTGGTACTACCAGCAACACTGCAAAAGGCACGGTCCAGCTTTCATACAATGCAGCTAGGCAGAGAAACACAACAAGCAGTGATAATGCAAATAAAGCTGGGGCCTGTGAGCCACTGCTCGCTTCTTCATAGGAAGCCCCCGACCATTGAAAGCCAAAGCCTGAAGGTAACTTGCCCATAATTTCTTCTACCGCCTTCATCGCCTCACCTGAAGAGTAGCCGTCCGCAGCCTGGCCTTGCAATTCTACCGACGGCTGGCCGTTGTAGCGCTCTAGACGCGGCGAGCCATAAGTCCAGTGTGATGTCGCAAAAGCAGAGAATGGCACCATCTGTCCTTGATTATTACGCACAAACCATTTGTCAAGATCTGCAGGCGTCATACGCGCATGTGCATCACCCTGCAGATAGACTTTTTTCACCCTGCCTCGATCAAGAAAGTCGTTGACATAGCTACTACCCCAAGCGGTGGACAAAGTGTCATTAATATCGGCTACCGTAACACCAAGTGCACCGGCTTTGGCATGATCAATATCTAGACTATATTCCGGCGTATCGTCCATACCGTTAGGGCGCACCCCAACTAGACGCTTATCCTTAGCGGCCATGCCTAAAAACTGGTTACGTGCCGCAATTAATGCATCATGCCCCTTCGCGCCTTGATCTTGCAACATCACGTTAAAACCGTTGGATGTACCTAGCTCCAGCACCGCTGGTGGTACAAAAGCAAACACCATCGCTTCTGGTATTTTGGCAAAAGCCGCCATTGCTCGGTCAGCTACAGATTTCACATCCATGCCCGGTTTGGTTCGTTCGCTCCAGTCTTTGAAGTTAATAAAGCCGATACCCATATTTTGACCATTGCCGCCGAAGCTGAAGCCGGCTACAGTAAACACGGCTTTAACCGTATCTTTTTCATTTTGCAAAAAATGTTGCTCTACTTTATCTAATACGGCGATGGTGCGCTCCTGCGTAGCTCCTGCTGGTAGCATAATTTGATTGAAAATAACCCCCTGATCTTCATCCGGAAGAAACGAGGTTGGCATACGCACGAACAGCACACCGAGCACGACAACGATGATCAGATAAATGATAACAAAGCGTAAGCTCCGTTTTAATATGCCGCCTACAGCACTTTCGTAGCGTTTAGTATTGCGATCAAACATATGATTGAACCAACCAAAAAAGCGGCCTAGTATACTTTTAGAGCTATGTGCCTGTCCTTTTTCTACTGGTTTCAACATGGTGGCACATAAGGCCGGAGTAAACACAATAGCCACAAGCACTGACAGCGTCATAGCCGCAACAATGGTAATCGAGAACTGACGGTAAATTACGCCGGTAGATCCACCAAAGAAGGCCATCGGTATAAACACCGCTGACAACACCATACCAATGCCTACTAACGCGCCTGTAATCTGATCCATGGACTTTTTCGTGGCTTCAGCTGGCGAGAGACCTTCTTCGGTCATCACTCGCTCGACGTTTTCTACCACAACAATCGCATCATCTACTAATAGACCAATCGCTAGTACCAGACCGAACATGGTAAGGGTGTTAATTGAGAAACCAAATGCGGCCATTACCCCAAAAGTACCCAGCAGCACCACCGGTACGGCAATAGTTGGAATCAGAGTTGCCCTAAAATTCTGCAAAAACAGATACATCACCAAAAACACCAAGATCATCGCTTCAATCAGCGTATGCAACACGCCCTCAATTGATAGCTTTACAACTGGTGTTGTGTCGTAAGGCACAACCGCCTTTGCACCGGCGGGAAAATAAGGCTCTAACTCCTTAATTTTCGCCCTTACCGCGGTCGCGGTATCTAGGGCATTAGCGCCAGCAGCGAGCTTAATACCAATACCAGAGGCTGGCTTGCCATTATAACGCGCAATCGTGCCGTAATTTTCCGCACCAATCTCAACCCGCGCAACATCGGTCAAATGCACTTCACCGCCTTGTGCAGAGCTACGTAGCAGGATTGCCTCGAATTGTTCAGCCGTTTGTAGACGACTTTGCGCCGTTACCGTGGCAGAGAATCCCTGTCCCGGCAATGCTGGTGTTCCACCTAGCTGCCCGGCGGTTACCTGTGTATTTTGTGCGGTAATTGCGGCCTTAATATCGCTCGCGGTCAGTTTGTAATTATTGAGCTTGGTTGGGTCCATCCACACGCGCATGGCATATTGCGTTCCAAACACCTGTACTTCACCGACGCCACTTACACGTGATAAAGGATCTTGCACTTTTGACACCAAAAAGTCAGACAGATCACTGGCAGTAAGTTTGCCGTCTTCAGACATAAAACCAAACACCATCAAAAAGTTACGTGCTGATTTAACCACGCTCACACCCAATTGCTGTACTTCTTGCGGCAATAACGGCAGCGCACCCTGTAATTTATTCTGTACCTGTACCTGTGCAATATCTGGATTGGTACCCGCTTTAAATGTCAACGTGATGGTAACGCGACCATAAGCGTCACTGGTTGACATCATGTAGAGCAAACCGTCGATTCCGCTCATTTTTTGCTCAATGACTTGGGTGACAGCGTCTTCTACTGTTTTTGCAGAAGCACCAGGGTAAGTTGCATTGATGGCGACTTGTGGTGGCGCAATTGCTGGGTACTGCGAGACGGGCAATGCCATGATTGACAAAGCGCCTGCTAACATAATGACGATGGCGACTACCCAAGCAAAAATGGGACGATCAATAAAAAATCTAGCCATATGCTGCTACCTTACTTAGTTGCGGCTGGAGCCGCTGTTTTTTTAGTGATGGGTTCTTGACTGGCTTCTTTTATAACCGCTTCTTGTGGCGTGACTAGCATGTCAGGTTGCACTTTTTGCAGACCTTCGGTAATCACGCTATCGCCGGTGCTGAGACCTTCGATCACCACCCACTTATCGCCAATGGATTGTGCGGTTTTTACGGTACGTGACTCAACTTTATTATCTGCATTGACCACCATCACCACTGCCCCCCCTAGCGGGGTACGACTCACTGCTAAATGTGGCACTAAAATTGCACCACTTTTTACGCCTTGAGTCATGCGCGCACGCACATACATGCCGGGCAATAACACGCGCTCGGCATTTGGAAACACTGCCCTCAAAGTCACACTACCAGTACCTTGATCAACCGACACTTCCGAGAAAGCAAGTTTGCCCTCTTTAGCGTAGACCGTGCCATCTTCAAGCACCAACTGTACACTTACTGAATCTCCGCTGACATGCTTGAGCTTACCCTGCGCAAGATCACGCTTCATACGCATCATGTCGCTGCTAGACTGCGTTACATCGACATAAATTGGATCGAGTTGCTGTACAGTAGCAAGGGCACCGGCTTGATTTGCGGTCACCAACGCACCGGGGGTAACCGCTGAACGGCCGATACGACCAGAAATAGGTGCACTAACTTTAGTGTAGTCAAGATCAATTCTGGCACGGTCTAGCGCTGCCTTAGCTGAGGCAACATCAGCCTCTATTTGCTTGAGCGCAGCATCGGCCTCATCATTAGCCTGCTTACTCACAGCCTCAATTTTAACCAGCTCAGTGTAACGTTCGGCTTTTAAGCGCGAGGAATTAAGGCTAGCTTCAGCACGTGCGAGGTTGGCTTTCGCTGAGTTATATGCAGCCTGATAAGTAGCAGGGTCGATCTGGTAAAGTAACTGACCGGCTTTCACCTCGGTGCCTTCCTTGAATGGACGTTGCAAGATAATGCCATTAACCTGTGGCCGCACTTCGGCGATTAGGTAAGGTGATGTGCGCCCAGGCAGCTCCTCCACCGTCGGCACATTCTCCGCTTTCACCTTTACCACGGTTACCGCAAGAGGTTTTGCGCTGGCGTTAGCCTCAGGGCCGCTTTTGCCGCATCCAGCCAGAAAAAAAACTGTTATTAAAGTAAAGCCAAATAGCTTTGACATATTCAATCCTTGTTATAGTGGTTTAAGCTCGATTCAGACAGGGGCCATAAACCGGATTAAACCTGAAACCCGGATTTGCTCTTTTTATTATAGGAAAAACTATGAAGCAAAATTATCTTTCTTGGAAGATTTTATTGCAAAATTATCTTTCTTGCAAGATAATAATACCTCTTTATTATTTGTGGATTTATCCAAGCAGTTATGACCGATAAGATCAATTCCTTTTTGAAGGCCCAAAGAACAAACTGGCCGGAGTCTTATGATGCACAGTTATTACCGCTGCGTATTACGCTGCTTCATGCGCACCTAGCGCAACACGGTCGCGCCACGGACATCATTGCCGCGAACGAACTCAGTGTGGTCGAATTCGACGTATTGGCTACCCTGCGGCGCTCGCCACTGCCATACTCATTAACGCCATCAGAAATCCAGCATGCCATGCTGATCACCTCCGGCGGACTCACCAAAATACTCATAGAACTGGAAAACAGGGGCCTGATTTCACGCACGACTTATGAAAATGACCGCCGAATCAAGCCAGCTACACTCACAGAAAAAAGTATACATATACTGAACAAAACTATGCATGAGCTAAATGACGGGCTTAGGGACTGGGTGAATAGCTCTCTCACCAGTGAAGATGTGAATCATCTGACCATCTTGCTCGACAAGCTATGTTGGTAAGCTCGCTAAACGACTGGCGTTAACATTAAAATAATGGCCTAGAGAGACAGAATTTGCATTTGCATTTGCATTTAAGAACGTTAGGCTGAAATATCAACTTAGGTGATGGTTAACTACAAAGTTACATTTAATGTAGTCAAACTATCTTAGATGTTTACTTAATTTCACTAGATGACTACTATTCCCTAAGCATATTTCCAGCCATAGGGGCTCATGTGCTTACAGTCAAACCATTGCTGCCAAATAACTTAAGGCATACATACACGTAATTTTTTACTCTTTCAGATGGTTATAAATATTTACAGACGGTATTCTGGATACTACCCAGAATGCAACAATGGTAATGACCGCTATTAACCATTGACTTTCATGCACCGATTCAATCAACGCATGTTGCGCCCCATCTAAATAAATGATTGATTGCTTCTCAAACTGAGGCGCCCAGTTTAAAAAATTTTGCCTAAGTTCATTGCTAAATAATATTTCAGGATTATCTAGCCAATGTGCTAATTGAGAAGCATGATTCTCGGCGAGCATACTGTTCACTTTAGAAGTATATTGGTTTGAAATCAGCGAGCCTATTATTGCGGTTCCAAGCATGCTACCAACCATACGAGTTGATTGCAGCATGGCTGTTGCGACGCCTAATTGTTTCCGAAAAGTATTCGCCTGCACTATTAACGTAAGATTAGGAAGTAATAGACCTATTCCTAATCCTCCAAATGCCATGGCAATGCTGACTAATGCATGTGGCGTGTGGGATGTCGTTTGAGTCATCGTTATTGCAGAAAGCAGGAAAAAAATAACTCCACTATATAAAACTATTTTTGGCGATCTTAGCTTAATCATGATGCGGCCGTTAATAATACTGCCAATCGTTATGGAAACAGCAAGTGGCGTAATTAGCATGCCTGCCTCATTTGGTGAAAGTTTAAAACCTCCCTGAAACAACAATGGTGCATAGTACATAATCGAGAATAAACAAAATCCCATAATCATCGATAACATAAGTACTGGGCCAATTATTCTATTTTTAAACATATCAAAAGGTAAAATAGGGTTTTCGCAACGCCGTTCCCACCAAATTAAAGTGATGCTAGATATGGTGCCGACTAGACCTACAACGAGCAAAAGCAATAATGATTTATTTTGTGGCAACCATTCTACGAACAGTTGTAAGCAACCGAGGCTTAAAGCAATAAGAAATGCACCAAACCAGTCTAATCGAGTAGGAGCTTGTGCAGAATGACGAATATTAGGTAGAAAATACCAGACGAATCCTAAGCTAAGTATCCCTATCGGTAAGTTGACGAAAAATACCCAGCGCCACCCCCAATACTCAGCTAGATAACCGCCCAAAGATGGCCCGAAAGCATTTGCTAAACCAAAAGCAGTGCTAAACAACACTTGCCATCTTAAGCGCTCAAGGGTTTCTGGAAATAAATCAGGGATACAGGCAAACGATGTGGCTATTAACATGCCACCACCTATGCCTTGTAATGTCCGAGCTAGGACAAGTTGCAGCATACTTTGAGCCAAGCCACAAAATATCGAGGCCAAGGTGAAGATAATGATTGCTACGACTACAAATCGTTTACGGCCGTGTTCATCACCAAGCTTGCCGAAAATAGGAACAACTATGACTGACGTCAAAAGGTAAGCTGTCCCTACCCAAGCATATAACTCAAACCCTTTTAGCTCTGCTACTACTGTAGGTAGTGCTGTGCCGACCACAGTTTGGTCAAGTGCGACCATTATAAGCACGAAACAAAGCCCTAGCATGGCCAACAAGGTTTGGCGGAAATCTCTTGGAGATGTTGCGCTGGCTGTATTCAATTTTTACCTAAAGGCTATTCTAAATTATGAATCATGATTAATTATGCTAAATATTACTAGTTAATTCATATAAAAAATCAATGAAAGCATTTTTATATACCAAAAATTCACAGACACTTTCATTAAAAAATATCTCTACTGTGTTCGTTAGCGTACGGAGAAGATTTTAAAATTAGCACATGATTGCCTTACTAACTAAGGCTTTATTACCTGTTTTATTTTAAATCTATAAGGGATGCAACTATGAAACAATTTAAATATCTATCGTCAATCATCTTAGCAATTACATTTATAACAATACTTGGATGTGCATCAACATCAACACATCAAGCTACTGGGGAATACATTGATGACAGTGTTATTACAACAAAGGTCAAAGCAGCTGTATTAAATGAACCATCGTTAAAATCTGCAGAAGTTAATGTAGAAACTTTCAAAGGTGTAGTGCAGTTAAGTGGCTTCGTAAGTTCTGAAGCAGATATTACAAAAGCTACAGAAGTTGCAAACAATGTTGCCGGTGTAAAGTCCATTAAAAATGATATGCGGATTAAAGTTAAATAACTTATATGCGTGTTTATAATCACGCAATTTAAGATGGTACTTGCAAGAGAGAAATCCGTAATGTACTTAATTAATATATTCATGCTAATTAGCTAAATAATCATAAATAAAAATATGATATAAATTTTTCTGTTGCAATGAATATCACTAGTAAGTTGACAAGATAATTGTCGCTGAACTAGACAAGATAGTTGACGCGCTACAAATCAATTTAAGATTTATCAATTTAGGAGTTATCTATGGCTAAAAACATACTTGGATACGCAACTCACTCTGCAACAACTGCAGTAGTACCCTTTCAATTTCAAAGACGTGACCCGCGCAAAAATGATGTGGTTATTGAGATTCTTTACTGCGGAGTATGTCATTCAGATTTACATCAAGCTCGTAATGACTGGGGGAATAGTGCCTACCCAATGGTCCCTGGGCATGAAATTATTGGCCGCGTCATTAGCGTTGGATCTGCCGTTACTAAATTCAAAGCAGGCGAAACCGTTGGCGTAGGATGCATGGTTGACTCCTGTCAGCATTGTGCTGCATGTGAGCAAGGTCTTGAGCAATACTGTGAAAATCAAAATACCATGACATATAACGATATTGATCGACATGATAAGTTACCTACATTAGGTGGCTACTCTGAGCGCATCGTTGTATCTGACAAATTCGTACTCAGGATTCCAGAAGGCCTCAAACTTGAAGGTGTAGCCCCGTTGTTATGTGCAGGAATTACAACATGGTCACCGTTACGACATTGGAATGTTGGTAAAGATAGTAAAGTCGCTGTTATTGGTCTTGGTGGTTTAGGTCATATGGGACTTAAGCTTGCAAAAGCGCTTGGCGCACATGTGACATTGTTTACACGTTCAATCGGCAAAGAAGATGATGCACGTCGACTAGGGGCTAATGAAATCGTACTATCGACTGATGAGGTGCAAATGGCATCAGTTAAAGGTAAGTTTGACCTCATCATTGATACGGTACCTTATATGCATGACCTAAATCCATACATACCTACGCTTACTCTGAATGGTACATTAGTGTTAGTTGGATATTTAGGAGCTCTAGAGCCTGCATTGAATTCAGTACAATTAATATCAGGAAGAAAGGCTGTTGCGGGCTCGATTATTGGCGGAATTGCCGAAACTCAGGAGATGCTCGACTTTTGTGGAGAACATGGCATCACTTCAGACGTTGAAGTGATTAAGATTCAGGAAATCAATGAGGCATATGAACGCATGCTTAAAAGTGATGTTAAGTATCGATTTGTGATTGATATGGCATCATTAAAATTTTAAGATAAAAGTATTAATACCCGCTAATTAATATCAATATATAAAGACCAAGGACTATCAAATTGGGCTGCAGAGAATAAAGATAAAATTAGCGGAAAAGAAGTATTTCATGGACTTTAGAGAAAGTATAAATGTAAGGCCCCACCACTGGCGGTGGATTTTCCAAGAAAATATTACAAGTCAAGAACTTATGTATTTATGGAGGATTAGTGAGTCTATGGCAACGTTGTCTTTCCCTGTTAACGGCGAAATTTATAGGGCATCTAGATTAGATTGAATCATAAACCCAACAAAATACCCCGCTCTACCCAATAACACTTCATATTAGTTAAAACCGACAATTTTGGAACAGGGAAAATCAAGGATTTTAACTGTCACCTAATCATATTAAATGTAACGATTTTCTAATTCAGAGCCAACAGTTTAAGATACTCAACGGAATTGAAATTAACTTTCAATCAGAATTGGAAATTTAATTACTACATCAACAAATAAACACGATTAGAAAAAATAATTATTAAACTCAACTAAACCTATAAAAGAAATTAGTAAGAAGATAACTGCTAATAAAATAACAAAACAACCACATAAGTAGGTCTATGATCGAAGCGCACATACAAGACTATAAAGTATCGGCTTACAATCGGCCTACAACAATAATCTAAATGAAAATGGCCTAAAGCAGACGCTGGATTTATAAGTTCACAAAACCAATCAGATTGAACAGATTTAGTACATGAATAATTGATATATATCAATAGAATTAGAATTCACAGAGATACACTGGATGTTGTTGTAATAATTAATTTCATTGAGACGCTAAGATGCAATTAAACGCAAAGTTTAAATTATGGCAAATGTAGCAATATCTGCAGTGGGATTAGTGAAATGGTTTGGCGAAGGTGATACGAAGACTTATGCTGTTAAAGGAGCTAACTTAGATGCTTACTTTGGAGAAATGGTGTTCATTGTTGGTCCATCTGGCAGCGGTAAGACTACACTATTAAGTATGCTTTCTGGTATTTTGCGTCCCAATATCGGCACTGTGATGGTCAATGGTCAGAATATATGGACATTAAATAGTGATGAATTAGCTGATTTTCGTCTAAACACAATTGGATTTGTTTTTCAGGACTACCATTTATTTCCACGGTTAACCACAGCGGAAAACGTCGCGATCCCATTGATACTTAAAAAAAATAACTGGGATGAATCTATTGTCGAGGCAAAAAAATATCTTGATATTGTTGGACTTAAAAACCGAGGAGAAACTTTACCAGTAAAGCTATCTGGCGGCGAACAGCAACGCGTGGCGATAGCTCGTGCAATCATTAGTAAGCCGGAAATACTTATTCTAGATGAACCAACAGCCTCTCTTGATGGTGACACAGGCAGAATGATTATTGCTTTCGTGAAGGAAAATATACTGAACGATAATCGTTGCATCCTAATTGTCACTCATGACTCCCGTATTAACGAGTATGCGGACCGAATTATTCATATGGAAGATGGCCAAATCATTGGATTGAAAGAAGCTAACGAATGAGGAACAAAATCATAATTTTAGTCTCGATTATAGGGCTCTTGGCTGGATTGATTAGCGCCTATTTTTTCAGAATAGAAAGAAAGCCTGACGCTCCTGTTTTTAAGCCTGTTAGTAGCCCATATCAGAATGCAATATACGTAAATGGAATTATTGAAAGTGAGCAATTAGGCGGCTCCAACATCAATATTTATCCTGAGGTTTCTGGGCAGATTACAAAATTACTTGTGCATGAAGGTGAATTAGTGCCTGCAGGAGCCACGTTATTAACCATTGAAAATTCTGTGCAACAAGCAACCACAGAGCAGCTAAAATCCCAGTCTGAAGCAGCGTTAGCTTTATTAAACGAGCTTAAATCAGAGCCTAGAAAAGAAACACTAGCAATTGCTAAATCACAAGTTGACTTAGCTGAATCAACATTAAAAATTGCTCGTGATCAATACATTAAGCGACGCACATCCTACGACATTGATTCTAAGTCGATTAGTAAGGATGTTTTAGACACTGCAGAGAACACTTTTAATCAAGCCACTGCCGCTTTGGATGTGGCTCGTAAGCAGTATGATCTTACCAAAGCTGGTGCATGGAGTTACGCAATCACGAATCAAGAAAGGCAGTACGATGCACTTACGCAAACGTACAATGCAGCAAAAGCCTTATTACAAAAGTATGATGTAAAATCAAGGGCAGATGGGATTGTCCTAGCAATTAATGCTGCTACTGGTAGCTATGTCTCATCACAAGGCGCTTATAATTCTTATACGCAAGGTGTTGACCCATTGATTGTTATGGGTGGAAAACAGGAAAGTCTGGCAGTGCGCTGTTATGTCGATGAAATTCTTATTTCACGTCTTCCCACACCAGAGCATATACGCGCACAATTATCTATTCGCGGTACTGATATTAAAGTACCGCTTGAATTTGTTCGAGTGCAGCCTTATGTGTCTCCAAAAATAGAGCTATCTAATCAACGGCAGGAGAAAGTAGATTTACGTGTGCTACCTGTCATTTTTAGATTCAAGAAGAAGAACCTTTCAAGGATTTACCCAGGTCAATTAGTTGATGTTTATATTGGGGCGCAGTGATTGCCTTGATAAAAAATATGCATTTCATTAGTTGCACAATATCTAAAGCTAGATCACTCAAATCTGGTGTTGCATATCTTGTTTTTTTTACTTTGAGTTTTCTTAGCGCTTGTACAGTAGGTCCGGATTTCGTTCGTCCTACGCCATCTGATTCGAATCGCTATATTCAGGAGTCCTTGGTCACCGCGGTTGCAGAAGGCCAAAAACAAAGTTTTACGCTTGGCGCTGCTATTCCTTCTGATTGGTGGCGGCTTTTCAAATCAGCACAACTAGATACCATCGTTGCTCAGGCCATTAATAACAATCCAAGTCTTCAAGCGTCCGAGGCAGCCCTGCGTCAGAGTCAGGATAACCTTCGCGCTGGTTACGGTGTTTTTTATCCGCAAGTGAATGCAGGTGTTGATGCTTATCGAACCAGAAGTTCGCCTGTACAGAAAGGTTTATCAAATCCAAACAGCATTTTCAACGTCGTGACAGCAAGTGGCACTATCAGCTATATTTTCGATATATTTGGAGGTGAACGCCGAACCGTGGAGGGTCTAAGGGCTCAATCAGATTATCAGAATTACATGAATAAAGCGGCTTATGTAACATTGTCTGCAAATGTCGTCAACACATGTATTGCGCGTGCGGCATACGCTGCACAAATTAAATCGACTGAGCAATTAATACTATTAGAGAATCAACAACTTCATGCCTCACAAGCTCAATTTGATGCAGGTACAGTAGATTACGCAAGCAATTTAAGCATTCGTAGCCTGATCGCAAGTAATCAGGCCTCCTTGGCCCCCTTGCGGCAGAGACTAAGTCAGGCAGAACATTTGCTTGCGACCTTAGAGGGCGTTGAGCCTTCCAAAGTTTTTCTACCAGATATTGAGCTCACAGGCATTTCACTACCACTTAACTTGCCATTAAGCCTTCCATCTGACTTGGTGCATCAACGCCCAGATATTCTTGCGGCAGAATCTCAACTGCATGTGGCTAGCGCAGATATTGGGGTAGTCACTGCCGCAATGTTTCCCAGCTTTAGTTTAAGCGCAACTTATGGCGTTGCTGGTAATAGCTTCAGCAATTTAGGCGAAGTGGCTGGAAGGTTCTGGAGCGTTGGCCCGGCAGTTACAATTCCATTGTTTCGGGGTGGTAGTTTAAAATATGCTCGTCAAGCCACTATTGATGCCTACCAACAATCACAGGCAAACTATCGACAAATTGTGCTCAGTGCTTTTGCACAAGTCGCTGACAACCTGAATGCACTTAAGAATGATGCAGATGCATTGCAAGCGCAATCTGAAGCGAGGCGAACAGCTAAAGAAGCCTTAGCATTATTGCAAGCCAGCTACCAAGGTGGACTGGTTGCGTATGTTGATGTGTTGATAGCTGATATACAATTTCATCAAACAACGATAGCTTATCTACAGGCTATTGCGCAACGACACCAAGATACAGTCGGATTGTTTGTTGCACTAGGTGGCGGCTGGTGGGACGGACAGTACGCTACTGCAAATGGTCGTACACCATGAAGCATAGTGGCATTTTTCGCATAGGGTTTAAGTTGTTAGTGAATGATAAAGCAAAATTCTCTGCACTTTTAATTGGCATCACATTTTCAGTATTTTTGATGGTGCAAATGACTGCAATGTTTGCTGGCATTCTAAATCGCGCCTACTCAACAGTGACCAATATAGGGGCAAGCATGTGGATTATAGATCCAGCAGTTTTTACACCTACCAGCTCAATTCCTTTGCCAGATTATCTACTGGATGCGGTACGAAGCATTGATGGTGTTAGCTATGCTGTGCCTCTCTTTGTAGGTGGTGCTCAAGTCAAGCTTGCCAGTGGTACTTATCAATCTGTAAGTGTGGTTGGATTAGATGATGCTAGCTTATTTGGCCGACCTGAACTAGAACAAGGGCGAATAGAAGACATCTATGCTGATAACTCTTTTTTAGTAGTAAACGATTCAGAGTTCTTGAAAATGGAGTCCCCTAAAATTGGCACATCTTTTGAACTTAACGATCATCGTGGCGTGGTGGTAGGGATTGCTAAAGTCTCTCAAAGTGCACTTACTGGAGTGCCTACTTTGTATACAACTTATAAACGTGCAATTGAATATATACCAACCACACGCTTCACAATTTCGTATGTATTGGTCGAACCAAAAAGTGATGCTGATATCACTGCCATTAAAGATCAAGTTGCGAGGCTTGGGTATCTGGCCCTCACTAAAGACGAGTTCAATAAAAGAGTTGCTAACTATTACACATACAAAACAGGCGTCGGCACTAACATTATGCTGATGACATTAATTAGTTTTATTGTTGGTTTATCCATATCCGGCCAGACTTTCTACACTTTTATCCTAGAAAATTTAGAGAAGTTTGGTGCTCTTAAGGCTATTGGTGCAAAAGGCAGGGAACTGATTTATATGATCTTGTTTATGGCAACCTTTACGGCGTTAATTGGCTATGGTCTTGGGGTAGGTCTATGCACGCTAGCAATTTATCTTGCACGTTTGAGATTGCCAGATTATGCGGCCATAATTACACTATGGAACTTGGGGTTAGCATTCGGGATGGTGATTATAATCGCTGGGGTTTCAAGTTATTTTGGTATCAGACGAGTTTTGAAAATTGAGCCATTTGAGATTTTCAGGGGTTAGTTGTTGGTCGGAGTTGGGGACAATTAACGCTATTTTAGTTGGATGTATTGTTATAACGCTGGCTTCATGGCAAATATTTAATGCAAGAAAGAATCTGGACACATGAGCTATATAATCTATATTTAGCTTCCTAGACATCAGCCCACCAGTACCCCACTGCAGAAGCTCTATAATTAAGTGCAGACAGCCTCCCCAAATGAAACTCTCACCACATTAAAATAAAAGTGTGTTGATGCCTTCAAAGAAATGCAAACTCGTTTAACCTCCTTCGGAAAATGCTTTGCATAACCATTAAAGCTAACAGATCATTCATAGCAACGGGATTAATCCTGATACACATTGATACAAAATTCATCAATTTCGAATATCAACAGATACATCCTTTTGCTTAAATGTAATTTAGTATTAAGTATTCACTGGAGTTAGATCATGAAAAAAATATTATTGATTGCATTGCTTGGGACCCTATCAAGCTCTCCTGCATTTGCAGATGGAGGTTATGGACATGGTAGCGGACGCGCTGGTGGAGGTGGTTGGTGGATTATTCCAGCATTAATAGGTGGTGCCATGGTTTATGAGCTGTCACGACCCCAGCCTCCAGATGCTCCATACCCAACACCAGTCTATGTGGAGCCTCAACAGCAGGTTTATGTACCTAGCAGTCAACCAGTGTACGCACAGGGAGTTGCGCCAGTACGAAATTGGTATTTCTGTGCTGCCGCAAATGGTTACTATCCATATGTACGTTCTTGCCCTAACGGATGGCAAACAATACCAACTAGCCCGCCAGATCCTTTGCCGAATTCACCATATGCTCCTCCACCTCCACCAAGATAATAAAATACTAACAAAGAAAACAGGCATCATCTTGAACTAGGTCAATTATTCTCTTGGTTTACCACTACGAGATGTTTGCCAACCAAACACCTATCATTCAAGCAACGCTATATTTATAAGTTTGACTGACATTTAGTTACGTTTTGTCCCATTAGCCAATACCTAATATGAATATTTAATGAACGGTTATCGATGGAGTCAGGGCAACGGTTGACAATTTATTTATCGACCAAATCAAGCGCGTCTAAATGCACAAAGTCAAAAATTCGATTAAAACTAGAATATTAAAAAATATGTACTTTTATGGTGAATTGGAATTTACATGAGGTTTCTGACAATCATTTTCTTTCTCATGACAGGCTGTGCAACGACACATCGCTCAACTTTTAATTACACGCAATATATTGATGCTTGGGTTGGCAAGTCAGAAAAAGAACTATTTAATCGCTGGGGTAAACCAGAAAAAATCAAGACTGAAAGTGATGGTATAGAAATCATTACCTACTACCATAGCGAGATTACAAATGAAAATGAATCAATCACCGATAAACCAAAGAATGAAAAAGGGATGTCTAAGGATACTGCAAGTAACGGAGTATCAGGCTCCCATGGAGGGGGAAAATCCAATTACACATCAGGAGATAATAAATCATCCTCATCAAAATCCCACAAATCATGTATAACTTACTTTACCATTCACAATGGAGAAGTTGAGGAGACCTCCTGGGATGGGATTGACTGTAAACCGCTTCCGGAATAAACAAGCTATTTTCGTCAGAGGCGCAACACAAAATCAGGACGTTTCCGCCACACGCTCTTTACAATTCAATTGGCACGTTGGACAACCCCAATTTAGTATAAAGCGACGATATTGAGTAAGCACCAGACCCAAAAATATTTAGCCTCCTTCCTTATATCTCGTAAGAACAGATGTCCACTTAAATTAAGCGTAAACCTAATTTACAACTGACTGCCACCAAGTTAGTTTATACCAGCCACTTGTGTAGTTGTATTTATGCTGCAGCCGAACCGGCAAGTTTTTAATGGGCGCCAGAAGCAGCTGGGCTATTAGGCGCTGTTGTTGTTTTCGGACGAATCAGCCAAATGAAACCTATTAACGCAATAAACAACAAAGCTGACAACCAGGTAAGATCATTTGCTGCTAAAGTCGCTGATTGTTTATTGATCAGATTATTAATGTAACTCAATGCCTGTTGATGGCTCAGGCCTCCATCCGTCAACATTGTTAACACAGACTGGCTAACAGGACTTGCATAGTTGATATGTTCAACTAAAACTGAATGGTGGACCGAGGAGCCATTCTCCCAGGTACTGGTGTAAATAGATGCACCAAAGCCACCCGCCAAAATACGCACGAAATTTGATAGGCCGGAAGCTGCAGGAATCTTATCAGGAGTAAGCCCAGAAAAAATTAATGTCATCAAGGGCACAAAGAATGCGGCCATCGCGATACCCTGAATCAAGGAAGGAATCATGATTGTGACAAAATCTGTCTGGGTCGTAAAATTAGACCGCATCCACAAAATGAGTGCGAATATGCTAAAGGCCAAAGTTGCAAATAGTCGTGGATCGTATTTTTGAATGTTTTTACCTACTAGAGGTGAGAACAATATCGCCAAAAAACCGACAGGAGCAAGAACTGCGCCTGCCAGCGTTGCCGTGTAGCCCATATCTTGTTGCAACCAAAGTGGCAACAGCACAACATTACCAAAAAATATGCCGTAACCTACCGATAAAGCTAGCGTTCCCGACCAGAAATTACGCCGCTTAAATAAGCTTAAATCGACAACTGGATGTTCATCGGTCAATTCCCACACGAGGAAGAAGCAAAATGCGATGGCGGATACGATAGTCAAGACGATAATCTGCGTGGAATTAAACCAATCAAGTTCGTTGCCTTTATCGAGCATGATCTGTAAGGCTCCGACCCAAACAATGAGTAATCCTAACCCCACATAATCGATAGGTACAACACGCGTCGGTGTTTCGCGATGTCGATACAGTAACCACGTAACACCTGCGGCGAGCAGGCCGATAGGCAGATTGATATAAAAAATCCATGGCCAAGATATGTTATCTGTAATCCAGCCACCGAGCAATGGACCTACTACTGGCGCGATTAGGGTAGTCATAGACCAAATAGTCAGAGCAACGCCCGCTTTGGCCTTAGGATAACTTGACAACAATAACGACTGCGATAGCGGAATCATGGGGCCTGCAACTGCACCTTGTATAACGCGAAACAGAATCAGCATACCAAGACTGGTAGACATACCGCACAAGAATGAGGCCAAGACAAACAATAAAATACTTGAGGTAAATACACGCACAGCACCAAAGCGTTGCGTCAAGAATCCCGTCAAAGGAACTGATATTGCATTCGCGACAGCAAAAGAAGTAATCACCCAAGTACCTTGACTAATACTTACGCCTAAGTCGCCTGACAAAGCCGGAATAGAGACGTTCGCAATCGACACATCAAGCACATTCATGAAGGTCGCTAGTGCTAACGCCATACTGGCTAGCGCCAGTGTACCGCCACTCATCGCTTGTGGCTCCTTAGCTTGGGGTATGGGTATGCTAGCCACTAGTGTGTAGCTTTAGGTACAAGCTTATCACCTATATTTTGGATAATTATATTCTGAACCAAGGCATCAGATGCTTTCCCCTCAGACTCGTAAAGTTTAGTGAAGGTTGCATCTCTTGGCATCGTAGCATCAGCTAAAACTTGAGTACCCGTACTAGATGTGTCCACAGTTGATTCTACAGACATGCCAACGCGTAAAGGATGCGCAACAACTTCCGCTGGATTCAAAGCAATTCTGACGGGTACGCGCTGTACTACTTTAATCCAGTTGCCAGTAGCATTTTGTGCAGGAAGCAATGCGAATGCTGAGCCCGTTCCAGAACCTATACCAATCACGCGCGCATGATAATCAACTTTTTCACCATAGATGTCGGCTTTCAAAGATACGCTTTGCCCAATCCGAATATGACGAAGTTGTGGTTCCTTGTAGTTGGCATCTACCCAGATTTTTTTGAGAGGAATGATTGTTAAAAGCGGAGCGCCGATTGCGATGCGCTGACCTAACTGAACATTGCGTTTTCCAACATACCCTTCGATTGGTGAGATAATTTCACACCGCTTGAAATTCAAATATGCCAATTTAACTTCAGTAGCTGCGGATATTACTTTAGGATGCGTGCGTGTAGTCAGGCCAGAGGTCAGAGCAAGATTACCTTGTAGCTGTTCACTTGCATTATTCATGGTTTCAGTCAGAGCTAAGACATGATTATGAGCAACTTCAAGGGCTGTTTTAGCATGCTGAAACTCTTCAACCGAGACAGCTCCGGTTAATACTAATGGTTGACGTCGAACGAAATCAGTTTGTGCATTTAGCAAGTCGGCCTGTGCTTGTTGCAATTCTGCACGATGTTGAGCCACTGTAGCTGTTAGTCCATGGGTAGCAATATAAATAGCGCGCACCTCACGAACAGTTTGGGCAAGTTTCGCATTGGCTTCTTCCAGAGCCACTTCTTGATTGGTACTATCGAGCGTAATCAAAACCTCCCCTGCTCGCACAAAATCCGTTTCATTAACGGCTACTGACACAACCGTGCCTGCGACTTGTGGTGTAATCTGAACCATATTGGCGGCAACGTAAGCATCATCTGTATATTCATAATGGCGTGAAGTTAAGTACCAATAGACTGAATAGCTTATTGCCATCGTTATAAACAATATCACAAGCCGCACTATCCATTTTCTACGCTGATCTAAATTACCTTTGACATATGTAGTATCACTAGGGGATTTTTCACTCATACTATTTACTCTCTTTTGCTAAACTTGTTTTTGATTCAATAGCAGGTGCAATATAGCCACCACCTAGTGCCAGCATTAACCCAACATCTTCATTTGCGGCGCGCGCATTCAAATCGACTAATATCGCTTGCTGCTGTAATAGATTGTTATCAGAAATCAGTACTGTGATGTAACTGGATAACCCTGCTTTATAGCGCGAAACAACCAAATCATGAGCTTGACTCAATTGCATTAAGACCTTATTTTGTTCAGATATTTGCGTTCTAATGGCACTTCCAGAGCTCAACTTGTCAGCCACTTCTCGCAGAGCATTCAAAAGTGTGGCGTTGTAGGTATCAATGGCAGCATCAGCTTTTATTGCCTGTCCTTTCATTTGCGCGCGCAGCATACCCGCATCGAAAATTGGTAGGCTGATGGCGGGCCCTATCCCAATCATTCGACTATTTGAATTAATCCATTGTGACAAGCTGATAGACTCAAAACCAGCAAAGGCTGTGAGATTTATATTGGGATAAAAAGCCGCCTTAGCGACTTGTACGCCTTGCAACTCACTATCCACGCGCCAACGAGAGGCAACGATATCTGCGCGATGTCCGAGCAAGTCAGCTGGTATTTCCTGCGGCATACTGGATTGGCTATTTAAAGGCAGTTTCGCCATCAGTTGTGCTGTAGCATTGGGCGTAGTGCCTATCAATAATGCAATAGCATGGCGTGAGATATCAATATTCTCGGATAGTTTAGACAATTCACGGCGTATTTGCGGTTGATCTGCCAACATTACATGTTGCACCAAGGTATTATCTAATCCGGCCTCCACTCTCTGATTAATCAAACTAGCGTGATGTTCGCTTTGTTGCAGCAATCTCTGTTTGATTAGTAATTGTAATTGCAAGTGTGCTAAATCAAAATATTGTTGCGCGACGGAGGCGCTAAGGAGCACTTGTGCAGCTTGAGTGTCAGCTTGGGCAGCGCGTGTTTGACCAATTGTGGCGTCGAGCGCTGCACGTTCGCGACCAAACCAATCGATTTGCCATTGAACAGCTAAACTAGCACTAGCCATTGTTACTGTGCTGCCACCCAAAGGTGGAGGATAAATACCATTTACACTTAACCGTTCACGCATAGTTTGCGCGCCTGCAGTTAATTGTGGGTAGAGAATAGCGTTAGCTTGATCCTGTATCGATTGCGCGCTTAGCATACGGCTTTGTACGATTTTCAAACTGTGATTATTGTTAATAGCACTGAGCATGAGTTCATTTAACTCACCATCATTAAATGCCAACCACCACTGTTGCGCCGGAAAAACGTTTTTGGCTTGATTTGACAAACCCAATGAGGACATCTGCAAAAGAGCCTCATGGGTTGCGATACCCGAATAATTTGCGCATCCTGAGACTAATAAACTTATTGCAAAAGCCAGCCCTAAAAGCCTGATAACTTTCATGCCGCCTCCATGGACACATTTCCATTTTCAGTAAAGCGTCTTAGCATATCTTTGAACATATCTAACTCCGCTACGCTAAATCCTTGTAAATGATGATTCAAGACGCGTACTAGACGGGCGGGAATCTGTCTGGCAATGTCCTTGCCTGGCTCGGTTAATTCGATATTAACGATACGTCGGTCTTGAGAATTGCGCACTCTGTACACGAATCCTTTGGCCTCCAATCTGTCCAACATTCGAGTCATCGCTCCGCTATCGCTAAAACTTGCGATAGCACAATCGGTAACGGTATTACATGAACTATTTGCAATGAATAACAACGGACCCCACTGCATACCAGTCAGATCCAATCCGTGCATCTCAGTATCGATATTTTTGAGCAGGGTTTGCCAAGCGCCACGGATCAAGTAGCCAACAGATTCAGATGGAGTGTACGTATTCTCATCGTAAAGTAAAGATTGACTGTCATACATCATTTGAACCTCGTGTGATATTGACTAACGATAAATTATTAACTGCCTAGGCAATTATTGCCTAGGAAGAAATATCTGTCAAACAAAAATAACAAAATCTGATTTGGATGTAATTGACCATTTTTTCGCACGCGTGACAAAGCTCAGCGCTAAATAAATGGATTGTGAGCGACGGTTTTCTGGCGCTAGGAATTTCAGGATTATTTAATAATTCCAATTCATATAGATTTATACGAGGGATAAATAGATGTGTCTTCTTAAAACCTTGAATTCAAGACGATAAGCGGACTGTCAGTTAAAACGGCTCACCGAGAAATATCGACCAAAAGCTGCCATTCATGGACTAAGAACCTGACCAACCACCACCTAAGGCTCTGATTAATTGAATACTGGCTCGCAATTGCCGTGTATTAAGGTCTAATGAGTCGCGCTGGGTTTGTAAGGCTAATGCTTGCGAAGTTGATACTTCAAGATAGCTAGCTCCGCCAGCGCGATAACGGCTAAGGGAAAAATTCAAGGACTTTTGTGCGGCAGTCGCTGCAGATTCTTGGGAATCAGAGGCTAAGCGATAGTGGTTCAGCAAAGCCAAATTGTCTTCTACTTGTTGGAATGCACTGAGTACTACACTACGATACCTTGCTCCTGATTCATCCAATGCAGCCTCAGCTTGCCTTACCTGCGCCTTACGTTTTCCTGCATCGAATAAATTAAGTAACAATGATGGTCCAATAGACCAAAACGTATTTGGTGCCGCTATCCAGTTACCAGCAGTATCGCTTTGAAAACCAATAATGCCGCTTAAAGTCAGGCTAGGAAAAAAGGCCGCACGTGCCACACCTATACTAGCGTTATCAGCTGCAACACGACGTTGAGCTGCAGCAATATCTGGTCTACGTTGCAGCAAGTCAGACGGAACACCTAATGGAATTTCTGGTACAGGGATTTCAGTAGTATTTGCTACAATATTAAAGTTAGAAACTGAAGCTCCTACTAAAGCAGCAATTGCATGCTCGGTAAGTGCGCGCTGTGCTATCGCTTGTTCGACTTGTGACTGTGCAGTGTAGCACTGGGTTTGTGCGCGGGTTACATCCAAGCCAGGTGCAACGCCACCATCATGCCGAGCCTTAGTTAAATCTAGACTTTTTTGATTTGCAGCAACAGTAGCTTTTAACAACTCAATCTGTCTATCCAAACCACGAAGAATCACATAATTTTCAGCTAATTGTGCTTGCAAGCTTAATCGTGCTGATTCTAAATCTGCATGTGCAGCGTCTGCAGTAGCTTTGCCTGCTGTTACTTGATTTGCCACTCTCTGCCATAAATCAACTTCATAATCTGCTTGCACACCAACAGTGTAAGAACTGTACTCACTATCGCTCGAAGAGCCACGTAAGGGCTTTCTGTCGGATTGACGGTTACGTTGTACATTAGCCGCTCCAGTTAATGATGGAAACAACCCTGAGCGCAATTGGTCACTATAAGCCTCAGCTTGTTTGTAATGTGCTATAGCTGCTGCAAGATCTGGATTATTGACGATCAACTTTTGCTCTAACTCATTCAATTGCGGATCAGAAAATAGCACCCACCAAGGACCTCGAGATAGCTCATCAGCAGGCCTAGCTGGCATCCACGGAGCAGTTTCTTTGTAGCTCTGTGCGACCGGCACCTCTGGAGCTTTTAATTCAGGCGCAAGCGAACATGCACTGATGAAAATTGATGAAACTAGCAAAACAATTTTAGTTATCTTTTTTCCACTCATTTTTCATCGCTTTTGTTGCTCTTATCCGCAACATTCACTTGATCGCCATTGGCAATACCATCCGGTGGGTTCTCTACTACGCGGTCAGTAGCCTCTATTCCAGAGTTCAACTCGATTGTTTTGCCAAGGTCTCGAGCGATGGTAATTTTTTTCACAGTCACCTTATTACCCGCACCTACTGTTGCTACACGCAAACCATATTGGTCGAAAATCAGTGCGCTGGCAGGTACACTAAGCACTGATTTATTTGTAGGCAAGTCAAAACTCACATTCACAAAACCACCCGGCAATAGTTCGCCCGCAGCATTATCTACTGACAGTTGAACTAAGATTGTGCCTGAAGCTACATCAATAGAACCTGAAGTCGACTCTACCGTAGCAGTGTAGGTTTTATCTTGATGTTCTGGTACCCTGATTTTAGCCTTAGTTCCTAGCTTGATGCTGGTCACATAATTTTGTGGCACATTGACATACAGGCGTAATTTACGCACATCAGAAATCTCAAACAATGACGGGCCGGAGCCGCCACCTGCATTAATCAACGCGCCAGTATCTGTATTACGTGCAGTCACCGTGCCATTGAAAGGCGATACGATACGTGCAAAACCTTTCAGGGCTAGTAAACGATTTACATTTGCCTGTGACGCTTTCATCATCGCTTGCTTACTTGCGTAATCACCAGTCTTGTCATCTACTTCTTGCTTTGATACAGAGTCCGTCAACAGCATATCTTGCCAACGCTTAGCTGTTGTTTGAGCTAGGTTAACATAAGCTTGAGTACTTGCTAGATCAGCTCTTGCTTGAAGTAATTGTTGGTCTAAATCTGGCGTTTCGATTTCACCTAATAACTGCCCAGTTTTTACTTTGGTACCGATATCTGTTTTCCAATTTTTTAGGTAACCATTGACACGCGCATAGATAGGCGCGCGTGCATATGCTTCGAAGCGGCCTGGCAAGTCAAGGCTAGCGGCCTTACCTGCTCCATTCGGCAGTCTTACACTGACCGTAGGCACAGCATGTTTATCTGTCCACGCTTTTAGATTAGTATTATTACTAGCACGAGTAGTCACGCCCACCACCACTATGGCAACGGCTATAATAGCTGACACTATGCCGCTAATACGTAAGGTATTATGTGATAAGCCAGAAGCTTTATTATCAGGCTGCATTAAACTCTCCAATTGGATCAGGTACAGATTTTTTGTTGTAGCGTCTATGTACGATGCTAAAAACGACCGGAACGAAAATTAGTGTAGCGATTGTGGCGAACACCAAGCCACCAATCACAGCACGACCTAGTGGAGCATTCTGCTCACCGCCCTCGCCTAGACCAAGCGCCATTGGTGCCATACCAATAATCATCGCCAATGCTGTCATCAATACTGGACGGAAGCGCACGAAGCCCGCATCGATCGCTGCTGCAGTCGCGTCGCCTAATTGCTCTAAACGCTCACGTGCAAAGCTAATCACCAGCACACTGTTTGCTGTTGCCACGCCCATACACATAATGGCGCCGGTCAATGCCGGAACAGAGAGCGGTGTAAACGTTGCGAACAACATCCATACAATACCAGCCAATGCTGCAGGTAAGGCCGTAATAATCACGAATGGATCACTCCAAGACTGGAAATTGACTACAATCAGCAAGTAAATTAGTACGATAGCGCCTAAGAGTCCAAATAACAGGCCAGCGAAAGCACTATCCATGGTTTTTACTTGACCAACCAGTGCAACAGTTGTGCCTTTAGGTACTTGATCAACTGTATCCGCGATAATTTTACGGATATCCTTCGCGACTGCGCCTAAATCTCTATCCTGCGTTGTCGCGTTGATTTGCACCATGGCCTGTATATCGTACTGGCTCACTACGGCATTACCCGTATTACGTTTAAATGTGGCTAAAGCACCTAATGTTTGGGGCGCATTACCTGTGCTGCTGATGGGCAAATTAGCCAAGGCGTTTAGGCTATCTAAACGATATTGCGGTGTTTGCAATACGATAGGATAAGAAACACCATTGTTTGGGTTAAGCCAATAAGTGGGCGAAACCTGTGAACTACCCGCAAGATTGACTACCAGGCTATTGGTCACATCTCTCGTGCTAATGCCTAACTCTTGAGAACGTGTACGATCAACATTGACGTCAAATACAGGATTGGCACGTGACTGCTGTATACGCGCATCTGCAATGCCAGGAATAAGGCGAATTTTGGCCAATAGCTTATTTGCGTAATCAAAACTATCTGCCAATTTGCCGCCGCGTATCTGTAAATCTATAGGTGCAGGTGAGCCAAAATTCAATATCTGGCTCACAATATCAGCTGGCGGGAATGAAAAGGTAGTGCCAGGAAACTGCATCGGCAGTACTTCACGTAATTTACGCACATAATCTGCAGTCGGTTCATGTCCTTCTTTAAGCGCAATCTGAATATCGCCATCCTGCGAACCAATCAAACCTGTATTGTTATATGTCATATTGATACTACTGATAGGAATACCTATATTATCAACAATCGTGGCAATCTCTTCAGTTGGAATCACTTTTTTAATGGCCGACTGTATCACTGTAAAACGTGCTGCGGTATCTTCAACGCGAGTGCCTACAGGCACCCGTACGTGCATGAGTATCTGCCCGCCATCCACCGATGGGAAAAAGTTACGCCCTAAGAATGGAATCAAGAAGAATGACAACATCACCACCGTGAGGAAACCCGTCACGAAGACACTACGATGTGCTATAGCCATCTTTAACACACCCTTGTAACCTGCACGAAAACGTTCAAAGCGTGCTTCGAAACCACGCTGGAAGTGCACTAAAGGATTACGAGTAGGTACAGTTATTGTTCCGTATTCATTAGTATGCGGTGCATGTTTTTCTAGCAAATAATTCGCCATAGTTGGTACTAATGTACGTGACAAAATAAACGAACTCACCATAGCGAACATCACAGCTTCAGCCATTGGGACAAATAAGAAGCGCGATATGCCTTCTAAGTAGAACATCGGTACGAATACGATACAAATACACAATAGTGAAACAAATGCTGGTGTCACAATTTGAGCAGCACCGTCCAAGATAGACGTTTCAACTTCCTTACCTTGCTCCAAATGCCAGTTTATATTCTCAATGGTCACAGTAGCATCATCCACTAATATCCCAACAGCCAGTGCCAGACCACCCAAAGTCATGATGTTAAGCGTTTCGCCAATAGCAGAAAGACCAATGATGGCACCTAAAATAGAAAGCGGAATAGAAGTCGCAATAATCAATGTGGAGCGCCAGCTCCCTAAAAATAGTAATATCATCAAACTAGTGAGAATCGCTGCAAGGGCGCCTTCAAAAGCCACTCCACTAATTGCAGCACGTACAAATATTGATTGGTCATTGATGGGTGCGGCAACCAAGTTATCCGGAAGATTAGATTTAATTTCTGCAAGCTTGTCTTTTACACCAGAAACAATAGAAAGCGTAGACGTTGCGCCATTTTTAAGAATGGACATCAATACTGAACGACTGCCGTCGACATGCACGATATTGGTTTGAGGCGGATTACCGTCACGCACATGCGCCACATCACGAATATAAACCGTTGCACCATTAATTACCTTAACCGGCAAGTTGCCCAAATCGGCAATAGCAGAAGCAGAATTATTAAGATGCAACGTATACTCAAAGCTACCTATCTTTTGCGTACCTACAGGTAATATCAAATTCTGTGCGGCCAAGGCATTGGCTACATCTTGTGCAGAAAGTCCGCGCGCCTGAATAGCTGATGAATCAAGATCAATTTGCACTTGACGACTTTTACCACCAAATGGAAACGGCACTGCAGCACCTGGTACTGTCACTAAACGGGTACGTATTACATTCAAGCCGAGATCAGCCAGGTTTTGCTCAGTCATGCCCTTACCAGACAATGCGATTTGCAAGATAGGTACCGTAGATGCGCTGTAATTCAAAATCAGCGGCGGTGTTGTGCCGGTTGGCATCTGCTTTATCACCACTTGTGAAATTGCTGAAACCTGAGCATTAGCAGTAGCAACATTAACACCGGGCTGGAAGAAAATCTTAACGATACCGAAGCCTGTGTAAGAGTTTGCCTCAATATGCTCAATATCATTAACTGTAGTTGTTAAGACCCTCTCATAAAGCGTAGTAATCCGACCAGCCATTTCGTCAGGTGGCAACCCGTTGTACTGCCAAGCCACAGCAATAACGGGAATGCGAATCTCAGGAAAAATATCAACAGGGCTACGTAACGCAGCCAGCGTGCCAACAATGAGCAACAGTAATGCCATGACTACGAAGGTATATGGGCGTTTTAAGGCAATACTTACTACATTAAACATAGTGACTTTCAACTAATATTGTTATAGGAGGCACACAGACGTAAACATTATGTTGATTGCAGGCTGATAGCTTCAGTTAAGAACAAATAATGTAAAAACACATTATGTCCTACATGACTTGGAATCTTACCGATACAACACTAATTTATGCATGTGTTGGCGTACGTTTAATCTAAGGACATTTATTAAAAAATCTAACTTTCTATCTTGCAGCAATAATGCATCATAGCAACATAATGCACCATCATGTACAACGCTTCATATTACACAATACATGTGAATAATTCACATGTATTGTATTTTTTTAACAGCTGAAACCAATTGATGAAAATTTAATGATTGATTATATAAACATATCTATTTCGCAAAGCCGTGTTTGATTGGGAGGATTTACGATATTTTACAGCTTTTGCTAAACCGAAATTAATTACCCCAGCGATATTATGAATCAATCATATTATTTAATTCTCAGCGAAATTAACTGACCAGCTTTCATATCAGGAATCAGGATATATTTCCCATCAATCGACAGTGAAATATCTGCTGCTGACTTGTACCCTTCCGATAATAATTGTGGTGTAGCTTTAGGTTCACTAAGTTGCCAAACCTTACCGCCTGCCCAGTC
>CAIYLB010000085.1 GCA_903926935.1 uncultured Pseudomonadota bacterium
GCCACCATTGCCGCTTCAAGTAAAAAAGTACCACTGCCGCACATTGGGTCTAACAAAGGTTGGCCGACTTGCCAGCCAGATAACTTCAAAATACCAGCAGCTAAGTTTTCACGTAAAGGTGCTTCAATACTCGCTCCACGATTACCACGCTGATACAACGCAGCACCAGAGGTATCCAAGTAATATTGATATTCATCTGCGGCTAAATAAGCATGTATACGCACTGCCGGAGTTTTGGTATCAATGTAAGGACGGGCGCCAACCACTAGCCTGAATTTATCACACACTGCATCTTTGATTTTTAACGTTGCAAATTCTAGGCTTTTAAGCGGGCATTTAACACCAGTCACCTTCACCATAAAATCATTTTTTACATCAAACCATTGTGGCCATTTAATTTTGTAAGCGGCATCGAATAAATCTTCTTCATTCATATACTTACCGCGCGCCACTTGCCATAAAATACGGGTGGCAATGCGTGAATGTAAGTTTGCTGCGTAGCAAATTGCCCAATCGCCATCAAAACTCACGCCGCCATCTGTGGGTTTAATGGATTTAGCACCTACTTGCAGTAGCTCGTCTGCCAGTAATTGTTCTAGTCCGCGTGGGCAGGTTGCAAAATATCTATTTGGTATCATGATGTTGAGTATCGCTATTCGTTAAATTTCTGGGTTTACTGTGTTGCTAACCTGCTGGCTTGCTAGTCGCCTGCATTGACTAAATTTTTAAGCATGAAAAGTCGATTACTACTGCTTGCGTTATGTTCTGCTAATTTATCGACAAACTGCAAAAACTCAATTTTATGGGTCTTTTCTAGCGTTTTAGCGCGTTCACGTAAACTCGCCAAGCGTAAATCAGCCGGTTCACGTTTAAATCCAAATACCGCAATATTGCCTGGTTTTCCAGTGGGTAAAGTTAATACTTTGCCGTCAAAAGTTTGCTCTATGCGTTGCAAATATACGTCAAATTTCTTGTCGCTGCCCCATAAATTAATCACCAAAATACCATCACTTGTCAACGTATTGGCGCATTGGTCAAAAAAGTCTTGGCTACAAAAATTAGGTGGAATACCGTTGCTATCAAAGGCGTCTATCAGCAACACATCAGCGACTTCTTGGTGTTCCGCTAAATAAACTAAACCATCGCCTTCAATCACTTCTAAGCGCTCATCATTGTCTGGCACCCAAAACTGGCTACGCGCCACTTGGATGATTCTAGGGTTAAGCTCTATGACTTTACTGTTGATTTCTGGGCAATAAGCATATACATATTTAGCCAGAGACCCGCCGCCCAAACCAATGGCCAGCAAGTTTTTTATTTGCTGATTAAACAGCATAAAACACATAATAGCCCGTGTATAGGTCAGCTCCAGCGCAAATGGGTCACGAATACGCATGGCACTTTGTATGGTTACCGAGCCTAAATGCAAAGAACGTACGCCATCAACTTCACTGACATCCACCGAATCATCACTATTTTTTGCCAGCCCGCGCATCAAATGTTTAGCCATGCGTAGCATTAAGCATTGGTCTCTACATTAGCTTCAACAGCAACTTCATCAACTGCAACTAAATCAACGGCAGTCTCGCTATCGGCAAAGTCTTCATTCATTGAATCTTCGTTCAGAACATCTTCATCAACAACCCCAGCCGGCTCATCTTCCAGCACACCGATAAATTTAGTACGTAGCTCAATCAATAAAGTATCAGCTTCTTGCACTTGCAAGCTCACACGCGTGCCGGGCTTTAACTCAGGCAAACCGTAAACCTTGGTCATATAAGGCACATTATCTAGCCGCACTAAATTCTCGCGCCATACCGTGGCATGTATCGATTCAATATTTTCTTGAATCATATACTGCAAGCAACAATAGCGCTCCATCCTAGTTTGAAACTCGCTATACGCCTGATAAGTCTGCTCAAAATTACGCATGTGCATGGTTAACTTATCGCTGTTTGGTAAATATGCAGGAGCGGTATTCTGCACCACACTAATAATTTGACGTTGATTAATTAAATCAACTGCTCTGCGCAGCGGCGAGGTGCTCCAAGCATATTGTGCCACACCTAGCCCTTGATGCGGCTCGGCTTTAGTCGTCATATACACTTTGCCACCAGATTGCGCGCGATAAAGCCCAGGCACGTCATGCGTGGCCAATAACGCGCCCCATTGATTATTGGCTTCAATCATTAATTCAGCCACTAGCTTATCCATAGGCGAACCACGATGGCGACCAACAATGCTGACCTTGCCATCAATCACATAAAAGTTGTAATCAATTTGTGGCGGTTTGGTCGGGTCATATTTACCACGGGCTTTTTCTAGCGTTTCGGCTAAATTAAACAAATATAAAAGCTTCGCCCAATAGGGATGACCACTATCCGCCGCTAAAGTCGTTTCGTTAAAAAACGGTTCTAAGCTATCATGGCGCAGATTATCGGCCACTTTAATCAGCTCAACTTTGGTATCGCGCTGCACAATTTCAAGGTCAGCATTCACATGTAAATACAGCGACAATACAGGTTTGGTATGGCCAGCATCCAAACTAAACGGCCTGATTGCGGCTTCAGGCAACATGGTTATTTTGTTGCCCGGCATGTAAACAGTTGATAAGCGCTGCATGACTTCTTTATCCAACGGGCTATCTGGTGCAATACCTAATGCTGGTGCTGAAATATGAATACCGACTCGACTAATGCCGTCGGGCAATTGTTTGATTGAAAAAGCATCATCAATCTCAGTAGTAGTGCTGTCATCAATACTGAAAGCTTCTGCATCTGCCAGCGGCAGATCATCAGGAATAGCGTCAATTTCGTATTCCTGAAATGCCGTACCTTTAGGATAATGCTCACGCAAAAAAGCGCCTAAATGATAATTTTCAGCAGAAGGTATCGCGCCACAAGCTTGTAATAATTTAAGATGGCTTAAGTGCGTTTCAGCCGAGGCGGCTTCTAAGGTTTTGTATTCAAAAGCATTTTTATCCGGCTCATACAATAGCATATCTAACTTTTGCAGCAACTCATCAGGCATGATTTGCGCTTTAAGTTGTGCTACAAAACCAGCCATTTTTTCAGCTAATAAACGTTTTTTCTCAAGACCAGCCAAGGCCGCTTTTAAAATTTCAGCTGGCGCGGCTTTATAACGGCCTTTGCCTTTACGATTAAAATACATAGGCGCGCTATGTAGCTTAAGCGCAACCGCAGCGGCCTCTAGCGAAGTCGGTTTACGGCCATAATAATCTTGGGCAAAAGCTTCAAAACCAAATTCAGGTTCAGTGCAACATTCCCACAAAAAATCAACCTCTAACGTGTTGGCTTCAGCGTTGGCGGCATCCATAAAACCTGTGATGGGCGTTTCAAAACGCATTAACACATTACTGGCTTTAACCTTGCTACGCTTGCCGCTAGCAGATTCTATTTGTAAAGAACCCTGCGTTTCGGTCATTATTGAGGCGACTTTAAAGCTGCCATCTTCTTCAAAAAATACGTTCATGCGGTGCTTTTCATACTGACTTTTTATACTTACGTTACAAACTAAATTGGCTACATTTTACCTTGTATTAGCAGATTCGCTTTAATGCAATATAAAATAGTGACCAATTAACCTATAGCCAAACCGATATTTATGGATAAACGTATTCCTGTTACCTTGCTCACTGGTTTTTTGGGCAGTGGCAAAACTACCTTACTCAATAAACTCCTGCACCACCCTGCCATGCGCGACACAGCCATTATTATCAATGAATTAGGTGATGCGGGGCTAGATCAGGTATTTGCCAATAGTAATTTAGCGCAAAATATTGAAAGCGAACACATTGCCGATAACACGGTTTTGCTGAGTTCAGGCTGCTTATGTTGCGCGCTAAAAAATGAGCTGGCAGATACCATGCGCGATTTGTTTTTTAAACGTGCACTACAAGCCATTCCGCAGTTTCAACGTTTAGTAATTGAAACTACTGGTATGGCAGACCCGGGGCCAATTTTGGCCAATTTGATGAATGAACCGGTCATTGAATCTGTATACCGATTAGATGCGGTGGTGGTCACCATAGACAGTGTATATGGTTTAGAGCAACTTATCGACAATATCGAAGCCTTAAAGCAAGCCGCAGTAGCTGATGTTTTGGTGCTGACTAAAACAGATTTAGCCAGCGCCGCGCAAATCAGCGCCTTGCAAGAAAAACTAAGCGTCATCAACGCTGGCGCGGTTCAGCACACCATTATTAATGGTGATTTAGATCCAGCATTTGTAATTGATGTCGGCTTATTTGATAGCGAAACCAAACTACCTGAGCCGCAACGCTGGTTGCGTGCGCCGTTAAAAAACAAAGCGCCAAAAGGAACCTTACCCAGCAGCACGCCAAATAAGGTCCACGATGACGACATTGTGAGCTTCACTGTAATGATGCCTAGTCCGCTAAATTGGGCGCAGCTAAAACCACATTTATTATGGTTTTGCCAAACTTATGGTAAGAATTTGCTACGCCTGAAAGGCATTATTCATGCGGCAGATCAAGAATTTCCACTGGCGATTCATGCGGTGCATTTTACGCCCTACCCGCCAACATTACTGGAAGGCTGGACTGAAGAAAATCCAACATCGCGCATAGTCATTATCGGCAAAGGCTTGGATGAATTAGCAATAAGAAAAGCATTAATGCAGTTTTAGCTAAAAATTAAGCCAATGCATTATTACTTGATTGGCGCGTCTTCAACAAAAAGGCTAAGCAACCTATTAACTACTGGGGCTATCAATAAAATTGCGACGAACACAATAGGCCAAGCCATTAAAAATGCCGTAAACCACTGTGCCAAAAAAAATGGCAAAAAATTAGCCCGCGGCTCGATGTGTAAGTAAATAATAATGCCAGACACAATTAAAGCCGTACAAAAAGACATTAACAAGGCGAATAACATCGTGCGATGTTGATAGGCAATTTTACGCTTCATAACAGTTCCATTTTTTAATCTAGCGTTTCTTGATAATGGTGAATACTACCATGGCAAAGCTTCGCCATCATGAAAGAAACCACCGCTTGCGCCATCATCATTCAAGGTCGCTAACTGAACACTAGTCTTGGCGCTATCCTCAACTTCCATAGGCGCGTTAGCTCCGCCTACGCTTGTTTTAACCCAACCTGGATGTGCAGCATTTACTTTAATGTTAGTATCCCGAAGCTCGCGAGCTAAATGAATGGTGTAGGCATTTAAGGCCGTTTTAGAGGCGTTATAAGCGAAGGCTTTAGCTGGATCTATTGGAGATTTCGGCATGCTATGCAAAGTTAACGAAGCTAATATACTGGATAGATTGACGATACGCCCAGCTGGCGCTTTTTCAATCAGTGGCATTAGTTTTTGCGTAAGTGCAATCACTGCAAAAAGATTGGTTTGAAAGGTTTGCTGCAAAACATCAGTGCTAACGCTAGTACTGCTATTTTTTCCCATTAACTGCTCTTGAAGTGTGCCGGCATTGTTGACTAGAATATCTAGCTTTCCAAAATGTTGATTAATGTACTCATACACACTATCAGCTGACTGAGACTGGTTTGCATCATATTGAATGGCTTCGGCCTTAAAACCTAAAGCTTGTAATTGTTGAGCGGCTGCTTGGCCTTTCTTAATATCTCTTGCGCCCAAGATTACCGTAATGCCAAGTGCGCCTAGTCCTTTGGCGGTTTCAAAACCAATACCGCGATTCGCGCCTGTAATTAATGCTACTTTAGCTGTCTGTTGTGTCATTTAATGCATCCTTAATGATAGATTTACCGGTGACCGACAATTAAATACCAATCGGTAAATAAATAATAATTGAATTTAATTTTCCTGTCAACTAAATTTATACCTAGTGGTACAATAATATTTTATGGGAGATATATTAATTAAATGAGCACCCCGACGAATACTGATCAAGTTAGCAAGCCAGCAAAGAAACCGCGTGGCCGGCCACTCGCGTTTAATCAAGAGCAGGCATTAGAAAGTGCGCTACAAGTTTTTTGGCAGCACGGCTATGAAGGTACGTCTATGGCAGAACTGGTAGAAGCCTTGGGGATTAATAAGCCGAGCATTTATGCCACGTTTGGTAATAAAGAGGCGTTATTTGGTCAAGCACTAGAAAAATACGTCGCTGGCCCAGCTGCATTTGTAGGCGATGCTATGAAAGAGCCTCGCGCTAAACAAGTTGCTGAAAAATTTTTAACCGGGGCTGTTACCTTTTTTACCGATGAAAATCACCCGCCGGGCTGCATGATTGTGCAGGCCGCATTAAGTTGCGGACAAGGTTCAGCACCAATACAAGAAACCCTTATTGAATATAGGAAAAGATTAGAAGAAAACTTTAAATTGCGTTTTGATTTAGCAAAAATTCAGGGCGATTTACCGGCAAATACCA
>CAIYLB010000086.1 GCA_903926935.1 uncultured Pseudomonadota bacterium
TCCACAAAATTTACAATGACAATCATGAGTCGCCGGCACCTTATGATGCGTTTCGTGATGCTCTGTCGCCACCTTTGTACTGCCTAATCCATATTTATTATCCATGGCTAGCTCCATAAGAATGCTTATAGCAATGCGTACTAATCTGTTAAATTACGCTTTTTTAAAACGACAAGCAAGCCTTAAAATAAGCATATCTACTAAAAATAAAGTAAGCTGAAAACACAGATCAATACTCGGCCTATTGACACGGAATTTATGTCTGATCACCTAGAAAAATTGGGCCTACTAGAATTTTATGCCTTTATCACCACATAGAGCCTAAGGCCACACTAATTCTGCAAGGCTAATGTTAGACTGAAAGACTGTTTACATTTTTGTAAATTTTGCGATGATAACGATCATGAAAAAACTTCTTAAATATTCTGCATATGGCCTAGGCGGCTTAGTTAGCGTCATATTAATTGTGCTCGCCGTTGTCGCGGCGACCTTTAACCCTAATGATTATAAGCAACAAATCATTGACCTTGTGCAGGCTAAAAAAAGCCGCACTTTGAAATTAGAGGGCGACATTAAGCTGTCATTTTGGCCAAAAATAGGTGCCGATCTCGGTAAAATATCATTATCTGAACATAACAACAGCGCAGAGTTTGCCTCTGTCGAGAGTATTAAGGTGTCGCTAGCCTTGCTACCTCTACTGAAAAAAGAATTAATCGTAGATACCATTTATATTAATGGCGCACGTGCAAACATTATTAAATACAAAGATGGCACCACAAACATTGATGATTTAATCAGTCCAGATGATGAAGAATCACCCGATATTAAATTTGATATTGACGGTATCAATGTCAGCAACTCAGCCGCCAGCTACAAGGATGAAGCCACCGGCGCTCAATATAGCATTGCTAAATTAAATCTTAAATCAGGCCATGTCGCTTTAGCTCAACCGGTAGATTTAGTGACTGATTTTACAATTAGTGCGAACCAACCTCAAATTGCCGCAAGCGTCAAAGTAAAAGGTAATTTTTTAGTCGATACAAAAACTAAACACTACGTTGCAAAAGGCTTAGATGCGACGATTAATGGTGACTTGCTTGGCGGAAAAGCAGTCGATGTTGTAGCTACTGGCAATATGGATGCTAAACCAGACAGCGGTGAAGTATTAGTCGACAGCCTAAAATTAGTGGCATCAGGACAATTTAGCGGCGCCAAAATGACCCTCGATTTAAGTGCCCCATCGTTAATCGTACAAAAGAATGAAGTTAGCAGCAAAACAGCCACAGTGAGCTTAACGCAAGAAAAAGCTGGCGACACATTGAAGGCCAATTTAACCTTGGCTGACGTCAAAGGGTCCGCAAAAGCACTGCAAAGTAGTGGTATTAACGGTGATATTTCGGCAACGCAAGGCAAGCGCACCATCAATGGCCAATTCTCTTCATCCTTTAGCGGCAATCTAGAAAACTTGATTTTTGACTTACCCAAACTCGCTGGTAAGCTTGATGTTAAAGATCCCAGTCTGCCAAATGGGGGAATGCAAGGAAGCTTTAACTTAAGCTTACATACGGATATAAAAAACGAATCGGTTAACAGTCAATTCAATTTGAATATTGATGAAACAAAGCTAAACGGCGAGGTGTCGATCACTAATTTTACAGCCCCTAATATCAAATTCAACTTAAATGCCGACAAGCTGAATCTTAATAAATTACTGGCAAAGAACAGCGCACCGGCTAAAACAAACAATACACCAGCCGATTTGAGCACACTCAAAACACTACTACTGGATGGAAAGCTCAATGTTGGCAGTTTGATGTACGACAAATACCGCATCTCTGGCCTGAACGTTAATATTAAAGCTGATGGCGAAAAGTTAGTATTAAGCGGCCTTAACGTTAAAGTCGATGATAGCCAAATTAAAGGTAGCGTAGGTATTAGCCAGTTTACCAAGCCGCTTTACACGTTCAATTTAGATATTGATCAGCTGGATGTAGATAAATACGTGGCTGCATCAAGCACTAGTGCTGATAAAAATCCTACTGATAAGCCAGTCGATTTAACAGTATTGAAGGCATTAAATGCCGATGGTAGCTTACGCATAGGCAAGCTTAAATATGGTAAAACTAAAGCGTCTAATATTCGCATTGATTTAAAGGCAGACGGCCAAAAATTAAGTCTGAACCCACTTTCAGCTAAAGTAGACGATAGCCAAATTAGCGCTAATGTGGGAATTTCACGATTTAATGACCCAGTCTATACATTTAACATTAATATCGATAAGTTGGATGCTGATAAATACATAACTAAAAGTGAGCAACCAGCAGTTAAAAATACAGGCGATATACCGATTGATTTATCCGCACTAAAAAAGTTGACCGCCTCGGGTGAGGCGAAAATAGGCTGGCTTAAATTGGCCAATGTGAAAACTGAGCATGTAAATTTAGGCCTAAAAGCTGAAAATGGTATTGCTACACTATCGCCATTTTCAGCCGACTTGTATCAAGGCAATATGAACGGCATACTTAAAGTCGATGCTCGCGCAACACCTAGCATTGCTTTCAAACAAAGTATGAAATCTATAGCGATAGGCCCGCTAATGGTCGATGCCATTAATAACGATATGTTAGATGGCAAAGGCACGTTAAACATTGATATCAGCACCACAGGCAACAGCGTAGGTGCGTTAAAAAAATCTTTAGCCGGCAATGCCGCACTTAGCTTGGCCGATGGAGCTCTGAAGGGAGTAGACATCGCCGGCAGTATTCGTGAACTCAAAAGTAAAGTTAATTTTCTTAAAGCTAAAGATAGTAGCGCGGCAGATAGTAAAAAGAAGACTGATTTTAGTGAGTTAAGCGCAAGCTTTATCATCAAAAATGGCGTCGCACATAACGAAGATTTGGCCATGAAAGCCCCAATTTTGCGTTTGGTGGCTGGCGACAGCCACGGTGACGTTGATATTGCTAACGAAACCATTAATTACTTAGCGAAGCCCAGTATTGTTAAGTCACTCAAAGGGCAAGGTGGGGCTGAGCTAGATGCACTTACTGGCATTGCTATTCCACTAAAAATTACTGGCACTTTTTCTAACCCTAAATACGGTATGGACTTTGCTGCCATTAGCACGGCGTTGGCTAAATCAAACTTACTAGATAAAGTAGCTGGCGAAAAAAGTGCTTCAGTAAAAGAGTTGCTCGGTAGCGGCAATAAAACAGATGTACTTAAAGGCTTATTGGAGAAGAAAAATCCAGCTGAAACCGCACCGGAAGCTAATTCTGCAAGTGCACCAGCAACGTCTACACAAGCCGCAGAAACACCAAAATCAGCTGAAGATCAGGTAAAAGAAAAAGCAACCAACA
>CAIYLB010000087.1 GCA_903926935.1 uncultured Pseudomonadota bacterium
AAGTGGCGCGCGCAGCCGTTGAATATGTAAAAGGCGGCATTATTGGCGTGGGCACAGGCTCAACCGCAAACTTTTTTATTGAAGAATTAGCTAAAGTAAAGCATAAAATTGACGGCGCTGTCGCCAGTTCTGAAGCGACTGCACAACGCTTACGCGCACATGGCATAGAAGTATTTGATCTGAATAGCGTAGGTGGTATGGATATTTATGTAGATGGCGCTGATGAAATTACCGAGCACATGCACATGATTAAAGGCGGCGGCGGTGCATTAACGCGTGAAAAAATCGTGGCGGCCGTCGCCAAGCAATTCATTTGTATCTGTGACGAAAGTAAATACGTGCCAGTATTAGGCAAGTTCCCTTTACCTGTTGAAGTGTTGCCAATGGCTAAAAGCTATGTAGCGCGCGAATTAGTTAAATTAGGTGGGCAGCCAGCCTTGCGTGATTTTAAAACAGACAATGGCAACGTGATTATTGATGTGCATGGCTTAACCATTACCGATCCTATCGCGATGGAAGCTAAAATCAACCAAATAGTTGGTGTAGTGACTAACGGCCTATTTGCCGCACGACCAGCGAATATTTTGTTATTGGCCACCGCTGACGGTGTTAAAACGTATAAATAAAATTGAACAATATTGCCGGTAGTATTTCTAAAAAGCATTATTTGAAATATTACTGTCATATTTGACAGCTACTATTGTATGTTAAAATGCCTCAAAAAGCATAAACTCAAGAGAAAAACCTCAAGGAAGAACAATGCAAACTGAACACACCTTTAAGCAATATGATGCAGAATTAGAAGCCGTGCGTGGCAAAGTGCTTGAAATGGGCGGCTTGGTTGAACAGCAAATTATTAGCGCACTAGATTCATTGGTAAAATTAGACCCTAATCTTGCCAAAGAAGTGATGGAAAATGATAAGCGCGTGAACACTTTAGAAGTGCAAATTGACGAAGATTGCAGCCATATTATTGCTCGCCGCCAACCAGCCGCCGGAGATTTACGCATGGTGATGATGATGGTAAAAACCATTACAGACCTTGAGCGTATTGGTGATGAAGCGACTAAAATCGCGCGCACTGCACAAAAAATCTATGAAGAAGACCGCATGTATAAACCACGCTTTAACGAAATTAAAGCCATGGTCGCATTAGTACGTGAAATGCTACGTACATCATTAGATGGGTTTGCCCGTCTAGATGTGAGTAAAACGGTTGAAGTAGCCAGACAAGATGAGTTGGTAGATGAGCATTTCCGGGCCGCCACTCGCCAATTGATTACCTATATGCTGGAAGATCCTCGCACCATTTCAATGTCTTTAGAAGTACTGTTTGTAGCGAAAGCTATTGAGCGTATTGGTGACCATGCAAAAAATATCGCAGAATATGTGGTGTATATGGTGAAAGGCAAAGACGTCCGCCATACTTCGGTACAAGAGATGGAGCGTGAAACTTTAGCGCCTTAATTCAGAAAAGTATTTTAGGTTTGATTAATCATTAAAAAGCGCCTTGTAGGCGCTTTTTAATTGGCTTATGCTTAGTAATCAAGCGGATTATTTAGCTTCTGGAACATAGCCCAAAGCGGTATCTGCACCTTCACCAAAAAAGTATTTTTCAGTTTGTTCTGTTAAATATTTACGTGCAGATGGGTCTGCTAAACTGAGACGATTTTCGTTGACTAGCATGGTTTGTTGTTTTAGCCATGCTGCCCATGCTTCTTTAGAAACGTGCATATAAATGCGTTTTCCAAGTTCACCTGGGTACGGAGGAAAATCCATGCCGTCCGCTTCTTTGCCTAATTTAATACAATTAACTGTGCGTGCCATAATAATTTACCTAAATGTAATGTTGCAAAAACGTAATGATAGCGCATGTTAAAATATGCGGATTAAAAATCTATGCTTTAAATTCTAAAGCTTATTGTAAAGAGAGCGCTCGATGCAAACTTCGACCAACAAACCCAGCAAAAAATCTAAATCTCCACCAGTATCTAAGCACTTAGGTGTTAGCCCATTTAAAGGCAAAACTGGCGTGCGCCGATTGATTAATGCTTGTGGTTACTCAATTGAAGGTTTTGCTGCTGCGTTTAAACATGAAGACGCATTTCGGCAAGAGGTTTTTCTTGCTGTTGTATTGATTCCGCTGGCATTTTATTTGGGCAAAAGCCCAATAGAACAAGCTTTGATGGTGGCTAGCGTATTGCTGTTACTGATTGTGGAATTATTAAACTCAGCAATTGAAGCGGCGGTAGACCACACCTCAACCGAGCATAACTCACTAGCCAAACAAGCCAAAGATATCGGTAGCGCCGCTGTCTTTTTAGCGTTAACAATACTGGCTACCACTTGGGGTTTATTACTGCTAGGATAATCCGGCAGAAGTCTTACACTCCGAACTAAAAATCACTACGCACACCTATCATCACTGAACGCGCGCCTTGCGGTGCAATATCTTTTAAGAATGAAGCCGAATCACGAATATCTTGGTTGAGTAAGTTATTGGCTTTTGCAAATAATTCAACATTAACTTTGGTCGGTAATTTATAGGTGACCAGCGCACTTAGATTTGTATATCCATTGGTAGCTAGCTCGTTGCTAGCTATACGCTCTTGGGCGAAAGCATGTAATACATTTAGCCGCGCACCCAAGCTATTTTTTTGATATTGCAAGCCTGCACCTAATCTAAGCGGCGCAATGCGCGGTAAAGCCTCGCCAGAGCTAAGGTTAGCAGCACGCACATAATCACCGGTCAGCTTCAAATCAAGATTGTCATGAAGATTAAATTTCCCTTCAGCTTCAAAGCCTTTAAAGCTTGCGGCTACTTCGTTGAATTGCGCCACTGGTAACTGCTGATCGTTAACTGTGACAAAGTTGCCAGTATTAAGCAATCCAATAAAGCTACTGAATTTAGTGTAATAAGGCCCAGCACTAAAGGAGTTTTTACCATCCTTCCAACGAATTTGCGCATCAATGCCATTTGAGCGTTCTTTGCCAAAGCGGCTGTTGCCTAACTCGTACTGACCTGTCGCTAAGTGAGCGCCATCAGCATAAAGCTCAAAGTAGCTAGGCGCACGCTCGTTATGAGAGATATTGCTGGCCAATGTCCAATTAGGCGTAAATGCATAAAGTCCACCTAATGCATAACTGGTAGGGTTGAAGCTCGCATTTTGTGCGCTAGGGTTTTTAGCCCAAGCGCCAGCGTCTACCGTAGTATATTCAGTGCGGCCGCCTAAGCTAAATTTAAACTGCTCTATCGGCAGCTCTTCATAAAGATAAAGCGCTTTGCTTTGACTGTTTGTACTCGGCACAAAAGCTTCTTCGCCAAGCGCTGCAAAGGTGGTATTTTGAAATTGCAGGCCAACGACTCCACTCATATTGCCAATTTTGGTATGTCCAGCTTCCAGCGAACCTTCTATGCCACTGTTTTTAAATGTAGTGCCAACAATGCCGGCATCAATCTCTTGATGTTGGTAATCGGTGTGTGCTAAGCGAAATTTGACACGATTAACGATGTTGCCTAAATCAGTGAATTCAGAGGCAATATCCCAACGCTGGCTTTTCATATCAATACGCACATTTTGTTCTGCCACGGTGCCATAGTTGCTATTAAAACCTGAGTAAGAGGCTCCGAGATAACCATTATCAAAGGTCAGTGATGCGCCCAATGCACCACCATCGCTAGTGGCACTACTGTTTCTTAGCGTGCCATTATTGGTTTGCAATATGACATCAGCCAGCGCTTTTCGATTCGATACGGCAAAACCAGGAATAGTTAAATCATTGCTTTTGCGGGCATAAGCATCTGCATGTATGGCTATTTGGCCATTACCAACATCAACCACGCCAGCCATATTACTTTCGTTCGCTGGGCCACCTAAGCGCGCTTCAGTTCTGCCAGTGATACCTTCTAATTTTTCGGTGGGAATGCGATGATCAACAGCATTAACCACACCGCCAACAGCGCTACCACCATAAAGCAAAGCGGCTGGGCCACGAATTACATCGACCTGTTCGATCACTAATGGATCGACTGAAACGGCATGGTCAAAACTGAGGCTGGATGCGTCCACCACGCCGACACCATTTTGCATAATCCGCACGCGTTCAGCATCAAGACCGCGGATAACAGGACGCGAAGCATTGGGGCCAAAGCTGGTTGAACTGACCCCTGGAATACCATTTAAAGTTTCGCCCAAAGTGCTTTCGCGTTTTAGTGATAACTCGCGACCATTTAATACGGTCACAGGCACGATGAGTTGATCTGCGTCTAAACCTAGCGGATTGCCAGTGACCGCAACGGTAGGCAAATCAATATTAGTGACGGCTTCTTTATTAGCGGCAGATTCGCCTGCAAAACTCAGCTGACTGGTCATCGCTGCAATAAGGGCTAAAAATAGCGGTTTGTAAGATAGTACAAGTTTAGGCTGCAATATGGATTGCAGTTTAATTGATGCATTTTTCATGAAAGTCTCGCCTAACAATAGTAAATACAGCCATTAAAATGGCTGCAGATTATTTAACTGTTAAACGAGGCAGGGCGGCGCGCGGGCTGAATAAGTACGAGGTTTTGTAGCGCTGAAGCTTTGTAACTGGCTATGACTAATTACGTTCGATGTGCTAGTTAATAATAACGCAATATGACTACTTGATATTGCGCCGCCTAATTCAGCATAGCCGACACACTTTTCACAAGTATGCCCATGCGTGGTTGGATTATTTTTACCGGCATTGTTAGTGGTATTTTTAGCTGTGCGGTTGCCAATATGAAGCACATCATTCTTGCTGTAATCCTGTTGCTGACTTTGCTCAACTGCATCAGCATAATGCGAGATTTCATGCGTTACCGCGCCAATTTGGGCAAGGCCAAATGACGCAATCAGTGAAAAAGTAAGGAGCAAACGACGCAACATGCTTTAAATCATAACAGAGTTTAATTCTCCAGCTTAATTTATAAACATTTAATTTGTTAGAAATATACTTAATTATTAATAACGATTGGCATGCATATCTATTCAAGCCGAATGCCGGTGTGATGAAACTCTAGCTAAAATACTCGGGATAAAAGTCGAGATAATAGCAAGTGCAGCAAACAATAAATACAACCAGCGGATTGAATAGGCCGTTACAAAGCTAGCAGCAGGCTTTTGTTGTTGCACAAAGTCATAAAAGGCAGGGGTATTCTGCCCTTCAATATACTTCGCCTTTATTTCACCTGCTAATGATTTTAAATAATCATCTTCAAGCTGTGATAGAAAACGATCATATTCTGCAAACGCTACCGATGGATCTGGCTCATCAATACTAGGATCCGCATACGTAACTCCGACAGCACCTGCATTGTTATTATCGCTAATCGGCCAAAATCCAACCCTTTTATTGGCTGAATTAAATCTCGGCACACCCACTTTGGTATGCCCGCCTACCCCAACAAAAACAAAGTTCTTACCAATTTGTATACCGCTAAGGTCCTGCTTGATGGTTACATTCACTCTAGGCGCTTCGTCACCGTCGGTGAAGAACAACATTTGAGCGGGCACATTAAGTGAGTCAAAGGTGTTTGCTGCTGCTCTCACGCCAAAGCTTAAGCGGCTATTGCCTTTCCAGGCCATGCGCCATTCTAGATGTTCTATTGAATCGCTAATGACATCAAGATTTTTGCACACTTCTAAAGGCGTAATAAGCAGCGCAACATTATCTGAAGCAAAAATACCTACACTAAAATATGTACCGCAAGGTGAGGTTTCCACTATGTTTTTCATCAGGTGTTGCGTATAAGCAAGCCTGCTGACGGCTTTATTGTCCAATTTTACATCTTCAGCATTCATGCTTTGTGACACATCGGCCACCAGCAGATAATTATGAACGGCTTGCTTTAGTTGAATCTCCGGCTTAATTAATGCAAGCAATAGTAAAATGAATGCGGCTAGGTAGAGCGCTGTTTCATAATTGTCTTTGAGAAACGTGAGTATATTTCTCATGGTAGACCTATCGGTAAATTACTCAATTCCATTGTAGACTGCTCTTTAGGTGCAGACTTCATATTGTTATGCATCACCGAAAGTAACAAGCTCAAATTGAACTTGGCCGCACGTTCCGATGGCACCAGCCTTAATGATTGCTCATAGGCCATTTTTGCTTGAGTGTATGCGTAACGGGCTTCATCTTGCAAAGTACCATCGTCATTTATTCTACGAATTAAACCAGAAACAAACAGATTATTGCCAATATTGAATTGTATTCTGGCCTGCTCACTTAAGCTTGGTCCCGTATCCAGCAATTGTCCGTAAGTTTGTATGGCATGCTTATAATCTTTTTTATTCCCTTGATCATAGGCGGCAGCAAACTTCTGCAGGTAAGGGTAAGAGTCATCTTCAATAAGCCGCCCAGCCAAAATTGCATGGTTAACCTTGTTTATTTTATGACTCTGGTAAGCCTCATATACAGTGCCTATCAAACCTATCAGCAATAATAACCCAAAGATAATATTACTTTTATTTATGCGCTTTACCATGAATGCACCCTTAAATTCTTGATAATTAATATAACTAGACTCAATACCAGCGACAAGATAATAAGATCTTTCGAATAATCATGCCCTGGCACATTCACTGAATATTGGATAATATTTTTTTCCTTCGCATTAATGAATTGTAAAGCAGACTGCAAAGTAGTCGGGTTGTCAGCTTCAAAGGCTTTGTACTTTATTTTTAATGACTGGAAATACTGATGCAGCGCGATTGCATCTGGCACACCATCCGCTGGATAAAAATTTTTAGAAAAAATGCTGATGTCGTCAGGCTCACGCAACACTATCCAGTAGAGATTCAACTTCTTTTTAGCCAATTGCTCAGAAATCTTCCATTTAACATGTGGGCTAAGTTTTCCTGCACCATCGGACAATAAGATAATGGCTCTTGAACCTGAATTTTGAATCTGATCAAAAAGGGCAACTCCTTCGGTAACGCCTGCGCCGATATTAGTTTGATTTAGCGCTGCGCCAGTAGCTGCATTGATCGCGGAGTGTATGGCATCACGATTGGTGGTGATTTTCATGCCATAGAGTGCGGAATTAGTAAAACCAACCACACCCATCATATCGTCAGGCCGCGAGTCGATAAACTTGGTAATAAGCCGCCTTGCGGCTGCCGATTTAATTTCCGCTGCACGCCCACTTGAGGAATCTCCAGCAAATGGATGATCCATACTGACGCTACGATCAATCACTAAAACCGTTTGTGCGCCCTTGCCTACCTTTTGCACCTTTTTAGTTTCCCCCTGCGGTCCAGCTAACGCCAAAAATATGCTCACTAAAATAATCGACGTAATCACTTTGATTATCATGTTTGCAATATCGGAAAAACGATCTGTTGGCACGATGTCCAGCCAAGAATATATTTGACCTTGATGGCTTTTAAATAAGAATGGCACGACTACTAATGGCAACAATAGCAGCGCCCATGGCTGTAAAAGTGTCATTTAACGCCTCTCTCACAGTCGCGTAATCGTTTGCTTAACGCTAATAGCCCACTGATAACATACACACTATGTTGTGACTGACTGGCAAAAAAAGAGGTGTTAGATTGTTCAAAAAAGTGAAAAATCTCAGATCTTAAGATATTAAATTTAGGATTTTTGGCTAAAAATTGTTCTATTTCGCGTGCAAAAAGATTTGCACCATAAATGCTATTAAACGCCTGATGCATGTAAACCAATGCATATTTCTCACTGGCTTCATTGCTCGGTAGCCTCTTGATGCTACGGTGCGCCTGTGCAAATGCGCCGTTCATAAAAGGTAGCCAGCGCTGATTTGCATTAATGTAAATCAAACCTAGCAAACCTGCAGTTAATAACGCCAGTGACAGCCAAAACCTTGCGTGATGCGCATTAATATCAATTAATGTTGGCGTAAATTGCGGCTGAAGATTTTCTTTAGCATTACTAATACCTTCAGCAACTAAAGGTGAGAACCAAAAATGCCAAACTGGCACTTTAATCGACAAGTTTTTAGCGCCGTCACTGAAGGTGAAAGTCTCTGCTGGCAATTGCATAACGACTGGTTTAGCCGCACTGGCAAATACTTGATAATGAAGTGCTATGGTAACAATTTTTTTATTCGACTTTTCAGTTAAGTTAACATTAATGCCTGACAGCTCAATGCCATCCCGAACTTCGCCTTTAATCGGTAAAGCAGTCTTTGCAATTGTGTACGGTGCACTCACTTCAATGGCTATCGTTCGATTCAGGACATCACCTATTTGAATGCCGCTACTAAAATCTGGGTTGATGACATTGATGACTCTTGCATCAGCGGCTTGTGCCATAGTGCTAGGTATAAAAATACCCAAGCCACTAATCAGACTGGCTAAAGCGATTGTTTTAATTATTAAGTTTTTCATAGTTATAAAGTTGTCTCGTTAAATATTACTAACTCATAAACTGTTCAAAATATTGCGACATATCTTCAGGGTCAAACTGACCACTGAGGTAAATTGCTTGACTGTCAAAGCTGGAAAATAGCGTATCTAAAGCCTGCTTTCTAGTTGCAAACGCCTCTTCAAATTGCATTCTTACTGACTGTCTAAAGAAGATTGTTCTATTCAAGCCGGTTTCAGGATCTAGCATATTGCCAAAACCAAACTTTGGTAGCTTTTTATATTCCTGGTCGTCCCACAGCACAACTGGCACCACTTGATGTATGGACATAGCATTGAAAGCCTGCTCAAGCAAACTAATGGGCATGTGAAAATCAGAAATCCAGAATACCAAGCCTTTGTTTTGGCTTAAGTATTGCGGGACTTCCAAAATTCCTTCAGCGCCAACTCCCATTTTTTTATAGTTGCTCAATTGCTCAATCACTTCAAATGATTGGTGCAGGTGATGGCTTAAAGGCAATGTTAGATCTTCTATTACTATTCGATTGTAAGCAATAAAGCTGAATGCATCGCCGGCTTCAGAGCTTGAATAAGCAATGGAGGCCGCAAGTTCTTTGGCTAGCTCCAGCTTTCTAAGCGAGCCCTTACTCTGCCCTTTAAATTGCATAGAACTTGAAAGATCACATACTGCAAATATTGGCGTGGTGTTGTCCTGATTGAATAATTTGACCTGTATTTGTTCGTAAGGATCTTGTAAAGTTTGGCGCAAATCCATACGTCTGGCATCAGGATAATCAATCAGTGGCACGTTACCGCGATATTCAAAACCTAGGCCACGCTGTGTACCTCGATGCCCACCAAAATGCAGGCTACTCGACTTCCAGGGAATTTGGTAGGAGAACAGTTTGGCGTAGCTTGGAATCATATGACTTTAGCTTTTTCTGAGTTTGCACGAGATGGCACTGCTACACTAGATAAGATTTGCGTGGTCAACTCTCGCGCTAACAAAGTTCTGCGGTTCTCATACATAGAGTTGAACACCAATCTATGCGCTATTAACTCGTGAAACACAGCATGAATATCCTCAGGATACAGGCTTTCGCGATTCATCAGCCAAGCATTTACTCGCGCGGCTTTGAGCAACATACCCATACCTCTTGGGCTAGCACCGGTATGGATTACGCGATTTACATCAACGCTATCAAGCTTAATGCCAAATTTTGCCGGGTTTTGGGTAGATTCCCATAAATCCAGCGCGTACTCTTCAAGCGCATTACTCGATTTAATGTGCGTTTGTAGTAGGTCAGAAAAACCATTTAGTTGATCAAATTGCAACACATTCGATTCAACTTGCTTAGTCAGGCTCTCTGCATTCTGATACTTAACATCAAACATAAGTGCTTTTCTAAGTTCGCGATCAGTAGGGATTTCAATGGGAATTTCCATCATGAAACGGTCACGCGCCGCTGATGGGATCTCAAATGTTTCATTCTTTTCGACTTGGTTGCGATCAGCAAAAACCACCATATGCGGCAGACGATATTCTTTTTTGAACGCACTGATATGGCGCTCAGCCATTACTCGTAACATTAGCGCATGTACTTGAGGTCTTGCCCGATTGATTTCATTGAAAAAGAATACAGATAAGTTTTCACCGGCACGCAGCAAAGGGCCTTCATCGATCTTCGGCCGGCCATCTTCACCTAAATAGGTGTGGTAAATGAGATCATTCGGCATTAAATCAACCGTGCCTTCAATACGCTCATACGCACCGCCGATACATCTTGCAATAGATTGTAGTAAAGTAGTTTTACCGACGCCCACACCACCTTCAAGCAACACATGTCCGCGTGCAAATATGGCGACATTCATAAGACGAATGGCTTTATCCTGACCCACAATCACCTTTTTAACTTCACGTTCTAACTTTAATGCGTGGCTGCGCCAGTCGGTTAACTGAACATCGGTAGTTGCAATATTCATCATAATCTTAATAATCCTATGTAAATAAAAGGTTAAAGGTATCGCTAGATTGCATTTTGCTATTTTTTAGGTTAGCATGCAGACAGGTCTGTTCACTTAATTACAGTCTACTTGAAGAGTTATTAAATAGGCAAGTAAATTTTTTGGGGTAATTTACAATGAACCAAGCTCATAGATTTCAAAGCAGTAACCTCAAATTAATAAATATGAGTTATCTGTGCTTGTTGAGATTTGTTAAAAGCATCAACTTCTATAAAAAAACATCAAATACTCGTCTTTTAAGTCTTTCAGGCAAGTTAAGTGACTGGAATTTTGCTAGGATTTCTGTCAGAAAATTCCATGGTCAAGTGAATGATCTTTCTATCGCTGATGTGCAGGCACTCAAAGAGATAATCCATGCTGAAATCAATAAATCAGCCATAAAGTGTCCGGAAGTTATTGCTGATCAAATGCTTTTTTTAGTGATTGGAGCCATCCAGGTTCAGTCTCAAACAGGTGCAGATGATGCCTGGAAATTAGTGAATCAATCAATCCAAAGTTTTTTGAAAGCGCAAAAAGATAAACGCAGACTGTTGGTCGGTCTTGTCGCCACCACGTTAATTTTAATACTGAGTGCAACAACCGCTTTAAACACTAAAAAACATTTAACAAATACATTGCCAGACTCGCCTATAGCAACCCTAGCAGGCAAGACGGATCCAGTGACCATGAGCACGTTGTTACTAGCATATAACAAGATGAAAAGTGGTACTTGTCAATTGCCGCAAGCTGCAATGCTACCACCCGAGCAACGACAAGCCTTTTTAAGATTCGTGAATAATGGTGTGGTTGAGGTGCAACATGTAGAAAACTTAAGGCTGGCTTTAGGCTATGTCAATTGCCTTTATCCACAGGAACTTATGCATTCAGCGGCCTCTGTTGGTAACAGGCTATAAGGAAACATCATGAATATGCGCGAAAAAATACTAGTGACAGCAAGTAATCTTTTTGAATCGAGAGGTATTCAAGCATCTGGAGTTGATACCATCATTGCTGAAGCAGGCATCGCTAAAGCGACGCTTTATAAGCATTACCCAAGTAAAAATTTGCTGGTAACCGCTTATCTGAGAGATAAATCCGATAGGTTTTATGATTGGCTAAACTCTAGACTTGTGTCAAAAAAAGAAAATTCAGTTGAGATACTCATTGCGCTATGCGAACTAGTTGAGCAATGGATAATGACGCCAGAGTTTCATGGCCTGCCATTTCACATTGCCTCTGTTGAGTTTCCTGATCCAGATCATCCGATCAATCAATATTCAGCTGTTTTAGCCGTTGAGTTGCAAGGCTACCTAGCTAAGATTGCAGCAACGGCAGGTGCAAAAGACCCTGAAGCGCTTAGTCAGCAGCTAACAATTCTGTTTGAGGGTGCGGCATTGGTTGAGCGTTTAAGCCCAGGTGCAGGCGCTGCTAAACGTGCCAAAAATGCTGCAATCACACTTATCCGTGCATCGATTTAACTGACTCATGCTTGTTTAAATAAAAAGCCCTAGGTGAATACCTAAGGCTTTTTTGTTATATCCACTTACTTAATAAATTTAATATTCAAACGATTAAGTAATGAATAAATTCAGCATAATTATTTTCCAAACTTAGCCAGCAAAGTTGGCGCTGGCAAAATCCCAATTAGCTAATGACGCTAAAAATACTTCTACAAATTTAGCGCGTGCATTGCGATAATCGATATAGTAAGCGTGTTCCCAAACATCAATGGTCAACAATGCGGTGTCGCCTGTTGTCAGTGGTGTTCCAGCTGCGCCCATGTTCACAATATCTACTGATCCGTCAGCTTTTTTTACTAACCATGTCCAGCCTGAACCAAAATTACCTACGGCTGAAGCTTGAAACGCTTTTTTGAATTCATCAAATGAACCCCATTTAGCATTGATAGCATCGGCCAAAGCGCCAGTTGGAGCGCCACCGCCGTTTGGTTTCATACAGCTCCAAAAAAACGTGTGGTTCCAAATTTGTGCTGAGTTATTGTAGATACCGGCAGCTGATTTCTTAACGATTTCTTCTAAACTTAAATTCTCAAACTCAGTACCTTTAATCAGGTTGTTTAAGTTAGTCACGTAAGTTTGGTGATGTTTACCATAGTGAAAGTCAAATGTTTCTTCTGAAATGTGCGGCACTAATGCGTTTTTTGCGTAAGGTAGTGCTGGTAAGGTGTGTTCCATTTTTGAATCCTTTGCATGATAAAAATTTGAATTACTATTCTGCCATAATATCAGGGTATTTTAGTAAGGTATTATTTTAATAATTTGTGAGAAAAAATTCTAAACTATTCCATTTGACCCAACTGAGTGGAAATAGTGTTATTTTTCGCCTATTTTTTCTTAGCCCTTGGGTGTGATTTGTCATAAATAGAGGCCAAATGTTGAAAATCAAGATGCGTATATACTTGGGTGCTGCTAATGCTGGCGTGGCCTAACATTTCTTGTACGGCGCGTAAATCTTGGCTAGATTGCAACACATGCGTAGCAAAGCTATGGCGCAATAAATGTGGGTGCATATCAGTGTTAATGCCCTGCTTAATCGCCCATTGTTTAATGCGATATTGCACAGCACGCGGCGTTATCCTGCGGCCTTGCTGGGTAACAAACACGGCATCAGGATTATTCTCTGAAATTTGAATCAGTGTGCGCCTTTGCATCCAAATTTGAATTGCGCTCATCGCGTGACTGCCCATAGGCACAATACGGGTTTTATTCCCTTTTCCGGTTACAGTTACCGTACCTTCAGAAAAATCTAGCTGCGCAATATCTAGGTTCACCAGCTCAGCTAAACGTAAGCCTGAAGAGTAAAATAATTCTACAATAGCGTGGTCGCGTTGCTCTAGCAGTCCGTCACCCTGAATATCGACAAATTTAACGGCCTGATCGACGGATAGTGCTTGCGGCAAAGTTTTAGCAGTTTTGGGTGCGCGTAAACCCATCACCGGATTTTGGCTAAAACCTTTGTGCTGAATCAAATAATCGTAAAAGCCACGCCAAGCAGAAAGTGCTCTTGCGATAGTTTTGCCACTCAGTCCACGACTATGCAAGGTGGCAATATAACGCCTGATTTGCGTATTCTGCAGCTCATCTAGGGTCGATACTTCGATAGTCGCTGTAGCAGTAACAGCGGAATTAGCGGCGACGTTATCTGCGACTAAAGATTCTAATAACTTAATATCCCTGCCGTAGCTTTGGCAGGTAAGTGCGCTCAAGCCACGCTCAAAAGTTAAATGCTGAAGATAATCCCTAAGATGATTCACCTAATTCACAATTTTTAAGCTTAAAAGAACGATATAAAAATATTTATATGTGGTTCGCCAACGCAGCACTAATCAACTCACCTATGCGCTGAAGATACATTTTCCCATCGTCCGTCTTAAATCGCTGCTGATCTTGCGAGCCCAACATCAGCACGCCAAAAGGCTGGCTTTTATCGACTGTTTTAAACAGTGGGATATAGGCAAACGATAGTAAGTCTGACGCAGATAAAACATCATCAAATACTGATTTTTTACCACAAAAAGGCTCAATTAAGCCGGCAACCCAGTCGCTAAAAGCCACATTTACTGGTGCAAAAATGGCGCTTTCTGCTTTGACATCATCGTTAGGTTTGAACCAAACGCGTAATACCGCCTGCGTTACAGAAAAATCTTGCTGCATACTGGCAGCAATCATCTGTTGTAGATTACTAAGCCCCTGATTTTCTATTAATTGGATGCTAAAGCGATGTACTTTATTGCTACTAATATCATTCTTCTCACCAAACTCAATGAGTTTTGCCAGCATTAACTCAGTCGCGCGAATTTTATCTCGTTGTGCCAATTGCTGGCGCTCTACTAATGAAATCGCAGCACCGCCATGTGGACTAGGCAGAAAAATTTCAGCTAGCAAGCTAGCATGTTGCTCAAAAAAATTAGGCTGGCTACGTAAAAAATCACTGACTTGATCTGCTGTGACGCAGGTATTTAGCGCTTGAATATCTTGTTGCATGCTTGTCCTTATTATTGGCTTTATTGCTGACTACTGTTTTGTGCTAATGATGCGTAACGATTTAAATGTGATGGTTTTTAATTCACTACTTGAGAATAAAAGTGCCAGTAAATACATTTTCCGTCGGGCCAGTCATCATGACCGAACTACCATTACCTAACCATACTATTTGAAGCTCGCCACCGCGAGCAGATACATGCACAGGTGACTGTAATCGGCCCAATTGAATGCCGGCCACTACGGCAGCACATGCGCCGGTGCCGCAAGCGAGCGTTTCGCCACTGCCACGCTCAAACACTCTTAATTTAATATGATGTACATCAATAATTTGCATGAAACCAGCATTTACTCGCTCAGGAAAACGTGGGTGCAGCTCAATTTGACTGCCAAGCGCTACCACTGGTGCCACATCAACATCGTCTACAATTTGCACGGCATGAGGATTACCCATGGAAACCACTGAAATAGTGATGTTTTGATTGCCGACAGCAAGTAAATAGGCGCTTGAATCGGTATCGGCAATAAAAGGAATTTCGCTGGGTGAAAATTTAGGCGCGCCCATATTTACTGTTACAAAACCATTTTCTTCTAATTTTGGGGTGATGATGCCGCTGGCGGTTTCAACGCTAATCTCGCGTTTTTCGGTTAAACGTTGGTCAACTACAAAACGTACAAAACAGCGAGCACCATTGCCGCATTGTGCCACTTCGCTGCCATCGGCATTAAAAATACGGTATTTGAAATCAGCAATTGTAGAGGTTTCAACCAGTAAAAGCTGATCGAATCCCACCCCGAATTGGCGATGCGCAAGCGCTTGAATTTGTTGTGGTGTTAAATGGACGGACTGATTAATGGCGTCTATAACCATAAAATCATTGCCCGCACCATGCATTTTTGTAAAATTTATTTCCATAGCCTCATTATAAATTGCCAGAGAAAAATGTCGAGGTTAAATGACAATGTTAAATAATTCGTTTAATGATCAATTCAGCGGCACTTATGTAAGAAAGGTGAACTAAACACCGAGCACCAGCTCTATTGCTAGCTACAATTAAAGTTATCAAAACTTTGTTCGATAACACTTTAATACATATTTAAATGCTTACTTTTGAATAACTTAGGTAGAATTGTCAGTTCGACGTTGATTTGATGAACATGCTTCAGCCTTTAGTATGGAATTCGTTTCGATTTTATGATTATTATTTTCAAGGCGCACAATGAACGAATATCTTTTTACCTCAGAATCTGTTTCTGAAGGTCACCCAGACAAACTAGCTGACCAAGTATCCGATAGCATATTAGATGCTATCTTAGCCCAAGACCCAACTGCCCGCGTAGCGGCTGAAACGTTAGCCAACACTGGTCTAATTGTATTGGCCGGTGAAATCACCACTACTGCTAACGTCGACTATATTAAAGTTGCACGCGAAACCATCAAACGTATCGGCTACGACAATACTGAATATGGCATCGACTATAAAGGTTGTGCAGTATTAGTCGCTTACGACAAACAATCCCCTGATATTGCACAAGGCGTTGATAACGCTAATGACGACCCGCTAGACCAAGGCGCTGGCGACCAAGGCTTAATGTTTGGTTATGCGGTGGATGAAACGCCACAATTAATGCCATTGCCAATTTGGTTAAGCCACCGCTTAATGGAACGCCAAGCGCAATTACGTAAAGATGGCCGCTTACCTTGGTTACGTCCTGATGCAAAAGCGCAAGTGACGGTTCAATATGTAGATGGCAAGCCGTATAAAATTGATACCGTGGTGCTATCTACGCAACATGCACCAGAAATGACTTTAGAAGCCATCCGTGAAGCGGTGATTGAAGAAATCATTAAACCTATGTTGCCAAAAGAATTGATTAAAGGTGATATTAAATACTTAGTCAATCCAACGGGCCGTTTTGTTATTGGCGGTCCACAAGGCGATTGCGGCTTAACTGGCCGTAAAATTATTGTCGATACTTACGGAGGCGCTGCGCCACATGGTGGTGGTGCATTCTCTGGTAAAGATCCTTCAAAAGTAGATCGCAGTGCAGCTTACGCTGGCCGTTACGTAGCTAAAAACATTGTGGCTGCTGGCTTAGCCTCACGCTGTTTGGTGCAAATCAGCTATGCTATTGGTGTAGCACAACCAACCAGCATTATGGTTGAAACTTATGGCACCGGCAAAGTGTCAGACGAAGTGCTGAAACAATTGGTACTTGAACATTTTGATTTACGCCCTAAAGGCATCGTGAAAATGCTCAACTTATTGCGTCCTATTTATACAAAAACTGCTGCTTACGGCCACTTTGGCCGTGATGAACCAGAGTTTACGTGGGAAGCTACCGACAAAGTTGCCGCACTAAAAGCATCAATATAACAATCATTTATTGCATGTTTATCCAGGCGCCCAATGGTGCTTGGATAGCATAATCCTTTATTTAGCTTAGCTTTTTTCTATTGGAAAGCTAAAATATTTCGAGTATAATTATGCGCTTCCGAGGAGCGTTGCGAGGGCTGTATTTTAGCCTCCCAGGCTCGGAAAATGTTTTAACGACGCTCACCATTATTAACCGTGCCGGGCACGGGATACGGGTGAGAAAAGCGTTAGCATCTCAAGTTTTAGTACTAACCCCTCCCTCCGGTCGCACATTCAAGGAAATTGAAAATGAATATTGTGACTGCTGATGTTAAAACTACAGCCAAAGATTATGTCATTGCCGATATTGGCTTAGCCGGTTTTGGCCGTAAAGAAATTGCTATTGCCGAAACAGAAATGCCAGGTTTGATGGCTATTCGTGAAGAGTTTGCCAAAGCGCAACCACTTAAAGGTGCCTACATTACTGGTAGCCTGCACATGACGATTCAAACTGCTGTATTGATCGAAACTTTAAAAGATCTAGGTGCTGAATTACGTTGGGCATCTTGCAACATTTACTCCACACAAGATCACGCTGCGGCGGCGATTGCTGCTGGCGGCACACCTGTATTTGCCATTAAAGGCGAAACATTGACTGAATATTGGGATTATACCCACCGTATTTTTGAGTGGACAACCGGTGAAGATGGCGTACAAAAATTCACCAACATGATTTTAGATGATGGCGGCGATGCCACATTATTATTGCATCTTGGTACGCGTGCTGAAAAAGATTTATCAGTGATTGCTAGCCCAACGTCAGAAGAAGAAATCTGTCTTTTTGATGCCATTAAAGCTCAGTTGAAACTAGACCCAACATGGTACTCAGTGCGTTTAGCCAAAATTATTGGCGTAACCGAAGAAACCACTACTGGCGTTCATCGCTTGTACCAAATGCATAAAGAAGGCAAATTAGCTTTCCCAGCCATTAATGTTAATGATTCTGTTACCAAGTCAAAATTTGATAACTTATACGGCTGCCGTGAATCTTTAGTAGATGCCATTAAACGCGCGACCGATGTAATGATTGCCGGTAAAGTAGCAGTAGTTGCTGGTTATGGCGATGTAGGTAAAGGTTCTGCACAAGCGTTGCGTGCTTTGTCTGCGCAAGTTTGGGTGACTGAAGTAGATCCAATTTGTGCGCTACAAGCAGCGATGGAAGGCTACCGCGTAGTGACGATGGATTATGCGTGTGAGCATGCAGATATTTTTGTCACTGCGACTGGTAATTACCACGTCATTTCACATGAGCACATGGCAAAAATGAAAGACCAAGCGATTGTTTGCAACATCGGCCATTTTGATAATGAGATTGATGTTGCATCACTAGAAAAATACGAGTGGGACGAAATCAAGCCACAAGTGGATCATGTAATTTTCCCAGATGGTAAAAAAATCATCTTGTTAGCGAAAGGTCGTTTAGTGAATTTGGGTTGCGGTACTGGCCACCCTTCATACGTCATGAGCTCAAGTTTCGCCAATCAAACCATTGCACAAATTGAGTTATTTACCCATACTGAAAATTATCCAGTAGGCGTTTATACCTTACCTAAGCATTTAGATGAAAAAGTCGCCGTATTGCAATTAAGAAAATTAAATGCAAAATTAACGACCTTAACTGACGAGCAAGCCGCTTATATTGGCGTGCAAAAACAAGGTCCATATAAGCCTGATACTTATCGTTATTAATTAACCATAAGTTTTGAAATTGCTGCTATATAGCTAAAGGAACGGCCACATGAAATTATTAATTGTTTGGATACTTAATGCACTAGCACTAATAGCTGTTGCGTATTTTGTACCTAACATTTATGTGGCAAGTTTCCCAACAGCCTTGATTGCAGCTTTAGTGATTGGCTTGGTTAATATGTTAATCAAGCCAATTTTAGTATTATTAACCTTACCGATTACGCTATTAACCTTAGGCTTATTTATCTTTGTGATTAACGGCTTATTGTTTTATGGTGTAGGCAATTGGCTACAAGGTTTTGAGGTAAAGACATTGTTTGCAGGCATAATAGGCGCAGCAGTTTATAGCGTACTTTCGTGGTTGCTAGCGGCGATTATCATTGATAATAACAAAGAAAAATAAATGAAAACTACCAGAATGAGCTTTGAGTTTTTTCCACCTAAAACCGCAGATGGCATGGAAAAACTACGCGAAACTCGCGTACAACTAGCAAAATATAATCCAGAATTCTTTTCTGTGACCTTTGGTGCAGGCGGCTCTACGCGCGACAGAACGATGGATGCGGTATTAGAAATTCAAAAAGAAGGCTTCCAGTCCGCACCACATATTTCTTGCGTGTCTTCTAGTAAAGAAGAAATTCGTGAGTTATTGCAAGCTTATAAAGCGCACGGCATTAAACGCTTAGTCGCATTACGTGGCGATGTACCATCCGGCGAAGTTAGCAGTGGTGATTTTCGTTATGCCGTCGAATTAGTGGAATTTATACGCGCAGAAACTGGCGATCAATTTCATATAGAAGTGGCGGCCTATCCGGAGTTTCACCCTGAAGCACGCACGCCAAGCGCTGATTTATTGAACCTTAAGCATAAAGTGGATGCAGGCGCTAACTCAGCGATTACGCAGTATTTTTACAATGCGGATGCGTATTTTAGATTTATAGATCAATGTGAAGCGAGTGGTATTAATGTACCAATCGTGCCAGGCATAATGCCAATTTACAACATTACCCAATTAGCCCGTTTTTCTAATGTTTGCGGAGCAGAAATTCCTAGGTGGCTACGCATGCGTCTTGAAGAATATGCAGACGACATCCCTTCACTTCGCGCCTTTGGTATAGATGTAGTCAGTGAGCTGTGTGAAACCTTAAAGGTTTGGGGTGTGCCGAGTTTACATTTTTACACGCTGAACCGCTCAGGCATCATTAGCAATATTATTGATAATATTAGCGAATAATTGCCTCGCTACGGCTCAGGTGTTGTAAGCGTTTGAAACG
>CAIYLB010000088.1 GCA_903926935.1 uncultured Pseudomonadota bacterium
CCAGCTGGGATTGAAATGCCAGCGTTTGCTGTTGAAGCTGCTGCTACTAAAGCTGCTGCTACTGCTAATTTAATTGTGTTATTCATGTAAATCTCCTAAAAATGTGTTGCTATTTTTATTACTAGATTACCTCACCGTTACTGGTTATTACTAACCGTTGCAAAGGATGAAGAAGTTTGCAAACTCTCTCAATGCAATTATTTATACAATTGTCACCGAGAAGATGTAAACAATTATGCCTAAACGAGTGCACTGAAACAACTAATTATTTGTATTTTTGTCATAATTGTTTAATTTTGTTGTTATTTTGTTGTAAATATGCAACAGTTTTATTGCTTATAGTCATTAGAATTGCAGCTTTATTAGCTTGCTTGATAATAGCTTAAGGCTGGTTCCGCATGACTTTAAAGGCTTTTTTCTTGATAATGTATAGCGCTTTTAGCTTGGTTTGGCTTTATTTGAATTTATTGGGCGATACTTTTCTTAAAACGCATTTACGTCATTTGATATCTTGGGCGAAGCAATGTTTACCTTAAAACTCACAAACTGGTAGTCGCTTTGCAATATTCGTGTTGAACGAGCCTTGTTGTATGTTGGCTAAACTACTTCCAGTTAAGATTAAGTTTGCGGTGTGACGCCGCACAATCTCTTAAATAAAGATTAATGAGACTTTGATATGGAATGCCCACTTCCTCAGAAATAGACTTAAAGTATTTAACAGAGTCTTCATCCAATCGAATGGTAATGGGTTTCTTAAGCTGTGAAGCATAAGGGTTCTTTTTTGCTTTTGAAAAATCATATTCTTCGCGCATGATATTCACCTTTAATCGTAAGCTTTCGTTTCAGTGGTAGTGGTGTTGAACGAGTTTGAATATCCTATTGATAAAGTTATGTTAAAAATGATTATTGTAAAAACTAAGCAACAAGCATAAAAAAACGGGCGCCTAGGCGCCCGTTTTGTTTAGTTTAACTATTTAGTAAGTTTTGCTAATTTCTAGCTAGCCTATATTTTGTTAAGCTATTTATTACCATTAAGCGTGATAAGCGCGCTCGCCGTGCTCTGTTGTATCTAAGCCTTCACGCTCTACATCTTCAGTTACACGTAGACCGATCACTACATCTACAATTTTGTAAGCAATAAATGCAACCACTGCTGACCAAACTAGCGTTGTACCTACCGCCCAAGCTTGGCTAGTAAGTTGTGCCGCCATGTCGTAAGGAGCAACCGCATTAGCTACGTAGTCGTATACACCAGTGCCGCCTAATGCTGGGTTAACTAACACACCAGTTGCCATCGCACCAAAGATACCACCTACACAATGCACACCAAATACATCTAATGAATCATCGTAACCTAACCAAGTTTTAACTTTAGTCACAAAGCTAAAGCATAGTGGAGAAACAAGTAAGCCTAAAACGATGGCGCCCATTGGGCCTACAAAACCACACGCTGGCGTAATTGCAACTAAACCTGCAATGGCACCTGAAGCAGCACCCAACATTGATGGTTTGCCTTTAAAGAACCACTCAACAAACATCCAAGATGAAGCTGCCGCACAAGTTGCTAATAAAGTGTTAGCAAATACTAAACCTGCTAAACCGTTAGCTTCTAAGTTAGAACCTACGTTGAAACCAAACCAGCCTACCCACAATAAAGAGGCGCCGACCATGGTTAAAGTCACGCTGTGTGGTGCCATTGATTCTTTACCAAGACCAATTCTTTTACCTAGTACGATTGCACCTACTAAACCAGCAATACCGGCATTAATATGCACTACAGTACCACCCGCAAAGTCTAACGCACCTTTTTGGAAGATAAATCCTGCAAGCGCTGTTGCTGCATCAGCTGCCGCAGAAGTAGTATAAGCATCAGGACCAGTCCAATACCAAACCATATGTGCAATTGGTAGATATGAGAAAGTGAACCACAACACCATAAAGGCCATAATTGCTGAGAACTTCATACGTTCTGCAAAAGCGCCAACAATCAGAGCAGGCGTAATAACAGCAAAAGTTAATTGGAATACCATGTAGATATATTCAGGAATCACAACACCTTTACTGAAAGTAGCGGCTGTTGAATCTGGTGTCATGCCCATTAAGAATAAACGATCTAGGCCACCAAAGAACGGCGTGCTACCTTGCGTAAAGGCAATGCTGTAGCCGTAAACCGCCCACAACACACCTAGCACACAAGTAATCATAAATGTTTGCATTAACACTGAAAGCATGTTTTTTTGTCTTACCATGCCGCCGTAAAATAAACCCAAACCAGGCACGCACATTAATAGCACTAATACCGTGGCAACAATCATCCAAGCGGTGTCACCCTTGTTTGGTACTAGTGGCGCAGCTGCGGCAGGTGCTGCCACTTCAGCGCTAGCAGCTGGCGCTACTGCGGCAACTGGCGCTACTGCGGCAACTGGCGCTTCAGCAGCGGCTGTTGCCGCTACTGCTGCTACCGGTGCAGCATCTTCAGCAAAAGTATTGCTCGTTAGACCAAAGCCTAATGCGCTTACTAAGGCAAGTATCGAAAGTATTTTTTTCATGTTGATCCCCTTATAGAGCTTCTACGCCGGTTTCACCGGTGCGGATGCGAATGGCTTGCTCAAGATTAAAGATAAAAATCTTGCCATCACCAATTTTGCCAGTGGCCGCTGACTTTTCAATCGCTTCTACCACTTGGTCTAATAGATGGTCATCAATCGCGACTTCTAATTTAACTTTTGGTAAAAAATCTACTACGTATTCAGCACCGCGATACAACTCAGTGTGGCCTTTTTGGCGACCAAAACCTTTTACTTCGGTAACAGTAATGCCTTGTACGCCAATGGCAGACAATGCTTCCCTAACCTCGTCAAGCTTAAATGGCTTGATAATTGCGGATATAAATTTCATATTTTTCTCCTGATGTTACGCTTTATTTTACAAGATTTAAGATGGGCTAATGACAGCAAATA
>CAIYLB010000089.1 GCA_903926935.1 uncultured Pseudomonadota bacterium
CAGCCTTCAATTAACGCCAACCATCACCAATATTGGTTCAATCACACATTACAGCGCGACTAATATTGATGTGTTTGTCGGCGATATTTTTAAAGTTACGCCTGCCATATTAGGCAATGTAGATGCGGTTTACGATCGTGCTGCTTTAGTAGCTTTGCCTGAGGAAATGCGCAAACAATATTCCAAGCATTTAATGAATCTCACCAATAAAGCACCGCAGTGCCTGATTTGTTTTGAGTACGACCAGAACTTGCATGCTGGGCCGCCTTTTTCTATTTGCGCGAATGAAGTTGAACAACATTATGAAAGTACTTATGAGTTAGCTTTGCTGGCGAGTGAAATGATGCCGAATGGTTTGAAAGGCCAATATCCTACGACTGAGCAGGTTTGGTGGCTTAAACCTTTAAGTTAGCCAATCTTCAAGGCTGGTAATTACTTGATGGCAGTGCGCTCTTACATAATCACTCGGCTGTTTTAAATCTGGCACAACTACCACCTTTAAGCCTGCCGCGATGGCCGCAAGTGCGCCATTTTCGCTGTCTTCAAAGGCGATGCATTCTTCAGCTTTTAAGCCTAACTTTTTAACTGCCAATAAATAAATATCTGGGTCAGGTTTTCCTCGAGTGACTTCTTGGCCGCTGGTGATGTGGCTAAAATAATCGAATATGCCAACATGGTTTAAACGATGTGTAATGTGATGAATGGGCGATGATGAAGCGACGCTACATATTACGTTGTTACTTTGGTAATGCTTAAGCAATTTATTTACACCATTTTTTAGCGGAAAAGTGTGATTGTGTTCGGCTAATAAAATATCTAAGCCTTGCATGACTTGATTAAAGTTAGCCTGCCCACCCAATTGCTCAACCATGATGCCCGTTGAATCTGGTCCTGCTCGACCGATGAGTTCAACATATTCTGCTTGTGTGTAGGTGATGCCGATTTGTTTAGCTGCAACTATACAGGCTTGCATAATGATGCGTTCAGAATCAATTAGCAGGCCATCCATATCAAATATTGCAGCTTTTATCATGTAAGGATGCTCAAAAAAGCGAGACTTTAGCATACAACTAAAGCCTCACTTTTTCTGCGTGTTAAAATTGAGCCTATTATGCATTTTATTGAGATGGATTTATGAAGTTAGCCACTTGGAACGTCAATTCCTTAAATGTTCGGCTGCCACATGTGTTGGATTGGTTGCGTGACAACCCAATCGATGTGCTTTGCCTGCAAGAAACCAAGCAAGAAGACGCGAAGTTTCCTTATGAAGTACTTAAAGAAGCTGGTTACGAGGCGATTCACATTGGCCAGAAAACGTATAACGGCGTGGCCATTATTAGCCGCCATGCTTTAACGGATGTTCAACACAATATCCCTAATTTTGAAGATGATCAGCAACGTGTGATTGCCGCTACCATTAATGGTATTCGTGTTGTTTGTGCTTATATCCCTAACGGCCAAGCGGTAGATTCTGAAAAATATCAGTATAAAATGCGCTGGTTGAAGGCTCTGACTGATTGGCTTAGAACAGAGTTAGTAGCGCATCCAAAATTAATGCTTTTGGGTGATTACAATATCGCGCCTGAAGATCGAGATTGCCACGATCCCGAAGCTTGGTTAGGCCAAATATTAGTCAGTCCTGCGGAGCGAGACGCATTTCAAGCGCTAGTGAATCTTGGTTTGCACGATAGCTTTAGATTATTTGAGCAAGCGGAGAAAAGCTTTAGTTGGTGGGATTATCGCATGATGGGTTTTAGGCGTAATTTCGGCATGCGTATTGATCATATTCTAGTGAGTGACGCGCTTAAATCGATTTGCATAGCCGCTACTATTGATAAAACACCGCGTAAGTTAGAGCGACCTTCTGACCATACGCCGGTCATTTTAGAGATCGCTTAACCTTTAATTTTAATGCCTAGCTGCTTGAGTTTCCGATACAAATGCGTACGTTCCAAGCCGGCAATCTCTGCAAGTTTGCTCATGTTGTTGCCAGCATCTTTCATGTGATACTCAAAATACAAGCGCTCAAAATCATCTCTAGCCTCACGAAGTGGTTGCTTGAAATTTTCCTCTGCCACCGTTATTGGTAAAGTTCTAATCGGTGATTGAATGACTTTGGTTTGTTCAGCCGTAGTTTGTTGAGTGTTCGCCTGAGCATCATCAAATTGATGCAATACACGGTTTACGTCATCTAAGGTAATTTTTTTACCTAAACTAGTTTGTATCAAATTGCGAATCACTGCATCTAACTGCGCTAGATCTCCCGGCCAATCAGCGTTACGTAGGCTATTTAGCGCGGCAATATCAAATTCGCGGTATTCTGTGCTCGCGAGCTCAAACTGCAGGCTTGCCATGGCAATCGCCAAGTCTGGGATGTCTTCTTTGTGCTCATCTAGTGCCGGCACGCGTAGCGAAACGGCTGATAATATCTGCAGTAAATTGTGATCGAATAAGGCTTCAGCCTGTAATTTTGGTAAATTTTCGCTGGTGCTGCAAACGACACGTACATTGTATTTATCTGACTTTGTAATCAATAACAATAAGCCTTTTTGCTCCATTTTATTTAGGTCTGCAACCTCGGCAATATAAAGCACGCCATCACGTATGGATTCTAAAACTTCTAACGGAGCACTGGCTAACTGGCTAAATTCAACTAGCCGCAACCATGGTGTGTTGGCATTTTGCAAAAATCGCCCACATAATTCCGCGCCACCACCTTTGGGGCCAATCAGTAACACTGGGCCCGGGCTAACGCTTGCACTCGCGGCAATTTTATCTAAACGATCTTTAAGTGCGGCTACGATTGGACTCTTGCCTAAACTAGCCAAACTCATCTCAGATTTCGGTAACTGCTCGCTGTGTTTTAAGGCAGTGCCGACGGTTTTTAATAACTTTTGTAATGCAATTGGCTTTTCTAAAAAATCAAAAGCACCAATACGCGTCGCTTCAACCGCAGTATCAATCGTGCCATGGCCAGACATCATAATCACTGGCATGGTCAGTAAGCCGCTACTGCCCCATTCTTTAAGCAGGCTAATGCCATCGCAATCTGGCATCCAGATGTCTAACAAGACAATATCAGGACGCTCCTGCAGGCGTATTGCGCGCGCGGCAGCTGCATTTTCTGCAAGCTGTACGTTATAACCTTCATCTTGCAAAATGTCGCGCAATAGCTCGCGGATACCTATCTCGTCGTCAACTACTAATATTCGTTTTGATGCCATATGGGTTATCTTTTAAAATTTTCAATCAGTCTTAGCGATTACTCTTAAATCCGGTGCTCAATCTATTAGTAGCGGAATACTAATGGTGATGATAGCACCTGCATTCTCTGCGTATATATTTTCTGTGCTACTGTTTTCTAAAACATTTTTTTCGGTGCTGGCTATCACTTTATTTTCTGTGTGAGCGGCATTTAAAATGTACGCTATATTTTCAATTTTAATCGTACCTTTATGTTCTTCTATTATTTTTTTGACAATCGCTAAACCAAGTCCGGTACCGTGTGATTTAGTGGTCATATACGGCTCAAAAACGCGTGTTAACATTTCTGTTGGAAAACCAGCGCCATTGTCCTGTACCGTTAAAACCAGTAAATTATTCACCACTTCGGTCTTCACTAAAATCATAGGGTGAGCTTTTGCCGACAAAGCATCTTGCGCATTTTGCAAAAGATTATGCAGTACTTGCCGTAACATTGTGCTATCGCCCTGAATATTACAAGCTTGTTTCGCTAGTGATAAGTTAATCGGTATATGCGCTGTTTTGTCGCCTAGTAAATCGTATAGCGATGCGACCTCACTAATTAATCTATTTAAATCTAAACGCGCCAATTGTGGTGCTGGCGACCTTGCGTATTCACTAAATTCGTTGACCATACGCTTCATAGCATCTACTTGGTTCACAATCGTCTCGGTCGAGCGTTTAAGCATTTCTGCATCTGCAGGTTCCAATTTACTCACCAATTTATGTGCCATGCGTTCTGCTGATAATTGAATAGGCGTGAGTGGGTTTTTAATTTCATGCGCTAACCTTCTAGCCACTTCACCCCAAGCCGCGTCTCGCTGAGCTTGCATCAAATTGGTGGCATCATCAAATACTGCCACATAACCACCATCAGGCAGACGCGTGCCACGTAAGGTTAAAATTTGTTTACCCTGGGTGGTGGCTAACTCAACTTGAGTTTGGATTTCATCTTTTTGTACATTTTTTACAAACTCTTTTATGCCTTCTTTATCTGCATCATCCGGCTGGATATGTAGGGCAATGGCTAGAAAAAATTGATCTAACCGCGCCTGCTTAGCAATAATCTCATCCGGTGTTAAACCGACACAATCGTCTAGCGACACGCCTAAAATATTAACGGCTGCCTCATTAAAAGTACGTAATTCACCGCGCTTATTTAACGCCATTACGCCTGATGATAAATGTGCCAGTATCGTTTCTAAATAGCC
>CAIYLB010000090.1 GCA_903926935.1 uncultured Pseudomonadota bacterium
AAATTGCGCATGCACTTATTAACTTCCCATGAATCTACTTAAAGCGCTAGCCAAAGTTGGCAGCATGACTTTTGTTTCGCGCATATTAGGTTTTGTGCGCGATACACTGATCGCTCGAGTGTTTGGGGCAGGGATGTTGAGTGATGCTTTCATTGTGGCGTTCAAAATCCCTAATTTATTGCGCCGTGTTTCGGCCGAAGGTGCCTTTAGCCAAGCTTTTGTACCTATCCTAGCTGAATATAAAAGTCAGCGTAGTTTTGATGAAACACATCATTTAATTAATCGTGTGGCAACTTGGTTAGGACTGATTCTAGTCGTGGTGACTTTGTTGGGCATGCTAGCAGCGCCGTGGATTGTGGCATTAATTGCGCCAGGGTTTACCGCAGATCAATCTAAAATGCAGTTGACCGTTGAATTGCTACGTATCACCTTCGCCTATATTTTCTTTATCTCGCTAGTTTCAATGGCTGGCGGCGTACTCAATACTTATAATAAATTCGGCATTCCAGCTTTCACGCCAGTGTGGCTCAATGTGTCGATGATAGTGGCGGTGCTGTTTTTTGCCGATCATTTTGCTGAGCCAATTAAAGTGTTGGCTTGGGCCGTATTTTTTGGTGGATTTTTACAGCTAGCTTTTCAAATCCCATTCTTAAAACAGATAGGTTTGTTGCCAAAATTTGATTTACACCAAAATGATGATGGCGTTTGGCGTATCTTAAAATTAATGGGCCCGGCAATACTGGGTGTTTCCGTGGCACAGATTTCCATGATCACCAATACCATATTTGCCTCATTTTTAGCCACAGGTAGTGTGAGTTGGCTTTATTACGCAGACCGATTAATGGAATTTCCTACTGGCGTATTGGGTGTGGCGTTAGGCACTATATTATTGCCCAGTTTATCTAAGGCTTATGCCGGTAAGGATGAGGGTGAATACTCACAACTGCTTGATTGGGGCTTGCGTTTAACCTTTATATTAGCCGCGCCCGCTGCTGTAGCTTTGGCTGTATTAGCGCGGCCATTAGTCACCGCCTTATTTTATTATGGGAAATTTTCCGCGCTAGACGTTGCTATGACGCAACAGGCGCTAGTGGCTTATAGCGTAGGTTTAATTGGATTGATTCTAGTGAAGATATTAGCGCCAGGTTTTTATGCGCGTCAAAACATTAAAACGCCAGTTAAAATTGCCATTTTTACACTGGTCGTCACACAATTAATGAATGTTGTTTTTGTGTTTATGTTGCATTTGCAACACGCAGGCTTAGCTTTAGCCATTGGTTTAGGTGCTTGTCTAAATGCCTCTATGCTGTATTTTTATTTGCGAAAAAGCGATATTTATCAGCCGCAACCGGGATGGATTAGCTTTCTAGTTAAGCTGTCTATTGCGTTAAGTGTGATGGGAGTTACGCTTTATTTTGTGATGGGCGATACTAGTGCATGGCTAACTTTTGCCTTGATTAAACGCTTGATATATATCACTGGCTTAGTGATATTAGGCGCTATCAGTTATTTTGCAACATTAATGTTGCTTGGCTTTAGGCCGCGAGATTACCTCCGTAGAGTAGAGCGTTAAATGCAAGTTTTTCGACATATAACATCTCAATTCTCGCCCACAAGCTTGCCAACCGCTGCTTGCGCCATTGCCATCGGTAATTTTGATGGCATGCACTTAGGCCATCAAGCCTTATTGAAAAAATTGACTGAAACTGCAAAGGCGCTTGATTTAACTTCTGCTGTGATGACGTTTGAGCCACATCCACGCGAGTTTTTTACGCCGGAAAGTGCGCCAGCAAGGCTTTGCTCAGTTCGTGAAAAGCTAGAGTATTTTGCTGCCGCAGGCATAGATCATGTTTATGTATGTGGATTTAATCAGCGATTTGCCAAAGTGACGGCGGCTGAATTTATGCAAAATATTTTGCGAGATGCACTGAATGCACAATCTATTTTAGTGGGTGAAGATTTTAGATTCGGTGCTAAACGTAGCGGTTCTATTGCAGATTTTGCAGCGGCTAAATTTAATTTAATTAGCTTGCCTCAGGTAGATTTGGCCATAGATAATGCTGCACCAAGTCGCGTTTCCAGCACCCGCGTACGTAACGCTTTGGCTGCCGGAAAATTGCAAGAGGCTGCCTTGCTACTTGGTCGCCCATATAGCATGAGCGGTAAAGTCGTACACGGTGCAAAGCGTGGCCGACAATTGGGTTTTCCTACTGCCAATGTGCATATGCGGCATGAGCGGCCTGCCTTGACAGGAGTTTATGCGGTAAAATTAGATGGTAGGAATAGCGTCGCCAATTTAGGTGTTCGCCCAACTATTGCCGGTGTACCAAAATTAATGCTTGAAGTGCATGTGATTGATTTTAATGCTGATCTATATGGACAGCATGTTCATGTGGAGTTTTTGTATAAAATTCGTGATGAAATTAAATTTGATGGTTTAGACGCCTTAAAAGCGCAGATCACTTTAGATAAAGCGACAGCGAGGGATTTTTTTGCTTCTGTAATTGCTACATAAGTCGGAATATAGCAACGTAAAAAGACACTAGATTCCGAATTTCATTGGAATGGCCATTGAGAATTTGCATGCGTTAAAAGCATAGATTGATTAGAAATTTATTTGAGATTTAAATGACTGAAGACCTAAATAAAGAACAGAACAAATACAAATTAAACTTGCCGGAAACCACGTTTCCCATGCGAGGCGACTTAGCTAAGCGTGAACCTGCATGGTTGAAACAATGGCAAGATAAAAAGCTATATGAGCGTATTCGCACATCACGCAAAGGCGCTAAAAAATTCATTCTGCATGATGGCCCACCTTATGCAAACGGTGATATTCACATTGGACATGCTGTGAATAAAATCTTAAAAGATATCATTGTTAAGTCTAAAACCCTAAGTGGTTTTGATGCGCCTTATGTGCCAGGTTGGGATTGTCATGGTTTGCCGATTGAATTGGTGGTAGAAAAAAATCACGGTAAGAATATTGATCCGGCTAAATTCCGCGAGCTTTGCCGCGAATATGCTGCTGAACAAGTGGCGCGTCAAAAGAAAGATTTCATTCGATTAGGTGTGTTGGGTGATTGGGATAATCCGTATTTGACTATGGATTTTAAAACCGAGGCCGACATCATGCGCGCTTTGGGTGAAATCTATAAAAATGGCTATTTATATCAAGGCAGCAAGCCTGTGCATTGGTGCGTAGATTGCGGTTCTGCTTTGGCTGAGGCTGAGGTTGAATATGAAGATGTGAATTCTCCACAGATTGATGTGGGCTTTAAAGTGGTCGATAAAGCAGATTTAAGTTTGGTATTTGGTGTTGCAGTAACGAGCGATGCTTATGCCGTTATTTGGACAACGACGCCTTGGACACTACCGGCGAACCAAGCGGTAAGCGTACATCCTGAGTTTGATTATGATTTACTGCAAACTAGCAAAGGCTTGCTGATTCTTGCGCATGATTTGGCGCAAAGCACACTGGCACGCTATGGTGAAGAAAACACTACTGTACTTGCTAGCTGCAAAGGTGAAGCTTTAAAAGGCTTGTTATTACAACATCCATTCGATAACCGCCAAGTGCCTATCATCTGTGGCGATCATGTCACTACTGAAGCTGGTACTGGTTTAGTGCATACAGCCGCCGCTCACGGTAACGATGACTGGTTGGTGATGAAAGCTACTTATCCTAACGAAAAACCACGCATTTTAATGGGCGGTGACGGTAAGTTTTTCAATAGTGAATTGGTTGAGTTTGAGGCTATTCGCGGTTTAAGTAGACAGGACGCGAACAAGATTATCTTGGCAGCAATGCTTGAAACTGGCAATTTGCTGGCTAGCGCACGCTTGAATCATAGCTTTCCACATTGCTGGCGCCATAAAACGCCATTAATGCAATTGGCGACGCATCAGTGGTTTGTTGGTATGAATACCGAAGGCGTTTCTGGTAACAGTTTACGTGAGTTAGCCAACAAAGCCGTCGATGAAACTGAATTTTTCCCAGCTTGGGGTCGTGCACGGTTAGAAGCGATGATTAAAAATCGCCCAGATTGGTGTGTGTCGCGCCAGCGTAACTGGGGCGTGCCTATGCCTTTCTTCGTTCATAAAGAAACGGGTGAGCCGCATCTGCAAACGATGGCGTTGCTAGAGCGCGCAGCATTAATGGTAGAAGCACAAGGTGTTGAAGCTTGGTTTAGTTTAGATGGCGCCGCTTATTTGGCTGAATTTGCGCCAGAAAATGCAACTGATTATAAAAAAGTGACTTACACGCTAGATGTTTGGTTTGATTCTGGCGCAACGCATGCGGCCGTACTTAAACGTCGTCCAGAGTTGCAGTTTCCAGCAGATTTGTATTTAGAAGGTTCAGATCAGCATCGAGGTTGGTTTCAATCTAGCCTGTTGACTGGCTGTGCGATTGATGGCCGTGCGCCATATGAAGCTTTGCTGACGCACGGTTTTGTGGTCGATGGCGCTGGCCACAAAATGAGTAAATCTAAAGGCAATGTAGTTGCGCCACAAAAAGTGATGGACACTTACGGTGCCGACATTTTGCGCTTGTGGGCGGCTTCTACAGATTACTCAGGCGAGCTGACGATTTCGGATGAAATTCTCAAACGTGTGTCAGAAAGTTATCGTCGTATTCGTAATACTATGAAATTTTTGCTGGCAAATTTAGCCGATTTTGATGTTGCTAAAGATTTATTGCCAGTGAGCGAGTGGCTAGAAATTGACCAATACGCGCTACATTTAACCGAAAAGCTGCAAACAGGGATTCTGCAAGATTACGATAAATATGAATTTCATTTTGCCGTACAAAAATTTGTCAGTTTTTGCTCAGATGATTTAGGTAGTTTTTATTTAGATATTCTTAAAGATCGCTTATATACGGCTGGCGAAACTTCACACGCACGTCGCGCAGCGCAAAGTGCTTTGCATCACATTACCCATTCTATGATGCGTTTGATGGCCCCGATTTTAAGTTTTACTGCCAATGAAATTTGGGAAACGCTGGGCTTAGATGCCAATAAGACTGTGTTTGAAGATACTTGGTATGACTTGCCAGCGCACGGTTTAAGTGCAGAGCGCTTAACTGTGTGGGAAGCCGTGATTGTTGCACGTGGCTTATCAACCAAAGAAATTGAGGTGTTGCGCACCGCTGGGCAAGTAGGCTCGTCATTACAGGCTGAGCTGGAGTTTTTTGTCACAGATGTGACCTTCGATGCATTAAGTAGTTTGGCTGAAGACCTACGTTTTGTAATGATCGTTTCAAGCGCTAAAGTGACAAAAGTAGCCACAGAAGCCGAGCAAAAGATATTCGTTAGACCAAGTACGCATGTTAAATGTGGCCGCTGCTGGCATTACCGCGCAGACGTAGGCGCACATGCAGAGCATCCAAGCATATGTGGTCGTTGCGTGAGTAATTTATTTGATGCTGGCGAAGAAAGAAGTTTTGCTTAATGATCATTAAAATGGTGCCACTTATTAAATGGTTCAGCATTAGTGCAATCATCATTGCAGTCGACCTTTACACCAAACATTTGGTGCAAAACTCTTTTATTTATGGCGACATGCTGACCATCACCAGCTTTTTTGATTTAGTGCGCTACCATAACCAAGGTTCTGCTTTTGGTTTTTTGGCAGATGCTGGTGGTTGGCAAAAAATATTTTTTAATGGTGTTTCTGTGCTGGCGATTATGGTGATTAGTTACCTAATTCGTAAACATGCGACTGAGAAACTTTTTTGCTTGGGTCTAGCCTTAGTGTTGGGTGGTGCAATTGGCAATTTTTATGATCGCATTACCTTAGGCTACGTGGTCGATTTTTTAAATTTCCATTACCACAATATCTATTGGCCAGCCTTTAACGTAGCCGACAGCGCAATATGCGTGGGAGTGGCGTGTTTATTGTTAGATAGCTTTAAAAAAGCGCCACAAAAATAAATGTTTTATACATCAGTAAGTTGGGATTTAAATGGCGGATTGGTTAAAGATTATTGCAGGTAAAACTGCCATTGCGCAGCAGGGCAATAAGCCTGGCAAAACTAATGCTAATAGCCGTGTTCCGGCCGGTCAAACTGAAGTTAAAAACTTTCCGGTACTCAATATCGGTCTACAGCCTAGCATTGATAAAGTAGATTGGTCGCTTCGCATATACGGTTTAGTTGAGACAGAAGTTAATCTGGATTGGGCTGCCTTTGAAGCGCTCACGCAAACGACCGATGTCTCTGACTTTCATTGCGTCACGCGCTGGAGCCAGTTAGATATGAATTGGCAAGGCGTGCGAATGCGAGATATTTTGGCTTTAGCAATGCCTTTATCTACAGCAAAGTTCGTTACGCTACATGGCTATGATGGCTACACTACCAACCTTAACCTAGAAGCTTTACTAGACGATGATGTGCTGGTCGCACATTCTGTACTAGGCCACGCTCTTACGCGCGAACACGGAGCGCCAGCGCGAATAATCGTACCAAAACGCTATGCTTGGAAAGGTGCAAAATGGTTAAAAGCCATAGAATTACATGCTGAGGATAAGTTAGGTTTTTGGGAAGTGCGTGGTTACCATAATCAGGCTGATCCATTTCTAGAACAGCGATTTTCTGAGGATTGATTTTCTATTACAATGTTCTCAATTGTTTAGCTTTAGTTTTTACTAGGATTTTTCCCTAATTTTCTTTGCAAGGTACGTCTGTGCATATTCAAGCTGCGTGCAGTGGCGGAGATAT
>CAIYLB010000091.1 GCA_903926935.1 uncultured Pseudomonadota bacterium
ACCAGCAACCACAAAATCTGTTTTTTTAGAAACACTGCCACTCACTTTTCCGCCGGCATTTTCTATCATCTCTTTGGCATTATCACGCGACAAATTCGGCAAAGTACCTGTGAGTACAAAGGTTTTACCAATAAAATTGCCGGTTGCGGCCTGCTTACCTTCGTTTTCTGGCCAATGAATGCCGGCTGCAAGTAGTGCATTGATGACAATTTGGTTGTGAGCTTCGCCGAAAAAATTCGTTATTGATTCCGCAACTACAGGGCCTACATCATTTACCGCACGCAAGTCTTCTAAATTAGCCTGCATTAGTGCTGCTAAATTGCCGAAATGTTTAGCTAAATCTTTAGCAGTAGCTTCACCAACGTTACGCATGCCCAGCGCATAGATAAAACGTGCCAGTGTTGTTGTTTTACTATTTTGTAATGCATCTAAAATATTTTGTGCGGACTTTGTCGCCATACGATCTAAGCCACTTAGCGAGGATAAATCCAGCTTATAGATATCCGCCAGCGTATGTACCAAATTCGCCTCGACTAGCTGATCAGCCAGTTTCTCACCTAAACCTTCAATATCCATAGCGCGACGCGAGGCATAATGCGTAATCGCTTGCTTGCGCTGTGCCGGGCAGAACAAACCGCCTGTGCAGCGGGCTATGGCTTCATCCGCCTGTTTTAATATATGTGAACCACATTCCGGGCAAACGCTAGGCATTTCAAATCGACGTGCCGCTGCAGGGCGTTTTTCTAGTAACACATTCACTACTTCTGGAATCACATCACCAGCTCTGCGCACACTAACAGTATCGCCAATATGCACATCTTTGCGGCGAACTTCATCCTCGTTATGTAACGTTGCATTGGTTACTGTAACGCCGCCAACAAACACAGGTTTTAACCGAGCGACTGGTGTAATTGCGCCAGTACGCCCAACCTGCACGGTAATATCTTCTACAATCGTTAATGCCTCTTGCGCAGGAAATTTATGCGCTATCGCCCAACGTGGCGCCCTAGATACAAAGCCTAGTTCATCTTGCTGCTTGAACTGATTGACTTTATAAACTACGCCGTCAATATCAAAAGGTAGCTGTTCTCGGGCTGCGCCAATTTTTTTGTAATATTCAAGTAAGCCCGCTAGACCATTGACGACGCTGCGCTCTTTACTTACAGGTAAGCATAGATCAGCCAGATAATCCATCGCCTCACTATGACTATTTAAGCTAGGCACACCTTCTGCTGCGCCTAGGCCATAAGCAAAAAAACTCAAAGGTCGAGTGGCGGTAATTTTTGCGTCTAACTGGCGCAGACTGCCTGCCGCAGCATTACGGGGATTAGCGAATAACTTATCACCTTTTGCCAACTGCGCCTGATTAAGCTTATCGAAATCACGTTTAAACATTAATACTTCGCCACGTACTTCTAGTAATTCCGGAGGATTTTCACATGACAATCGCATAGGAATACCACGTAAGGTGCGCAAATTATGTGTCACATCTTCGCCCGTATATCCATCGCCACGAGTGGCGCCTTGGGTAAATATGCCATTTTCATAAGTTAACGTGATGGCTAAGCCATCAAACTTAGGCTCAACCGCATACGCAATATTTTGCTGGCCTAATGCTTCACGTATGCGTTTATCAAACGATTCTAACTCATTGTCTTCAAACACATTGTTGAGTGACAGCATTGCTTGTCTATGCGTAATGCTATTGAATGCATTGATGGCAGAACCGCTGACACGCTGCGTGGGTGAATCTGCTGTAATGAGCTCAGGATATTGGGTTTCTAAACTTTGTAACTCACGATAAATCCGGTCATATTCACTGTCAGGCACAGATGGTGCATCCAAAGCATAATATTCGTAGTCATAACGTGCAATTAGTGCGCGCAATTTGGCAATGTGCTGATAAGCAATGTCTGCAGGATAGTCCATCTTATTTTCTCTATTTAACAAACTAAATTAAGAAAATAATCAAGAAAACAATCTTAGTGCGCTGTCCGAGCCAGGAACAATGCCGCGCGCCAACATAGTAGCGTGTATGGCTTTTAATTGATGACGTATTTTTTCAAGTTGAGCA
>CAIYLB010000092.1 GCA_903926935.1 uncultured Pseudomonadota bacterium
AGTTTCTGCATTATTCCAAGTATGCGCGGTGATTTAGTGAGTCGCCCTATTGGCGAAGTCATGAACGAAGCGGAAAATTTAGTCAATGCCGGTGTTTCAGAAATTTTAGTCATATCGCAAGACACTTCGGCTTATGGCGTTGATGTTAAATATCGCCCGGGATTTTGGAATGGTCGCCCAGTTAAAACACGTATGACCGAACTTAGTCAGGCCTTGAGTGAATTGGGTGTTTGGGTGCGTTTACATTATGTTTACCCGTACCCGCATGTGGATGAAGTGATTCCATTAATGGCCGATGGCTTGATTTTGCCTTACTTGGATGTGCCGTTCCAACATGCTAGCCCACGTATACTTAAAGCCATGAAACGTCCAGCGCATGCTGAAAATAATCTTGCACGCATCAAAGCTTGGCGTGAAATTTGCCCAGATATTACTGTGCGCAGTACATTTATCGCAGGCTTTCCAGGTGAAACTGAAGATGACTTTAAAATGCTGTTGGACTTTTTAGATGAAGCCCAGTTGGATAGAGTGGGCTGCTTTACTTACTCTGCGGTAGATGGGGCAAAAGCCAATGAACTGCCAGATCATGTGCCTGAAGAAGTTAAACAAGAGCGATTAGCGCGATTTATGGAAGTGCAAGAGCGTATTAGCGCAGCAAAACTTCAAACTAAAATCGGTACTATGCAAACTGTTTTGGTCGATGAAATCAACCAGTTAGAGGATGGTAGTTTTGAAGCGATAGGGCGTACGAAAGCGGATGCGCCTGAGATTGATGGCGTGGTTTATTTGGATGATGCTGAAGGTCTAAGCCCAGGTGATTTTGTAGAAGTGCAAATTACAAAAGCGGATGGTCATGATTTATGGGGTGGTCCACCTAGGCATTAGTGCATCAACCTTTTGATGCAGTGCCTGGCAAAGCCGAGTCGCGATGTTTTAGGGTTTTTGCCGGATTTTAAGTTAGCGTATAGAAAAATTAGCTAAATAAATCGGGCAATATCGGTGCGGGTCTTTCGCTATCTGCACGCGCTTCTAAAAAATCGTATGTAAGTGGGCAGCGACTAGGCTTTCTTGCGGCTTTGTTACGTTTAGCTGTAGTTGGTACTAAGTCAATAAAAGGGGTTTGGCTAATTCTTATATAACCCGTAGCGGCTAATTTTTGCGTGGTCGCTTCAAAAAAGCTGAGCGGATTATCAATATTCTGTAAAGTGACTAATGCTTGGTTGGTATTTTTATCTTTACTAACTTTAACGACGTTATACATAACAAACTTATTTGCGGTCTGCTTGCCGTAAATTTCACCTGTATGAATATTCACATTGGCTTCCTAGTTAGAGTCACTGAGTATATTATCTTTACTATTGGTGATTAACAAGCCGTCGCTAGATTTATGGTTACTTTCTACGCAGATTGATATGCGATTTAATCAAATCTGTCGCTTGAAAGCGGAATCTGCTGCCATCGAAGTCTTTAACCCACATATGTAGTAAGCCACTGAAGAACAAGTGAGTGTCGACTGCTAGCGCGCGCGGATTGTTTTTGCCAATCAATAATTGCTGAGATTCAGCTCGTTCGTAAGCAAGTTGAATTTTTTCGGTAATATTTGAACAGTTGTTGAGTATTTGTTGCAATACCGTGGCAAACTCATCAACATATTCACACTTAATCATCATGATTTCATAAGTTTGACGCATTTCAATATTTTCATTCAATTCATTGATGGTGTCACATAGACTATTCTCAATCTGTGTCAGAGGGTCTTCATTGCCTTGCATGGTCAATGTGTCGTCCATGCGATCTATCAGCGGTAAAAAAACTTGCTCACGAATAGCATGAAAAATTTCAGTTTTATTTTTAAAATGCCAATAAACAGCACCGCGAGTTACTTCGGCGTGGCTTGCAATATGTTCTAAAGTAGAACGGCTGACGCCGCGAGTAAGAAATACTGCACGTGCTGCGTCTATTATGCGTCTACGTGTTAGTTCTGCGTCTTCTTTAGTTTTTCTTGCCATGTGCTTTTGCTTAAACTTTTTGAGTTGTCATTTAATGTTTTCTTTTAGCTTAAATGCGTCATCGATCACTTCGATGTCGAAATTTATAATCATATTCATAAAAACCTATATACATACATTCTTGATTGTATATAATATACATGCAAAATTGTATGTATACAAGCAGTATTCAGTAAGCTTAATCTGAAAAACACTTAAAAATTAGAAACATAGCGTAATTAAAGGCTTGGAGTAATCAATGATGATTAATAATAACGTGCAACAAAAACAAGTAAAGGCATTCCCATCTTCGTTATCTTTATTTAGTGTAAAGATCACAACTGTTGCGCTAATGGCTGGTTTGGCCTTAATAGGCTGCAGCAAAAAGAATGAGACTTCCGCGCCAAATGGCAAAATGCCTGCAATGCCAGTTAGCGTCATTGAAGTACAAGCTACAAGCGTTCCAATTAGCGCTGAAACCGTCGCGCAAACTGAAGGTGCTAAAGAGGTTGAGATTCGCCCGCGAGTTGGAGGAATTCTACTGAAAAAACTTTTTGAAGAAGGCGCGCCAGTTAAGTCAGGTCAGGCGATGTTTTTGATTGATCCAGTGCCTTTTCAGATTGCACTTTCAAATG
>CAIYLB010000093.1 GCA_903926935.1 uncultured Pseudomonadota bacterium
GTGATGGTTTAGGCAACATCAACTTTTTTGACCCTAAACGTGTGGTGGCTTTTCCGCATTTATCGCTAGCCGCTGGCGCGATTAAAGGCTGGGATAGACGCAACCAGTTTTACTTTCAAATGCTCAGTAGTTTAGCCGCGCATTATAATTTTGATCTAGATACGCCGTTTGAACAATTGGCCGAGGCGACTCAATCAATATTACTCAACGGTAGCGGTAAAGTAGAAATCCCGTTCAAATATCTCAACGAGCGCGGTGTTTTCTTTCAAAAAATTCACGCCTTCGAAGGTATTTTAATCAATTTAAAACGCCGTTATCACGAGACCGATTCGCAAACAGTGCGTGAAGAATTGGCCAAATATTTAAATTCACAAAGCTGTCCAGACTGTGCTGGTACGCGCTTACGCAAAGAAGCGCGTCACGTTAAAGTGGGCAATAAAAACATCCACGAAGTCTGCCAAGTGCCACTTAAGTTAGCACTTACTTTCTTTGATACGCTTGAATTAACTGGTGCAAAACTAGCCATTGCTGATAAAATCGTTAAAGAAATTAGCAATCGACTTAAATTCTTAACCAATGTAGGTTTAGAGTATTTGTCGCTTTCACGCTCAGCAGAAACGCTGTCTGGCGGTGAAGCGCAACGTATTCGTTTAGCCAGCCAAATTGGTAGCGGCTTGACTGGCGTTATGTATGTGCTGGATGAACCGTCTATCGGTTTACATCAGCGCGACAACGACCGTTTACTAGAAACCCTTAAGCGCTTGCGCGATATTGGCAACAGCGTAATTGTGGTGGAGCATGACCAAGACGCGATTATGGCGGCCGATTATGTGATTGATATTGGTCCAGGCGCGGGTGAACACGGTGGACAAATTGTGGCAGAAGGCACGCCAGAAGAAGTACAAGCCAACCCAAATTCTCTGACAGGCGATTATTTAAGCGGCAAAAAACAGATTATTTATAACAAAAAACGCACACCGCCAGACCCGGCGCGCTGGCTTAAATTAAGCAATACCACCGGCAACAACTTGAAAGATGTGACGCTTAAATTGCCGGTAGGCTTGTTAAGCTGTATCACCGGCGTTTCTGGTAGTGGTAAATCGACGCTAATTAACGACACTTTATATCGCGTCGTTTCGCAACATTTATACGGCAGCAGTACCGAACCTGCGGCGTTTGGTGAAATTGACGGCTTAGCATTTTTTGACAAAGTCGTTGATGTTGACCAAAGCCCAATTGGCCGTACTCCGCGCTCTAATCCAGCGACTTACACCGGCCTATTTACACCGATTCGTGATTTATTTGCCGGCGTGCCTGAAAGCCGCGTGCGTGGTTACGGACCAGGCAGATATTCATTTAACGTAAAAGGTGGGCGCTGTGAAGCTTGCCAAGGCGATGGCGTTTTACGTGTAGAGATGCACTTTTTGCCTGATGTTTATGTGCCATGCGACGTGTGTAAAGGTCACCGTTACAATCGCGAAACATTAGAAATTCAATTCAAAGGTAAAAACATCCGCGAAGTATTAGAGATGACGGTCGAGCAAGCGCATACGTTTTTTAGCGCACAACCGGTAATTTCTCGCAAACTCAAAACATTATTAGATGTTGGTTTGGGTTACATCACGTTAGGGCAAAGTGCGACCACTTTATCTGGCGGTGAAGCTCAGCGGGTAAAATTGGCCTTAGAGTTGAGTAAGCGAGATACCGGCCGTACGCTGTATATTTTGGATGAGCCAACCACTGGCCTGCATTTTGCCGACATTCAATTATTACTGGATGTGATTCATCGCTTACGCGACGCAGGCAATACCATAGTGATTATTGAGCATAATTTAGACGTTATCAAAACCGCCGATTGGATTGTCGATATGGGTCCAGAAGGTGGCGATGGCGGCGGTATGATTATTGCGGAAGGTACGCCAGAACAAGTGGCACTAAGCACCGAAAGTTATACGGCGAAATATCTTAAAGCGATGTTGTAGCAGCTAGTATTGTAGCAATCGAAGTCTGGGAAGGTTGCTGTACCTTCACTTAATTTTCTTATTCTTAACGGTATTGCATCATCATTGAGTATTATTCAATTACTCAATGATGATGCAGATTTAACTGCCTTAATTTTGGTGAAATTTTGGCAGTAACAGCCACTATTGACAGCGTCATCACGCCGCCAAATACCACAGACGGAATTAAGCCCATCAACCGTGCTGTCAGGCCCGATTCAAACGCACCTAACTCATTAGACGAACCTATAAAAATACCGTTAATGGCCGAGACTCGACCACGCATCGCATCAGGGGTGGCTAATTGTAAAATTGTGGTGCGTAAAACTACAGAAACGCCATCGAATACGCCAGAGAGCATTAGTAAGAATCCAGCTAACCAAATATAGCTAGTTAAACCAAAGCCGATGATACAGACTCCAAAACCGGCAACTGAGGCTAATAGCCAGCGCCCCGCATGTAACCCTATTGGGTGCCGCGCCAGCCAAATGCCGGTCATGATGGCACCCATTGCAGGAGCCGCACGTAATAAACCTAAACTCTGTGGTCCATAATGATAAATGTCGTGAATGAATGCCGGAAGCATGGCAACAGCACCGCCAAATAATACCGCGAACATATCTAGCGACAATGCACCAAGGATAATCTGATTACTAAATACAAAGCGTAAGCCTTGGCCTATGCTAGCAAAAACAGGCGGGCTATTTATCACTGGTGGCGGTTCTTTTACCTGAATTGACCACATAACAATCGCCGCAGCTAAACAAAGCAGCATGGCGATGGAATATGCTGCTGTTTTGCTAGCAAAACCAACCAACAAGCCGCCGATAGCTGGGCCAATGATCAGCCCCGCCTGAAAAGTCGAACTACCAAGCGCAGAGGCACGTGCATAACTCTCACGCGGTAAAATAATGGCGAACAAAGTATTGTAGCTAGGCGCAATAAAGGCACGCTCAATTCCGGTGAGCATAATCGACCCATAAATCCACAAGCTGGCGTTTGTGCTACTGCCAATCCAACCCATTGCCAGCGCGGTTAAAGTCAACGCGTTAATACCTAGCGTTACGGCCGCCAAAGCGCCAAAAAATCGTCTTGAAAAATAATGGTCAACCGCATGACCAGCAAACAGCGCAAAAGAAAAGTATGGAACTACCTCAGCCAGTCCAATCAAACCCAGCGCGAGAGTATCGTGCGTAATTTCATAAATATGCCAGCCCACCGTCACCGCCATAATTTGATAGGCCAACACCATAAACACACGATAAGAAAGTAGTTTTAAAAAAGCGTACTGGTGAATGCGGAAAATGTTCATGGAATACGCTAAGAGTTGATAGGATATTATAAACCTTCGTTATCAATCCACACGTTTGATGTAAAATTAGCGAGTTAGTGCAGTGAATAAGGCAGTAAGCGTAATTTACGTAAGTGATTGCGCCGATGAGTCGTCATTGACCTAGTGTGATTCTGCCGATATAGATTGGGCGCACTAACACCCCCTTGTATTTATTGATTGTAGCACATTAAAGCAATCAGGCGTGTGGTAAAAGTGTGTGGTAAACTGTCTTTTTAATTACCACTCAATTCACTGCCATTATGCCCGATTACTTAGAGAAGCGCAGACAGCTTTATTATGCAGTTCTTACGATACCTAAAGCACTTCAAGAAGAGCTTGGCTTAATACGCTTTGTTAAGTCCACAGGTGAAGGGGATAGGCGCAGGGCTGCGAGTATTGCTATGGGTTATGTCTTGGGCTGGAAGCTACAGATTGAACAGGCTAAGGGCAATGATGTAGGTTTTTTAGCTGACGCTATCAAGATTAGAGAAGACATTGAGAAGACTCAGGATGATGAGTATAGAGAGACTTTAGAGGGCGTCCTGCTTGACCGTGTAGGCGACATGGAGCAGTCTCAGGGGTTTACTAAAGCTAAACAATTCTATGAGGTGGCTATGGGTGTACAGACCCCTCACACTCTTCACTTTGACAACTGGAAAGCACAACTTACTGTTACACCTAGAACCATTGAGCAATACAGTAAAGATGTTCAGCTATTTATTGAGCAATTCCCTATCATTGAGGATGTCAGTAAGAAAGAGGTTAGTCTTTGGCTGGATGACTTATCGGCTAAGGCTGTGACTAAGGGTATTCAAAAGAGAATACTCAAAGGGTGTCGCAACTATTGGGGATATATAGCACGTTACAACATCAAAGGCATGACTGAAGACCCTTTCCATAAGGTGTTACTAGCTGATAAGGGTAAGAAGAAAGCACCTAGAGCCGCCTTTAAGCCTCGTGAGGTTGTAGAGCTTTGGACACTAGCGAAAGATAGACAGAACGCTGTCTTAGCTGACTTGATTGTGTTGGGTGCGTATACAGGTGCAAGGATTGAAGAGCTGTGTAGTCTGATGATTAAAGATGTGGCTGAGGATGTATTCAATATCATAGATGCTAAGACTTTGGCAGGTGTGAGAGCTGTACCTATTCATAGCCACATTAAGCCTGTCATTAAACGGCTTAAAGAAAATGCTACGGATGCTTACTTACTACCTGCCTTAAACTTGGATAAGTTTGGGGATAGGTCAAATACTATTAGTGGGCAATTTAGTAAGCTAAAGATTAAGGCTGGTTATGGTGGGGATAAGGTCTTTCACTCTTTAAGGCACGCTTTAGTCACGGCTTTATCTGACGCTAGTGTGTTGGAGTATCACATAGCGGACATTGTTGGGCATGAAAAGAAGGGGATTACAGGAAGCGTCTATTCTAAAGCCACTCATATTGATGTTAAGCGTGTGGCTCTTGAGAAAGTTAGCTATCCCTTTCCTGAGTTAAGCTGACAATTACACAAATTAAGGTTAGTCACGTAAACTACTGAGACACTCTAAGCGGAGGCACAAGATGTCATTTCATGATGAGCATAAGATTGAGACCTATAAGTCACTCATAAGCATTTCTACTGAGGGTTTTAAGGCTTTGCAGTACCTTAATGGTGGGGCTGTGTTTGCCGTATTAACTTACTTAGGAAGCTTGAAAAGCCCCAATGTAGAAGCTCTTTCTTATGCAAAATGTCCTTTAACGTTCTTTATACTTGGATTGGTTTGTGCAACCTGTGTGTACTTAACGTCATACGCAACGCAGTTTGCTCTTTACAATGAGAATGTTAATCAAAGCTCTTACGTGGGAGCTAAACATCAAGTATGGCTAGGCATTTCCTATGCCCTGTGTATCTTTAGTCTAATACTGTTCTCATTGGGTACTATGACAGCACTTGAAGCACTAACTAGAATAACTTCAATTACTTGCTAAAACTTTTACAGAGAATTTCTGTGGGGGTATTGATATATTCAGGAAGGTGCGAGTACCCCCTTGCCCCTTTACATGCAGTAGCCAACAGCACATGCAGCCTCTATGCTGTAATCAATGTTGCTATTAACCCATTTGTTTATGATGGTTTCTAATCTTTTATCCTTATCCTTTGCGAGAAGTTGCATAGCTTTAACTTCAGCATTGCCATATACAGCTAGTCTGCAATTTGCAAGCTCCCCTTCTTTTCCATCAACGATAGCTATTAGATTATTGAACTCTTTGAAGTGACAGCCCGCCACTTCTTTTTGACCTAAATATTGCGCTAGGATGCCTAGTTTTGATGTTGCAATAGCCAATGTTTGATACATAGCGGGGCTATTTGCGGGTGTTTTGTTTTGTTTGTTTTTGTAGTCAAACCATTTCATCAGTCTTGTATTTAAAGCGCCAGCAGATATAGCTAAAATTTCTTTTGAATGTACTGATGGCTCTTGACCTAATTCGGTCTGAGCTTGATTTAATTTGTCGAAATAGACTAAGGCTAGTTGAGCTGCAACTTCTTTGTTATTTGCCAGTTCTTCTGTGTCATTTAACTCTTTTCCTGCTACATGAAGAGGGTTGCTTACAATATAGCTGGTTACTAAAAGCATTAAAAACATTCTTCTGGCGCTGTACATTTGTTTTCCTTATTCTATTTATATCGAAAGAGATGCTCCTTCTCATGCTTTAAATTAGTCTAGCATACTCAAGCCCCTTATCTCTTAAGTGCTGGGTCATAAGGTATACCCTGTGAGCTAATCTAATGCACCCCTAAATGATGTGTAAATACTTGGTTCATTACTGTTGACTTTCATTGAACTACTCTTTATGATTTGAGCCATACTTAATGAACCAATGGAGAACACACATTATGACCAGCACTAGCAACGGTATTATATTTGGTTATGCAAGGGTAAGCACTGATGACCAGACCTGTGAGAACCAACGCTTAACGATTGAAGCTAAGTATTCTAAGCCAAGGTGGTATCAAGACGATGCTGTGTCAGGTTCAATACCTGCGTTACAACGCCCTGCCTTAGCTGATGTCTTAAAGCTTGCTGAAGAAGGAGACACGGTGGTGGTGGTGGCTATTGACCGCCTTGGTCGTAATACTATGGATGTGCTGGCTACGGTGGAGACACTAAGAAAGAAAGGCGTGAGTGTTGTATCGCTTAGAGAGAACTTTGACCTGTCTACGCCCTTTGGTGGTTTCATGCTCACTTTGCTGGCTGGCTTGGCAACGCTAGAGAAGGCAACCATTAAAGAGAGGCAACTTGCAGGTATTAATAGAGCGAGGCTTGAAGGTAAGAACTTGGGCAAGGTTAAGACTATTGATGACAGTGAGGTAGCTAAGTGGAGGGCTGACAATAACGCCTCTATTAAACAGACCTCGGTTCACTTTGGTATCTCTTTAAGCTCAGTTAAGAGAGCCTGTAGTGTTAGCAAAGGTGAGGCTTAACTATGAAAGACATAATCAGAGGTGTATTACTGATTTTAGTGTGTACCGCTTTCGCTTACTTTAGTGGGTGGCTATTGCATAAGCTGTATTATTAACCAACATAAACACGCTGTAAGGCGTTAGCTGAGGCTGTCCTATTTAAGTATAGGGTAGCCTTTTTTGTTGCGTTTAAGGCTTGCTTTAGGTGTCTTAGGTTGCCTCTATATCCACATATTACTTGCTATTAACCTCACTAAGGGGGATAGCTTATCCCTCGTTTTGATTAATTAACTAATGGGCGGAATGATATATGGATACAAGTAATTTAGTTTACAGACAGTTTGCGTTACCAGTTGAAACTTTTGATTATTTAAAGAGTTTTCAAAGAAGCTATGAGCGTAAGCATAACGTGAGACTTAATAATAATCAGTTACTCGTGATGATGATTGACGAGCATAAGGCTAGTAATAATAGTGGTATCGCTGACGAAGAGCGTATCAATCACGGTATTAGAAACAGTAAGGTAAGGCTTTTACCTTGGCTTACTAGCTCTAAGTAATTAACTAATATCGGAGAATATGAGTAATGATGAAAAATGGAGATACTGAAATGAGCAACAACCTAGACCTTAACTTATATTCAGGCGTAAGCGGTGAGGCTTACTTTGAGGAAGGCTTAAATACTGAGCTAGTGCTAATTAGCAATATTCACTTTGATGCGTTATATCAAGCGCGGTTAGGTGTGAACAATACGCAAGTTAAGAACTACGCTAACGCTATGAAGAACGGCGCTAAGTTTTCACCTGTGAGACTTGCTAAGATTGAAGGCAAGAAGAGCCTTACAGTGATTGATGGGTGGCATAGGCTTAAAGCTATCATGTTGTTAGGTGTTGCAGTTACACCAGCTATTATTGAGCCTATGAGTGCTAAAGATGCGCTATGGTATGCCTCACTAGCTAACCTTGGTCATGGGCTGGCTGTCAAACCCACTGAGGTAAGGCGTGCCTTTAGGATGTTTGTTAAGTCAGGTAGACATCGTAAGGGTAAAGAGTTTATGTCTTATCGTGAGTTATCAGCTACGCTCAATGGACGGGCAGCACATTCAACCATTGCTAACTGGATGAAGAAAGACTTCCCTAAGATAGCACGTGCAATGGGTGGCATGGAGCATGGCAACTCGCTAGCAACTAATCCTAGAGTAGACTTTCAGGCTGGCTATAGCAGACAAGGTAATGAGGCTTTAGTGCGGACCTTAGTGAACTATAAAGAGCTATCCTGTCCTGTGGCAAGGTATGCGCTCTATGAACAGGCAAGCAATATGGTGGCTGTGATGGGTGAATATACTATGGATAAACCAGAGTTTTAGACTAAGTGCCTGCATAGGTAGCACCTCTGGAAGCCTTATGCAGCCTAGGGTTGCGGCTTTAGCTGTACAGATTGTACACTTAGTATGAACAAGAATTGATGGGAGTGTAGAGCCTATAAGGGTTGCGGGTAGAGAAAGTGGACAAAGTAATGCTTATTTTCTCTACCTGTCTTTTTGCAATAGTTGACTAAATTACTATGGTATTAAAGCCGTTATCTATGTTGTCTTATTGCCATGCTGAATTTGTTAAGTTGGCTATGTCGCTAAATATTGTTCCAGATAGCGGTGGGCAGTTTTCTGAGTACCCTGAGTTGGAGTAATGAAAAACAGTCTCATTCTTTTGGGTATCCAATAATTCAACATCGATATGGTTAAATTTGTAGCCACCCGCAAAACACCGTTCCATAGAGTTGTTTGGCGCATATCCATCAATATGAAGAATAAACCTAGTTGACGCCTCTTTATAGACTTCTGTTTTAGTGTCACTCACCCTCTCGACTGTAGAGTTTTGGCTAGCCATCCGCTTAATCTCAAAGCCGTTAGCCTTTAGTCTCTTTTCAATTTCATAGACCCAAGCACCTCGACTACCACTCATAGCAACAACTTTTTGACTGGTGATTTTTGTTGTAGTCATAACATCAATAGACTTGGTTGTTACGCAACCAGTAAGCAGCGTTATCAAAGCAACGGCACTTAATAGCACCTTGCTGTACTGCTTCAATCTTATAACCATAAACACCCTTTTCTTTTATTATTTATTGGCTATGAGATAACCGTCTTGAACATAGTAATGAATAGCAAGCCTTGTGGTCAAGACAAAAGACCACCTGCAAGCATAACCCGTACATTGCTTGTTAAGTAAGCAAACTCTAATAGTGGAGCGTTAGCACCTGCAAGCTTTAAACCCTCTATGATGCCTAAAGCTAGAGTATTAAGCTCGCTATCGGAATACTTAAAGTTAATTAGATGTGTGTTTAAGTTGCTTATTATTTGTGCGTCTATTGATGATACGTGTGTCATGGTATGTCCCGTGTAAAGTGATTAAAGTTTATACAAGAAGTGTTAGCAAAATCACTAGCTTAAACGTGTGGTAAGTTCGTGTGGTAAAGTCTACTTTAGTGACGCCTGTAAGTCATTGAATATCAACGTTTATAGGCTACGTAAGCAGATACTCATTGACCTAGTGTGACTCTGCCGATATAGATTAGGCGCACTAACCATTTAAAATCAATAAGTTAAACGCTAAAAATTTTTACTATTTACGCCGCGTATTCACCACACGTTTTGCGTATAAATTAATTCCACCTCAATTAATCTATCAAGAAGGTCTTTAACAAAAATCTACATTTTAATTAGCAAAATCTGCAACTTGTCTGCGGATTGATTGCCCTAATTAATGATTTCTCAGCGCCTGCTGTCTTATCGAAATGACTCTTCTTAATTAGGAATTTTATGAAAAAAGTATTACTAGCATCTTTGCTAGCGCTTAGCATGTCGAATGTGGCTTTCGCCGATGATATTGTTGATTCAGCCATTGCTGATAAAACGTTAACTACATTAGTAACAGCCTTGAAGGCCGCCGGATTGGTGGACACTTTAAAAGGTGATGGCCCATTTACCGTATTTGCGCCTAATGATGCGGCATTTGCTAAATTGCCAAAAGATAAGTTAGAAGCTTTACTTAAAGATAAAGAAGCATTAACCAAGCTACTAACTTACCATGTGGTGGCAGGCAAAATCAGCGCTGCTGACGTGCAAGCCGGTAAAATCAAAACAGTTGAAGGTCATGACTTAAGCTTGTCAGTGACCGATGGCGTTAAAGTCAATGGTATTGCTGTCATAGGTGGAGGCGACATTAAAGCTGATAATGGCGAGATTCATGTGATTGATACTGTACTTACGCAAGGTACGGAGAGCAAAAAGAAAGTCAGTAAAAAGAAATAACGGACTATGCTTTGCAACGGGTCAAGATCACCAGTCTAGCCTGTTGCATGCATTGTTATTTACAAATTGCGATAAGGTGAACGGCATAAATTTCAAGACTAGGCCATAGTCTGTGAGTTAATTTTGGCAAATAACAAATCGCAACAGACTGATGAGTAATGCCACGTAACTTGATAATGTAGTAAGCAAAAAGTCTCTACTATTAACGAGCAATATTGTGGCTAATAATCGCCAATGTTTTTTGTGTCGCGCCCAGCGATGCCTGACAAATGGCTAGACCGGCCACGCCCATTTCAACTTGTTTGTGCGGATTTTTCAGCAAACTTTGAATGGCTTGTGTAATTTCCGCAGCATCATTAACGCGCAAAGCCGCACCTTTTTGCACAGAAAGCTCAGATACTTCTTTAAAATTATAGGTATTCGCGCCAATTAAAACAGGCTTAGCCATACGCATCGCCTCAATTAAATTTTGTCCGCCATAGGGCAATAAACTACCACCTACCAAGCAAATATCCGCGCTCGCATAATAAGTAAACAATTCGCCCATAGTATCGCCCAAAATCACCTGCGTATTATCATTGGCGACTTGCTGCAAGCTAGAACGTTTTTGGTATTGAATACCACGCTGTTGTAACAAAGCCTCAACCTCACTAAAACGCTGCGGATGACGAGGCACAATCACCGTGACTAAGTCGGGTATTTGTATAATGGCATTTAAGATAATAGCCTCTTCGCCTTCACGTGTGCTGGCGGCTAAAAATACTGGACGATTCTTACCCAATAAAGCTCGCAATTGCTCACCTTGTATTACCGCGTTATCAGGTGGCATAACATCAAACTTTAAATTACCGACTACACTGACTTGCTTTGCGCCTAATTGCTCTAAACGCTCAGCATCGGCCTGAGTTTGCGCGGCAATTTCAGCGAGGTCTTGCAAACCTTGCCGCACTAATTTACCTACTTTAGCGTAGCCGCGCGCAGATCTTTCCGACAAACGCGCATTGACTAATAAAAGTGGAATACTATGTTGCTTGCAAGCCGCAATTAGATTAAACCAAAGCTCAGTCTCCATTAATACACCTAGCACCGGCTTAAAGTGCCTTAAAAAACCATTGACCGCAAAAGGTACATCGTAAGGTAAATATACGCGCTGAACATCATCGCTAAACAATTGCTCGCTGGCGGCGCGTCCTGTGGGCGTGGTATGCGTAAGTAAAATCTGGTGATTTGGATATTGATTTAAGAGCGCTTTGACTAAAGGCATTGCCGCGCGGGTTTCACCAACAGAAACACAGTGCAGCCAAATAACTGGTTTATTGATTGGTGTGCGATAAAAGCCATAGCGCTCGCGCCAATGTTGCAGATATTCGGCTTGTTTTCTTGCACGCCATAATAATTTTAGCGCAGTAAAAGGCAGTAACAAATAAAGTAAAAATTTATAAACGGTCAGCGTCATTTTGCTATTTTCGCACAAATTTTTTTTATGTGAGTTATTGCTTACATTGTGGCAAGCCAATGCCTGCCTTGGTTTAAAAATTTGCAAGCAAAATCATCATTAAAATCAGCTGAAAATTTAAAATAAACCACTTGACCAACCCCTACAAAATGATTAAATTACTAAAAAAACACAATATGTTGTGGTTAATCAGGTTTTAAGTCATTTTTAAGAAAGAAGCTTAAAAGCGATGCTTCCTTAAGATTAACTAACACCGTAAAAGTGATATTTTATAGTGACGGCTTAAGTTAAAATACTTAAAATAGATTTATCTAATGTCTGTGAAAGTCAAATAATAAGGGAATATATCCATGCTTAAGGCTGTTGAAACCGCTAACAAATCAAATGTAGGCGCTGAGAATATGAATACCGATAAAGAAATTTCTATGCAACCAGTGTCACTAGACATTTGGGATAAAAAATATCGCCTCAAATCTAAGCAAGGTGACAATATTGATGGGAATATCGATGATTCTTACTCACGCGTAGCGCGCGCCTTAGCAGATGTTGAAGTGGAAGAAAAACGTGCCGAGTGGCATGAAAAATTCCTGTGGGCTTTGCGTCGCGGGGCAATTCCAGCTGGTCGCATCACCTCAAACGCCGGTGCTTTAGAGCATAAACCTGCCACCTCAACCATTAATTGCACCGTTTCTGGCGTGATTGAAGACAGCATGGATAACATTTTAGGCAAGGTTCACGAAGCGGGCTTAACCCTTAAAGCCGGTTGCGGCATTGGCTATGAGTTTTCTACCTTGCGTCCAAAAGGCGCATTTGTAGCAGGCGCTGGCGCTTACACTAGCGGCCCGTTGTCGTTTATGGATATTTACGACAAAATGTGTTTCACCGTTTCTAGCGCGGGCGGTCGTCGCGGCGCGCAAATGGCAACGTTTGATATTTCACATCCTGATATAACGGATTTCATTAAAGCCAAACGTGAAAATGGTCGTTTACGCCAATTCAACTTGTCATGCTTAATCACAAAAGAATTCATGGAAGCGGTTAAAGCCGATTCAGAATGGAAATTAGCCTTTCCTGTCACAGAAAAAGAAGCAATTGTTGATGGCCTTAATGTAAAAGATAACACTCAAGTAGTGTGGCGTGAATGGCCGGTTAAAGGCAAATACCTCACCAAATTAGAGGGAATTGATGCCGGAAAAGTTGCTTGCCGCGTATACAAAACCATCAAAGCACGTCGCTTGTGGGACGTCATTATGTCTAGCACTTACGACTTCGCTGAGCCAGGTTTTATCTTGATTGACCGTGTGAATGAAATGAACAATAACTGGTTCTGCGAAAACATTCGCGCGACTAATCCATGTGGCGAGCAACCATTGCCACCTTATGGCGCGTGCTTATTAGGTTCAGTAAACCTGACGCGTTTTGTTAAAAAACCATTCACAGATGAAGCTTACTTTGATTGGAAAGAATATCACGATGTAGTGGCTATTTTCACCCGCATGTTAGATAACGTGGTTGAAATCAACGGTTTACCGCTGCAACAACAGCGCGATGAAATCGTCCGCAAGCGCCGTCATGGCATGGGTTATTTGGGTTTAGGCTCAGCGCTAACCATGATGAAAATGAAATATGGCGAAGAACCCTCACTTAAATTTACCGATGATGTAACGCGCATCATGGCAGAAGTCGGCTGGGAAGTTGGTGTGCAATTAGCCGCAGAAAAAGGCCCTGCGCCTATCATGGATGAGAAATTTGAAGTGACCGCTGACATGCTAGCCAAACGCCCAGAAATGGCCGCTGACGGCATTAAAGTAGGCACAAAACTTACCGGTAAAGTGTTGCTAGGTAAATATAGCCGCTATATGCAGCAGTTTCCTGAAGGCTTACGTAACCAAATTGCCACTAAAGGCGCACGCTTTTCGCATCACAGCTCAATTGCACCTACCGGCACTATTTCGCTATCGCTTGCTAACAACGCCAGCAATGGCATTGAGCCTAGTTTTGCGCACCATTACGCACGTAACGTAATTCGTGAAGGCAAGAAATCAAAAGAAAAAGTCGATGTATTTTCTTATGAATTATTAGCTTACCGTGAGTTGATTAACCCAAAAGCGATGCCATTTAGCGATAAAGAAGATGAAAAGTTGCCTGATTACTTTTTAGATTCGTCAACCATTCAGGCAAAAGCACACGTGGATATTCAAGCCGCCGCACAAAAATGGATTGATAGTTCGATCTCAAAAACCATCAACGTGCCGACTGATTATGATTTTGAAGATTTCAAAAACATCTATCTTTACGCTTACGACAAAGGCTTAAAAGGCTGCACGACATTTAGATTCAACCCTGAAGCATTCCAAGGCGTACTGGTCACTGAAAAAGATTTAGAAAGTACCACCTACAAATTTACGCTAGATGATGGCACCGAGCTAGAAGTGAAAGGCAACGAAGAGATTGAATACGATGGTGAAATTCACTCAGCCGCCAATCTTTACGATGCTTTAAAAGAAGGCTATTACGGCAAATTTTAGTTTGTCATTCCGCACTCGATACGGAACCTAGTGACTTAAATTCGTTGGATACCAGCTTAGGCTGGTATGACGGTAAACAGGAGAAAATATTATGGCAGTTAAAATAGAGAAAAAAATCGTCGGCTACGCGCTAGTGAACGAACAAGATAAAAAAGATGCAGAAGTGAAAGTTGCAGAATTAGCCGCACAAAAAGAAGCCGCAGGCAAAGTTGTCCAATTAGGTGAGCCACTCAGCCGTCCAGACAAACTAGTTGGCAATACCTATAAAATTAAAACACCGGTAACCGAGCATGCGCTTTACATCACCATTAATGATGTGATCATGAACGAAGGTACGCCACAAGAACATCGTCGTCCATTCGAAATATTCATCAACTCCAAAAACATGGAGCACTTTCAGTGGATTGTTGCGCTGACACGCGTTATGTCTGCCGTGTTCCGTAAAGGTGGCGATGTAACGTTTTTGGTAGAAGAACTTAGAAGTGTTTTTGAACCAAGCGGCGGCTACTTTAAAAAAGGTGGTAAATTCATCCCTAGTTTAGTGGCAGAAATCGGTGAAGTTGTTGAGCAACATCTACAAGAAATCGGCATGCTTAAAAAGCCTGGTTTAGACCAACATCAACAAAAACTAGTCGATGAAAAACGCTCAGAGTACATGGAAAAACAAGCCAAATCTGGTGAAGAAGTGAACACTGATGGCTTCCCTAAAGGCGCTCAGTTGTGCAATAAATGCAACACCAAAGCCTCTATTGTGATGGATGGCTGCTTAACTTGTCTAAATTGTGGTGAGAGTAAGTGTGGATAATTGGTTGTCCGCGGTTGGCTTAATCTGTTAGTAGCTGTTATTAATGATAGGCATTTTATTAGCGGCTGGCTTTTCTCGTAGGTTTGGTGCTGGCGACAAACTTTTACAAGCATTACCAAATGGCCGCCCTATCGCACTAGCTGCCGCAAAAAACCTCATTAAGGCGATTCCAGTTTCTATTGCAGTGCTAAGGCCAGGGAATAACAAGCTTGCACAACTGCTAAAAAGCGCTGGCCTAGAGGTATTTTTTTGCAGTGAGCAGGATGTGGAAATGGCAGATAGCTTGTCTGCGGCGATTAAGTTTTCAGCCAAATTTATTGAGTCTAGCGATGGTTTTATTATCGCGTTGGCGGATATGCCGTATATTGACCCACTAACGATAACGGCAGTCGCGAATAAAATTAATGCTGGTGCTTCTATTGTTATTCCAGCTAATCAAGGCAAACGTGGCCATCCTGTTGGATTCTCTGCCAAATATCGTGATGAGCTTGAAAGTCTACATGGCGATGAGGGCGCACGTTCTATAATTAAAAGTTACCCGGAAGATATTGCATTGCTTGAATGCAACGATGCTGGTATTTTGGCTGATATTGACACACCAGCAGACTTAATTATTTAACGATTAAGCTGCACAATTTATGGTTTCGTCAATGGTGACCTTTGCTTTAAGTTGTTTCGCCCTAACCTGAATAAGCTCGGCCAGTATTGAAATCGCGATTTCTGCGGGAGTGCGGCTACCGATTGATAGGCCCACAGGCCCATGCAAAGTGGCTATTTCCGCTTCGCTTAGATCAAACATACGCATGCGCTCTCGTCGTTTTTCCTGATTCTTACTTGAGCCCAGCGCGCCTACATAAAATGCATTTGATTTAAGTGCTTCAAGTAACGCCATGTCATCTAGCTTAGGGTCATGCGTCACGGCAACAATAGCGGTATAAGCATCTGGATTGATTTCCAGCACAGCATCGTCTGGCATTTCATAAATCCACTCCACGCCTTCTACGTGCCATTCCGCACGCATATCTTCACGCGGATCACAAATGAGCACATCAAAATCCAACACCTGTGCAATGCTTGCTAATACAGAACCAAGTTGATTTGCACCGATGATAAGCAAGCGCCACTGCGGGCCAAAGTAGCTGTGAAACCAATCACCCTCGATTCTTGGCTGACCTTCAGGTTGCACTTGGCTTAATATTGCTTCTCCAGTGCTTAAGCTGACTGAGCGTTTGATTAACTGGCGCTGTTCTATATTTTTCAGTAACCATAATAAGTGCGTTGAATCATTTAAAGGCTCAACAAATATCTGCAAACGACCACCACATGGAATGCCAAATCGATGTGCATCATTATTACTTACGCCATACTCTATAACGGTTGGACTCTGCGGTAACTCGTTATTGCGCGCCTTGTCAGCCAGATCATCTTCAATACAACCGCCAGACACTGAGCCTATAAGATGTCCATCTTCACGCACAACCAGCAATGCTCCTGGCAGTCGTGGTGCAGACCCCCAAGTTTGCACCACTGTGAATAAATGGGCTTTATAGCCGCTATCCAGCCATTCAACCGCCCGACTCAGCACTTGCCAATCTAAAGATCTCAACCTTAGTGATTTCAAATCAACTGATTTCAATCATTAAACCAGCTGATTGCCAATAGGCAGCGTGCGGATACGTTTACCAGTGGCGGCAAAAATGGCATTTGTAACAGCAGGCGCTACTGGTGGCAGGCCAGGTTCACCGGCGCCGCCCATTTTTTCAGTACTTTGAACGATGTATACCTCAACTTTAGGCATTTCATTCATGCGCATCACCTTGTAATCATGGAAGTTTGATTGCTGCACCATGCCATCTTTGAAGGTAACTTCACTTTGCATTGCCGCACCAAGGCCAAAAGAAATAGAAGATTCCATTTGTGCTTTCAGTGAGTCTGGGTTGACTGAAAGTCCGCAATCAATCGCACAGACTATTCTGTGGACTTTTACAATGCCCTTATCCACGGAAACTTCAGCCACTTGGCTGACGAAACTGCCGAAAGATTCATGCACTGCAATGCCACGGAACACGCCTTTAGCTAAGGGATTACCCCAACCAGATTTTTCTGCGGCCAAATTAAGCGCGGCTAAGTGACGCGGATGATCTTTTAATAATTGGCGGCGATAATCCAGCGAATCTCTACCTGCCGCATGGGCTAATTCATCGATCAGACTTTCCATTACAAACGCGGAATGGCTATGCCCAACTGAACGCCACCAAAGAACCGGAA
>CAIYLB010000094.1 GCA_903926935.1 uncultured Pseudomonadota bacterium
CCGGTATTCTTTGGGATTAAAAGATCATGAGCAAAGTCAACTTACGCTGTGCCATTTATACCCGTAAATCATCTGAAGAAGGATTACAGCAAGGATTTAATTCGCTGGATGCACAGCGTGAGGCCTGTGAAGCGTTTGTACTAAGTCAGCAACATGAAGGTTGGAAAGTGATTCCAACGATGTATGACGATGGTGGATACTCAGGCGGCAATATTGAGCGCCCTGCCCTGAAGCAATTACTCGCAGATATTGATCAGAAGAAAGTGAATGTTGTGGTGGTGTATAAAGTGGATAGACTGACACGGTCATTGGCAGACTTCGCTAAGATTGTAGAATTGTTTGATGCCAAGGGCATTTCTTTTGTATCGGTGACCCAGCAGTTTAATACGACATCCTCCATGGGTAGGCTTACGCTTAATGTTTTACTTTCTTTTGCGCAGTTTGAGCGTGAAGTCACTGGTGAGCGCATACGCGACAAGATTGCTGCTTCAAAACAAAAAGGCATGTGGATGGGCGGGACACCACCAGTCGGTTACCGTGGTAAGGAACGTACCTTGGAGATTGATGCATCAGCGGCGCCTTTGGTAAAAGTACTGTATGAACGTTATTTAATTGCGGGGAGTGTTGGTCAGCTTAAAGCTGAACTCGATCAAGAAGGTATTGTGTCGCCGATACGATTGTCTAATGCTAAGAAGGCTTATGGCGGACGGCCATTTAGTCGTGGCCAGCTCTACCGTATCTTGTCTGACCCAAGTTACTTGGGGAAGATTAGGCATAAAGAACTAGTGTATCCAGGGCAGCATCCGGCAATCATTGATCAATCACTTTGGGATGCAGTGCAATTACAAACATTAAACAACAAACAAGGTACCAGAAAGCGTAGAACACAAGCGTCTATGAGTTTACTTGTGGGAAGATTGTTTGATGAGCACGGGTCGAGGCTTGTGCCTTCTCATAGTCAAAAGCAAAGTAAGCGTTATCGTTATTACTTATCAGAGTCACTGACTACTTCTGGGCGTAAGCTATCCCCTAATGGCATAAGAGTGCCAGCGCAGGAACTGGAAATGGTCATCATTAATTATTTGTGTAATTGGCTTAAAGATCATCAGCAGCTGATTGAGGTGCTTAGGCCTGAGCCTGAAGAGTTACAACGATTGATTTTACGTGCTAATGCCTTGGCGGCCGAATTAAGGCGTGGTGTTAATCATCAGTTTCCGTTAATGCAATCATTGATTGCAAGAGCGACGCTCGGAGTGAATGAAATCAAGCTTGAAATTAATGCGGAAGTGTTGAGTCATCATGAAGGTGGTGACGAGACATATTCAGTGAAAGAAGCCGGCTCAACGAATATAACGAGTTTGCCATTCATGTATTTAACCATTCCAGCACAGTTGAAACGTTGTGGGCATTCGATGCGATTATTAGTCAGTGGACAACAGCCACGTCATCATCAACCGCTAGATATTACAATGGTTAATGGCTTAGTGAAAGCGCATGATTGGTTAAATCAGCTGACGTCGGGGAAAGTTTGCAGTGTAGGTGAAATTGCAAAAAATGAAGGGGTGGTGAACTCACACATTACGCGAACCATCTATCGTGCATTTTTAGCACCGGATATTGTGCAGGCCATACTTAATGGATCACAGCCAATACATCTAACTTCTGATTTTATTAAACGTCACTCACCACTGCCAATTGATTGGGATGAACAGCGTAAATTATTACGATTTACACCAACAACATACTAAATATTGATGTTTTGTTGATGCTAAACCTCACCCTTCCCAACTAGCCAGACCTACCACTTAAAAAGCCATCTGAGAATCGCCTTAGAAATTTGAAGTAATGCGGGCTTAAACCTACCACAGAGATTTTTAAATGCAAAAAACCCCGCGACTGGCGGGGCTTCTCATTAAATTACTGATTAAAATCAATAACTTGGGACTCGGTGGCGGAAGAGGTGAGATTCGAACTCACGGTGGGCTCGCACCCACGACAGTTTTCAAGACTGTAGCATTAAACCGCTCTGCCACTCTTCCTTCTGTATTTCTATCACTTTAATCGTTACGATTTTCGCGAAAGCAGAATTA
>CAIYLB010000095.1 GCA_903926935.1 uncultured Pseudomonadota bacterium
GTTTCTAGGCGCGCTGGTGGCGTTTCAATCGGCATTAATCTCAATATCAATAATGCTTGTAATTGGCGCTGCTTATATTGCCAAGTGCCAAATCTTACACGCGGCACGCCACCACCCATCGCTCTCGACGTGTTAGAGGCTGAATTAAGATCTTTTTTGACCTACGCGCTGCATGGCGACTTTATGCTGCAATATGTTGCCGAAGGTGATCGGCATTTGCAAGATGTTGCATTCTCTGGCAATGGTGAACCTACTAGCGCTAAGGAATTTCCTGAAGTGCTGGTTTTGGTTGAAAAAGTACTGCGAGAATTTAACTTGCTAGGTGATAGTCATCTATCTCCTGATACTAATTTAGCCCATGATGCGAGTCGCGTAAATCAAACTAACCCGATCAAAGTGCGCCTGATTACGAATGGCAGCCTCATGGATAGGCCAACCGTGCTGAATAGCATTCGCCATTTAGCCAAATGCAATGGTGAAGTCTGGTTTAAGTTGGATGCAGGCACAAAAGCGGGTATTGCACGTATTAACGACGTAAACATCAATCCACAAACTCATCTGGCACGGCTTAAACAATGTGCTGAATTATGCCCAACTTTTATACAAACCTGTATGTTTGCACTGGATGGAGAGCCACCACATGAAGATGATATCGTTGCTTATCTAGAACTAATTTCTCAGGTGCAACAGCAAGTGCAAGGTGTACATTTATATGGATTAGCGCGACCGTCTTATCAGGTAGAAGCCCCAAGATTGAGTCGATTATCGCCAGATTGGCTGGAAGCTGTAGCGCAACGTATACGGCAATTGGGTTTCACCGTTTACGTCAGCCCTTAATGCGCGTCTGCTAAAAATCCTGCGACTGCGCGCTTAAACGGAGCAATTCGGTTGCCTATTCTGATGGCGCTTGCCCGTAAAAATTTGGCTGGCGGACTATCGCTAGCGTAAATTTTTGCAATAGCGTGCGTAGCCAAAAATAAGGGTCTAGTGTTACGGCGATGGGTTTTCTCGTAGCGCAATAGCAGGCTAGCGCCACCAATATCATGGCCTGCCGCTGCAGCGGCTTTTATTTCAGCCGATAAGCTTGCCAAGCCGGTTAAGCCAAAATTGAAACCATGTGCGGTGACTGGATGCATACCAACGGCTGCGTCGCCGATTAATGCAAACCGCTGCCCAATCAAACGTTTTGCATATACGGTGACTAAGGGGTAAGTGTGGCGGGTAGAGCTTAATCGCATGACGCCTAGTCTTTGTTTGAAGCGCGCTGACACCTCATGATTAAAATCCTCTTCGCTTAGTGTCATTAACTGGTTCATTTCGTCTGGCGGTAGCGTGATCACCACCGATGAACGTAAACCATTCATGGGTAACAGTGCTAACGTCTGGCCGTAATCGAACCATTCCCATGCCGTATGTTCATGCGAAATAGGGTGGTCCATTACGCAGACCATCATGGTTTTGCCAAAATCATGCATATCCGCGGCTATGCCCATGGCGCGCCGTGTTTCTGAAAACCGGCTATCCGCCGCAATGACTAACTTGGCATTAATAATTTCGCCGTCGGCTAGCGTTATTTGCGCTTGGTTTGCATCGGTTTGAATATTTAATACTTGCGCTTCTGTTCTGAGCGTAATCGCAGGCGAGGACTTTACTGCGGCATAAGCTGCTTTGCGAATAAGGTGATTGGCTAGCAGGTAGCCGAGTTCGCTATGCTGGGTATCGGCGAGGGCTGTATTTTTAGATGCTGTATTTTCTGACGCTGTATTTTCAGAACGTGTATTTCTAGCGCGTATATTTTCAGGGCCGATATTTAACGATAAAAGCGAAGAGCCATTGAATACTCGCGCGTCTCGCAGAGCAGAAATGGCTTGCGGGTCGATACGCTCCCACAAGCCAAGCTGACGCATTAATTGTGCAGAATGGTGCGTAAGGGCAATTTCGCGACCATCAAAAGCCGGTTCAGCTAAGGCTGCTTCAGTTTGACGTTCTATAACGGTGATTTTTAAGCCAGTGTCAGCCAATGCTTTAGCAAAGCATAAGCCTGTTGGCCCAGCGCCTATGATTGCAATATCAATATTGGTTGGCATGATTTTTCTTAATTAAGCTTAGGTTTATCTAGGCACCAAAAACACTGATTTTTCAGTCACTATTTCTTTACTCTCAACCGCTTCAATTTGAAACTCGATTTTATGTGAGCCGGTCTCGAGCGTGCCATCAGGTATTTTCAAATCCACAATCAGCCAACGCGATTCAGCAGGTTTCACCATAATGGTTTTACTATGCGACTCATGTTCAGATTCTTCGTCCTCAGTCACGGATTCAGACTCAATTTCCAAGTCTTTAACACCACTCACGCTGAGCTTGTAGTGCTGAACAGACTCCGTACCATTCATAATCTGCAGGCGATAGACATTTTCCAACTTGCCATCATCCGTTAAGCGGGCCATCACACCGCGGTCACGCACAACGTCGACTCTGAAATGTGTTCTCAACCATAAGCTAGTCATTAAAGCGATAATGATTAAGCCTAAAATTGAAGCGTAGATCAAAACGCGTGGGCGTAAAATACGTTGCACCATTTGCTTGTGCGTCCACTTATTAGTAATCGCATGTTGCGTAGAGTATTTAACTAAGCCACGCTCATAACCCATCTTATCCATCACCGTGTCGCATACATCGGCACATGCACCGCAACCAATACACTCGTATTGCAAACCTTTGCGAATATCAATGCCGGTTGGACAAACTTGCACACATAAGCTGCAATCAATACATGCGCCTAATGGTTTTGCGTTAGCACTCACCTCCGCTTTGCGTGATCGTCCACCACGCGGTTCGCCACGTTCTTCATCGTAAGTCACAATAAGCGTATCGTCATCAAACATCGCACTTTGAAAGCGCGCATAAGGACACATGTATTTACAGACTTGCTCACGCATAAAACCTGCGTTGCCGTAGGTAGCGAAGCCGTAAAAACAGATCCAGAATATTTCCCAAGGGCCTAGGCTAAAGCTCAAAATAGAAGAAGCAAGCTCGCGTATCGGTGAGAAATAACCAACAAAGGTAAAGCCGGTGATTAGGGCAAACACAATCCAAACAAAGTGCTTAGTGCCTTTTCTGACGAATTTTTTAGTGGACATCGTAGCAGCATCAAACTTCATACGGCTTGCGCGATCGCCTTCTATTTTTCTTTCTATCCAAAGAAAGATTTCGGTGTAAACGGTTTGTGGACAAGTGTAACCACACCATAAACGGCCAGCGATGGCGGTAAAGAGGAAGAGTGACAGCGCCGATATAATCAAAATCGCAGTCAAATAAATCAAATCTTGCGGGTATAGCACTAAGTTGAAAATATAAAAGCGCTTGGCTTCTAAATCAAACAATAAGGCTTGGCGGTGACCCCATTCTAACCAAGGCACGCCGTAGAAAAATAGCTGGGTGAGCCAAATCATGACCCACCGCCATTTGGTAAAGAACCCTGAAACGCTACGCGGGTAAATCTTGTCTTGCGCTTCATACAGTGAAATGACAATCTCGTTTAAGGGGATTGCTTTTTCATCTTTAGCCGCTGGTTTAGCGACGGGTTCTTTGTTCATGCATCCAACTTTCTTTAATTACAACTGATTTGTTAAGCTTATTAATAGGTATATCTACCAAACAATAAATTACTTGTCAGCTTTGTTAGATAAACCCCAAACATATGAAGCTAGCACGTGTATTTGTGCACTAGAGAATTTACCTTCTTGTGCTGGCATTTGGTTAACTTTACCTTCGTTAATGCGTTTGATAATGGCGGCTTCACCAGCGCCATGTAACCAAATTTTATCAGTCAGATTTGGTGAACCAATATCAGTACTCCCTTTACCTTCAGGGCCGTGACATGCTGCACAAACTGCAAACTTTTCTTTGCCTAATGCTGCACGAGCCGCATCATGTTTGCTATCAGATAAACTCAAGACATAGTTAGCTACGTTTTTAACATCATCTTCTGTGCCTACAGCAGCAGCCATAGGTGGCATCATACCAATACGGCCACCAGTGATTGTTTCTTGAATTTTTTCAGGGCTACCGCCATGCAACCAGTCGTGGTCGGTCAAGTTAGGAAAGCCGCGACTACCTTTAGCATCTGAGCCATGACACTGGGAACAATTGTTCATGAATAAACGTTCACCAATGGCCTTGGCCTCTTTATTGTTAGCCAATTCTTCAGTAGGCATAGCGGCAAATTTTGAATAAAGTGGCTCCAATGCCTTGTTAGCATCTGCCATTTCTTTGTCATACTGATTATTTTGTGTCCAGCCAAGTTTGCCTGCGTAACTACCTAAGCCTGGATAAGCTGCTAAGTAGAAAAGGGCGAAGATAATCGTTAGGATGAACATCCAAACCCACCAGCGTGGCAGAGGGTTATTCATTTCACGTAAATCTTCATCCCAAACATGGCCGCTAGTGTTATCGCCATTAGGGTTTGCTATTTTCACTTTGCTCGTTAACCACAGCAACAAAGCGCAACCAAAAATACCAAGCAAGGAGATGGCGGTGATAAACACTGGCCAAAAATTACTCGTAAAATCACTCATTTTATTTTCCTTATGTTTTCAAACTTTAAGACGGCATACTTCAAGTTTGCATATATCAAAACTGCTAACTATGACTCTTAAAAATATGCTGTATTAATTTTAAGTTTCTTAACTTTAGTGTTGCTAACTTACCTATTATTAGCTTTACCGTTATTAGTTTTAGTCGTCTTTAAATGGCAGATTGGCAGCATCTTTAAAATCTGATGTATTTCTGTTCCGCCAAACCCAGATTAGTATGCCAATAAACACGATAAAACTCACAACGGTAGTCACGATTCGGAGCGTATTAATATCCATTTTTCGTCATCCTTTTGTATCTTCAAATTAGCTGATTTAAGTAACAGTTACTTAAGATGTGTGCCCAAAATTTGTAGATAAGCAATCATCGCATCTAACTCTGTTTTATCTTTCACATCAGCTGGAGCTGCTGCAATTTCAGCGGCAGTATAAGGAACGCCAACCCTACGCAATGCACGCATGTGTGATGGCATTGCTTCAGCATCAACAGGAGTTTTTTCTAACCAAGGATAGGCTGGCATGATAGATTCAGGCACAAGATCACGTGGGTTAGTTAGGTGAATGCGATGCCATTCATCGCTGTATTTACCACCTACACGATGTAAGTCTGGGCCGGTACGTTTACTGCCCCATTGAAATGGATGGTCGTAAACAAACTCACCAGCCACGGAGTAATGACCGTAACGCAATGTTTCAGCGCGGAACGGACGTATCATTTGTGAATGGCAATTATAGCAACCCTCACGTTCGTAAATGTCGCGTCCAGCTAACTCTAAAGCCGTGTATGGTTTTAAGCCAGTAATTGGCTCAGTAGTAGATTTTTGAAAGAATAGCGGCACGATTTCCACAATCCCTCCAAATGCGACCACTAACAAAATCAGCGCGATCATCAGAAAGTTATTGGTCTCAATTTTTTCGTGGCTGAAACCACTTTTTGTTTCATGATTAGACATAATAGTTTCCCTTAAGCGTGAGCAGTTACAGCTGGAATGGTTGCAGTTGCAGCTTTACCACTGGTGGCCGTTTTAAGCACATTCCACAACATAATGATCATGCCACTTAGGTAAAGCAAGCCGCCAAGTAGACGAATCATGTAGTACGGATGTTTAGCTTTTACGCTTTCTACAAACGTGTAAGTCAATGTACCGTCAGTATTAATGGCACGCCACATTAAGCCTTCCATTACGCCTGAAATCCAAAGTGAAGAAATATAAAGCACGATACCTACAGTCGCTAACCAAAAATGCATTTCAATTGCTTTCATACTATGCATTTGTTTTTGACCAAATAGACGTGGCACCATGTAGTAAAGCGCACCCATAGAAACTAAACCAACCCAACCCAAAGCGCCAGAATGCACGTGACCAACCGTCCAATCTGTGTAATGTGAAAGTGAGTTAACAGTTTTAATAGCCATCATTGGGCCTTCAAACGTACTCATACCGTAGAAAGATAATGAAACGATCATAAAGCGCAGAATAGGATCGGTACGTAATTTGTGCCATGCGCCCGACATTGTCATCATGCCGTTGATCATGCCGCCCCAGCTTGGTGCTAACAAAATCAATGAGAATGCCATGCCTAGAGATTGAGTCCAATCAGGTAGCGCGGTGTAATGTAAATGGTGGGGACCCGCCCACATATAAGTGAAAATTAAGGCCCAAAAATGCACGATTGATAAGCTATATGAATACACAGGACGATTAGCTTGCTTAGGTACAAAATAATACATAATGCCTAAGAAGCCAGCGGTTAAGAAGAAGCCAACTGCATTATGACCATACCACCATTGCACCATTGCATCTTGTACACCAGCATAAGCTGAATAAGATTTTGTGAAGCTGGCAGGGCTAGCAGCACTATTTACAATGTGTAGCAAAGCAACGGTTAGAATAAATGCACCAAAGAACCAATTAGCGACGTAGATATGTTTAACTTTACGTTTAGCTATCGTACCAAAGAAAACAATTGCGTAAGAAACCCAAACTACGGCAATTAAAATATCAATTGGCCATTCCAGCTCAGCATATTCCTTAGCTTGTGTGTAACCTAAAGGTAGTGAGATTGCGGCGGCAAGAATCACTAATTGCCAGCCCCAGAAAGTAAAGCTTGCTAGCTTGCCGCAGAATAACTTTACTTGGCAGGTACGTTGCACCACATAATAAGAGGTAGCAAATAAGGTACAGCCACCAAACGCAAAAATAACAGCATTAGTATGCAACGGACGCAGGCGGCCGAAGCTAGTCCACGGTAAGCCTAGGTTGAGTTCTGGCCAAACCAGTTGAGCAGCGATAATAACGCCAACCAACATGCCGACCACGCCCCAAACCACGGCCATGATTGAAAATTGCCGTACAACACTATCGTTGTACGTATTTGCTTCTATATCTAGGTCTTGCATTTGATTCCCCCATAGTTCTTCTGTGGCACTGATTAAATACTTATTGATAATTCTTTGTTAGCTTTACACGTGACATTCTGTCGCACTAGGCGCTAAGCTCGTTTGATGTATATCAACAGGCGTGCAGAATCGGGTGTTTTAATCAGGGAAATTTAGAATAGACAAGCTGACTGACACTGAACTTTACGGCTAGTAGATTACTTGCTGAGAAAATAATCAGATAAGTCAGGTATTTCGTAGCTAGATAATCTAGTAAAATTCTATGCTATGAAAGTATTGAAGTGTATAAATAGGTTTTATCTTGGATTGCTGTGCTTGCTTGGGACTGCTTGTACACAGCATCACCAAAGTGATCATCACGAGATTGTGTTTGCGGTAGCGCAAGCGCCACTTAATTTAGATCCACGTTATGCTACCGATGCGGCATCAGAGCGGATCAATCGGCTTATTTATCAAAGTTTAGTTGATTTTGATGTGCACTCTAAACCCATTGCCAGTTTGGCTACTTGGCTAGAAGTGAATCCTAAGCAGTATCGATTCACCCTCAATAAACCGCGTGCGCTTTTTCACAACCAAACAGCGCTAAATGCGAATGATGTAAAAGCCACTTACGATTCTTTAGCTGCATTAAAAGACTCGCCGCATACCGCTGAATTTGCCAATATTCAGCAGATTGACGTGCTAAATAGCGACACGTTGGTGTTTCGGCTTAAATGGCCTGACAAGCATTTCCCGGCTAAATTAATCATTGGTATTTTGCCGGCGGATTTACTGGCTAAGCATCAGGACTTTACTCACCAACCGGTCGGTAATGGCGCGTTAAAATTTGTATCGTGGCAAAATAAATTAATGCTGCAACGTGTTAAAGATGGTCAAAAAATCAGCGTATTAGAAGTGAAAGACCCAACCGTACGCGTGCTAAAACTATTGCATGGTGAAGTTGATTTATTACAGGGTGAATTGCCGCCTGAGTTAGTCAAGTATTTGCAAACACAGTCGGAAATTAAGCTAAAAAGCAGCGTGGGTGCTAATTTTTCATATTTAGGTTTGAATATGCAAGACCAATTTTTGAAAAAGTTAAAAGTCAGGCAAGCGATTGCACATGCCATAGACCGCAATGCCATCATTACCAAAGTAATGGTTGCGAACACGCGCATTGCCAGTGCAATATTGCCACCAGAGCATTATACAAATGATGCTAGCTTGCCACCATATGACTACAACCCGGCGCTGGCCAAGCAGTTGCTAAAAGAAGCGGGTGTTAGTTTGCCACTCAAACTTGTCTATAAAACATCTACTGATGCACAGCGATTGCGTTTTGCTACCATTATGCAAGCGCAAATGCAGCCGGCCGGTATCGATTTAGAAATTCGCAGCTTAGATTGGGGTACGTTTTTTAGTGATATAAAACAAGGTAATTTTCAACTATACGGCCTGACTTGGGTTGGTATAAAAACGCCTGACATCTACCTAAAAGCCTTAGGTTCAAATAGTAATCCGCCGAATGGTTTTAATCGTGGCAGATATACCGATTCCGCGCTGGATTCATTAATAGCCAATGAAAACTGGCCAGCTGTCACCATGCGTATTCACCAGCAATTACCCTATATTCCTTTGTGGTACGAAGGCCAGTTTGCCGTCATGGTTAAGGGAATTAATAATTATTTGCCTAAATTTGACGGTAATTGGGACGATTTGGCTACAATAAGGACTTATGCGCATTGAAATTTCAGTCAAACAGCAAACCTTAACGCTCTTCAATAATATTGGCGACGTGATCGCTAGCTACCTTATATCTACCGCAGCGAATGGTGTCGGTTGCCACAAAAATAGCGGATGTACCCCAATAGGTCATCATATTGTCCGTGCTAAGATAGGCGCGGATTCTAAACCAAATACGGTATTTGTTGGGCGTAGAGCAACAGGCGAAATTTACACGCCAACATTAATGGTGCAGTTTCCTAATCGCGATTGGATATTAACGCGCATTTTGTGGCTTTCTGGTACTGAACTCCGCGTGAATCGTTTAGGCAATGTTGATACCATGCAGCGTTATATTTATATTCATGGTTCACCGGATGGTACTGAAATGGGTAAGATCGGTTCGCATGGCTGCGTGCGTATGCGTAACCAAGATGTGATATCGCTTTTTGATATGGTTGAGGCAGGCACGCCAGTTAACATTATCAATGAATAGCCTGATTAATTTAGCCCATCATCCTGGGACAATCAGGGGTCCAGTTAAGTGGTGGATTCAAATGGATTCAATCCTGTGCGCGGATGACGGGGATTTAAGTTGTTTATAATCAAAAAAATATCAAACTTAGCCACCGTTATTTTCGGCGTGCTATTGCTCACATTTTTGCTCATACATTTAGTCCCCGGCGATCCAGTTGATGTGATGCTGGGTGAATCTGCTAGCACAGCAGACCGCGTTCAGTTGCGCGAAGATTTAGGTTTAAATCAACCATTAATTCAGCAATTTGGCAGTTATTTACGCAAACTTAGCGTTGGCGATTTTGGCTACTCTATACAGACTAAAACGCCGATTATCGAGCTGATTAAAATGCGCTATCCAGCCACACTTAAACTAGCTTTTTTATCACTGATCATTGGTTTAAGTATCGGCATTCCTCTGGGAATTTACGCCGCACTTAAAGCTGGTAAGTGGCAAGATTTAGTCGTTACCCTCGTTTCAGTACGTTTATCCGCCATGCCAGCTTTTTGGCTAGGACCAATGTTGATGTTGATATTTGCGGTGTGGCTAGGCTGGTTGCCTGTCAGTGGTATGGAATCTAAGGCTTCCATAGTGTTGCCAGCGCTCACGCTTGGGTTTGGTTTAAGTGCGATACTGACACGTATGACGCGCACCAGTTTACTTGAAGTGTTGAACGATGATTACATTAGAACTGCCCGCGCAAAAGGAATCAGCGAACCAAACGTGATTATTCGCCATGCTTTACGCGCCGCACTGTTACCTATTATCACTATCGTCGGTTTGCAAATGGGTGGTTTATTAGCCGGTACGGTAATTACCGAAACGATTTTTAGCTGGGATGGCATTGGGCGACTATTGGTAGAAAGTATCGAAAAACGCGATTATCCTGTCACTCAAGCTTGCGTTTTGGTGGTTGCGCTGAGTTATGTATTGGTGAATTTATTCACAGATGTGCTTTATCGCCTTGCTGACCCACGCGTGAAGTTTGCGAGTTAAGCATGATTAAAAAACTATCTTTATTTATATTGGGTTTTTGGATGATTGCCGTGTTGGCAGGGCGCGTTTTGCAGTTTAGCCCAAATCATATTGATTTGAACGCAATTTTAAGCTTGCCCAATAGCACTTATTTACTAGGCACAGATGACCTTGGCCGCAGCATTTTAGCCAGATTATTACGTGGCGTAGAAGTGTCATTTTTGGTGGCGATTATCGTCACGTTGGTGACCATGACTATTGGTGTTTTTATTGGCCTTGTTGCAGGTTTTTTTGGAGGAAAAATTGACCGAATATTAATGCAAATTACCGACATTTTTTTAGCTTTCCCGGGTATATTGCTCGCGATTGCTTTCTCCGCAGTCTTGGGTCCAGGTTTGGTGAATTTGATGATTGCGCTTTGTATTACAGGTTGGGTGAGTTATGCACGATTAACGCGTGGTCAAACCTTAAGCTTGCGAAATCGCCAGCATGTGCAAGCGGCAGAATCGCTAGGCGCTAGCGTACCACGATTAATTATTAAACATATTTTGCCTTTATTGGCTTCAATTTTAGTAGTGGAAGCGACTTATAGCTTGGCCAGTGTGATGATCGCCGAAGCGAGTTTGTCATTTTTAGGCTTAGGTATACAAAGTCCCGATGCCTCGTGGGGGGCAATGCTACGTGATGCTGTACGATATATGTTGGTGGCACCCCATTATGTATTAATCGTTGGCTTAAGCTTGATGAGCCTGATTTTAGCCATTAACCTAGGCGGCGATTATCTGCGTGATAAACTTGATGTTAGAACGGAAAAGTAAGGTGTTAAATAGTTAGTTTTAAACATAAATTGTTAGATATAAGTTGTTAAACATAAGTTTTTAAATATAGGCGATTAAAGGTAAAGTATGTCATTAGGTCCCATTATGTTAGATGTTATAGGCACAGAACTTAACGCCGATGACATACGCCGTTTACAGCACCCGCTTGTGGGTGGCGTTATTCTGTTTAAACGCAACTTTATCAATAACACTCAGTTGGATGCCCTGACGGCCAGTATTCACGCGGTTAGAACGCCACCGTTGTTGATTGCTGTAGACCATGAAGGTGGTCGTGTACAACGTTTTAGAGAAGGGTTTACAAAAATTCCAGCGATGCGCGAGTTTGGTAAAATTTGGGATAGTAATCCCAAAAAAGCCAGAGAACTTGCTACCGAAGCCGGCTGGATTTTAGCTGCAGAACTGCGTGCGCATGGCATAGATTTTAGCTTCACGCCAGTGCTGGACATGGATTATGGCGATAGCTTGGTGATAGGCGACAGAGCGTTCCATTTAAATCCACAAGCCATTAGCGACTTAGCGTTTGCGTTAATGCAAGGTCTTAAAAAAGGAGGTATGCCTGCAGTTGGTAAGCATTTTCCTGGGCATGGTTTTGTTGTAGCAGATTCACACGTGAGCATGCCTATAGACGACAGAGAGTTTGATCAAATTGCCCAGCACGATATGCAGCCTTTTAGAATGTTGATTGATGATGGCATACAAGCAATTATGCCTGCACATGTAATCTACCCTAAAGTGGACGATAAACCGGCGGGATTTTCACCGCGCTGGCTACAAAAAATATTGCGCGAGCGCTTGGGATTTAACGGCGCCATTTTTAGCGATGATTTAAGTATGGAAGCCGCAACAGCAGGCGGAAATGTAACAACGCGCGCATTAGCGGCGCTGAACGCTGGTTGCGACATGATATTGTTGTGCAATCAACCGGCCATGCTAGATGAACTGTTGGCCAATTTAAAATGGACAATTTCCGCCCAAAGTATTAGCCGTTTAGCGCGCATGCACGGGCAAAAAAATCCGGCTAGTTTAGATGTTTTGCATGAAAATACTGCCTTTGTGAAGGCGGTTCATCAGTTAGCGCAGGTTGGTGTAGTTGAAGGCGAGCTGTTTATTTAGCTAGGATTTTCTAGCGACAATTACTCAAAGTGATGTCACTAAAATAGGTAATATGCAATTTGTAACAACTTTCCGCTTGAAACTTATACGTTAAGCCGTTATCTTAGTTAGGGTATTGTTAATACATTCAGTACTGTTTAGTTTTATTGTGGTTCATAGTAATTGTTTATATAAAGGAATCAAACCATGTTTGACGAAATGCAAGTTATTGGCCGTTCAGAATCGGCGCAAGAAGTCACCAATAAAGTTTTGCGTAATACTTATGCGCTACTAGGTTTAACCCTCATTCCAACCGTCATCGGCGCGTTTATTGGTATGAATATGAGTTTTGTATTCGCACAGCAACACCCGATTATTTTTGCAGTTGGTGCATTAGCAGTTATCTACGGAATGTTTGCAGCAGTGACTGCTAACCGCAATAGCAGTATTGGCGTAATTTTACTATTAGGCCTGACCTTTTTATTAGGCTTAATGCTAGGCCCGATTTTACAACACGCTTTGCATCTACGTAATGGTGCGCAGATTGTCGGTTTAGCCGCTGGCGGTACTGGCATTATATTTTTAACGCTCGCTGGCATTGCAACGACGACTAAAAAAGACTTTAGCTTTATGAGCAAATTCCTATTGGTTGGTATTATTTTGCTGATTGTGGCTTCACTAGCTAATATTTTTCTGCAGATTCCAGCATTTACATTGGCTTTATCAGCAATCGGTGTGATTTTGTTTTCCGGCTTTATTTTGTATGACGTAAGTCGGATTGTTAACGGTGGAGAAACCAATTATGTCATGGCAACACTTGGCCTTTACATGAGTATCTACAACTTGTTTACTAGCTTGCTTCAGTTATTGATGGGCTTAATGGGTAGCCGCGATTAACTTTTATTAGAGCAGTAGTTTGAAAAAAGCCGACATTAAGTCGGCTTTTTGTTTATGTGTCGGTGTTACTGCGCTGTTGACTAATTTACCTATTAATTAATAAGATATATCCGTGTTTTTCTAGAAAATAACGATAGTGAAATTTCCTTACTTGAATGTCAGGATAACTGACGCACAAAATCTTCGCTATCGACCCAACTGAGATATTCGCTTAATTTCACTAAATGACGGCTAAATCCCCTTAGTCGACTGTCAATCTATAGAAAAGGAAAATCCCTTCTCACGAAACAATGCCACGCATGTGTCCACGACCTGTGGGTCAAAATGGCTACCACGTTTGCTGGTTATCTCATTTAATGCAGCATCAATTCCTAACGCAGCGCGATAAGGTCGATGCGAAGCCATCGCTTCCACGACATCAGCTACGGCAAGAATTCGTGCCTCAAGCAAAATAGCCTCGCCTTTAATACCATTTGGGTAACCAGAGCCGTCAAGACGCTCATGATGTTGCAACACTAGTTGGGCTATCGGCCAGGGGAAGTTGATGTTTTTCAAAACATCATAGCCTGCTTGCACGTGAACTTTGATAAGCTCAAACTCAGTCACACTGAGTTTCCCCGGCTTGCTGAGAATCTCCGATGGAACCTGAATCTTGCCCAAGTCGTGCAGTTCACCTGCTAATTGAATTGCGTGAATCTGCTCTTCGGACAGTCCCATGTGAGAGGCTATAGCGGACGCCAGCGCAGCAACTCTAGATTGATGACCTGCCGTATAGGGGTCACGTATTTCCACCATACAATTAATAGCACGCACAGTCCCTTCCAAGGTCTCTTGAAGTTGTGCCAGTTGCTGCTGATTTTTCTCAAGAGCAAAGTCACGCTCCTTTCTGGTCTGTAGTATACGCAAACCAAAGAAGACATCAGCAGCCATTTTTTCTAATAAATTAACCTCACTTTGCGTAAAAGCATTAATTTCTGAAGCATATATAGTCATGAGGCTGCACCCTTTGGCATTACCTGAACGATCTGCCATTGGGATTGAAAGGCTAGATAAGTAACCAAGCTTACTTGCCTCGTCGCGCCAAGGTGCGTAGCTTGGGTCTTCAGCAATGTTTTGACATACTTCTGTGGTACCACTGCGAACGGCCCTCCCAACGGTGCCCATGCCACGCGATTCAACCGCCCAAGTGAAATGCGCGTCTTTTAAGTAATCTTTGCCATTACCTGCCTGCGCATTAATTTTTATACTTTTTTGCTCATCATGCTGGATATCTCCTATCCAAGCCATCAGATAGCCGCACTTATCGACAAGAACTTTACACACATTCCACAACAATTCGTACTCACTATTAAAGTGCATCATGTCGTGATTGACTTCGCTCAAAGCTGCATAAGCACGGTTAGCGTGTTTAAGTTCAGTTTCAGATTTTATGAGCTGAGTGATGTCAGTCAGTGTAATGAGTAAGGCCAAATCTTCATCAACTTCTTTGGCTTTAGACTCCAATAAAACATGGGTAATGGATCCGTCAGCATGCTGAATTTCAAGTTTGCAATGCAACATTTCACCTGTTTTTAACGCATGCTTAAAACTCAAGTGCCAGAGGTTGCTATTTTCTTGGCTGATAAAGCGGGATAAGGGGCTGCCAATCAATTGCTTGCGAGGCTCACCCAGCAAACTCTCTCCACAAAGATTAGACCTTGTGATTAACCCTTTGCTGGATAATGTGAGATAACCTATTGGGGAAAATTCATATAAATCTAAATAAAGTTTTTTGGCTTCCGCTAACTGGATATAGCTATGCCTTAGCTCTTCGTTTTGCATCTCCAGCTCAATCTGGTGTATTTGTAGTTCCTGCAGCACCGCATCGGGTGGTAATTTACTTTTAGGTGCTTGTTTAAGCTTTCTAGTAAATTCCGCTTCTGCCAAGTGCCTGAGTGTAGCCATATTTTTGTCAGTTGGTTTCATGTTTGTTGAATGCCGTTATTGTGAATCAAATCCTTCTGAGAATTAGTGGCGGATAAATTTAGTAATCACCATTACAGGTCAGACACCAGCACCTTCGCTTAACGTAATTTACAATAAACTTTCGGTAAAGAAAATAGGTATAGACACCTATCTAGTTGGATGATGATTTTTAATTATTCTACTCGATAGGCAGCTTTGTTCTACACTGTTGACGGATGATCTATAAATCCAGTGACGCCTAAGCCGGTGCCCGCAAAGAAAAAGGGCTGACATTTGCGGCCAACCCTTCGTTACTTCATTGCTTTTGAGTCAGCAGCGTAGTAACAAGTTGTGCGCTAGCAATTTGTGCATGGCTAATAATCATCTTTATCTAGCTTTTCTACGTGTGCTAAAAAATTGGGATAACTCCGCGCCACATTCCTTGACCATAATGCCACCAGACATTTGCGTGTGATGGTTTAGTTTAGGTTCAGCCATTAAATTAACTACGCTACCGCAAGCCCCTGTTTTAGGGTCGCTGGCTCCAAAGACTAATCTGGCGATACGTGCATGTTGGATAGCACCAGTACACATTGCACACGGCTCTAGCGTTACATATAGCGTACAGTCAACTAAGCGGTAATTAGAGATTCTTTGAGCAGCATCGCGCATGGCCGCTATTTCTGCGTGTGCAGAAGGGTCATGCGAACCAATAGGCGCATTACTACCACGGCCAATAATAATGCCATCTTTAACGATAATTGCACCTACTGGCACTTCTCCGGCTAGTGCGGCCTCATGCGCTAAGTTTAGGGCCATCTGCATGAAAGCTTGGTCTGTGTCTACATCTATGCTCAGCACTGTTGTTTGAAGGTTAACTTGATTATCTGCAGGCATGGTGATTGTTTTTATATGATTCATTTTTGGCCTTATTACTATTTAAGCTTAAACTTTTGGTTTGACAGCTCTAATTAATTTATTGTGGCTGTTTTTGACTCCAGCGTATTAGTACATAAAGTAAACCCATCATAAAAGCACCGCCTACCCACATGCTAATTTCTTCAACGGTTGGCGAGGCATCTTGTACGGGCATCACAATTAATTTTCTTAAAAACAAAACCAAAACCACTTCAATAAACGTTTCGACCACTAATTTACTGCCGTTTAAATAGCGAATTTCTGCGGAAATTAATGCTGAAATAGACCATAGCAACATGAGTGTACCGAGTGCACGTAAAAAACCATGAACAAGATTATGTGCGTAAGCAGCTTCTTGTACATCTTTAAAAAACAACCAAGTAAACATGACGACTGAGACAGCCAACGCTAAACCTATGACTATGTGTGCAAAGCCATTGAGCCACAACATTGCTCTTATCGCAATTTTGTTTAGTTTTAAAAATTCATCTGGCAATTGGTCTTGAGACATAAGTTATGTGCCTTGCAGTAAAAGAGTATGTATTTTATTAGGTGTGATTACCATAATAATTGATCTAATGTGAGCTTTTCCAGCCGTGTTAACAGCCATTTTTGCGCTTTACCACCTTCGCTACGCCAAGCTAAATAGCTCATAATTTCAGGTTTAGTTTCAGCAACTAATTTAATCACCAGCTCACCGGTGTTAGCATATTTCTCCGCCAGAGATTTAGGTAAATAGCCTACGCCTAAGCCTGCGATATGCGCCTGTAATTTAGCTTGAACATCAGGTACTGCTAGCACGTCTTGTCCCGACAATATACCTGAAGTGCGCGGTGCTAGGTTTCGTGAACTGTCTGCCCCAGAAATAGAACGATACTGCATGATGTCTAGATTTTGTAGTGGTTCGATTAATTTTGCTAAAGGATGGCTGGCTGCCACTGCAAAATGAAACTCTAATAAACCAATCGGCTTAATACTGTAACCAACCATCGGTGGGCCGTCACCGGGTGCGCCTAAAGAAATGTCAGCTCGCCCTGAAATTAAGGCATCCCAATTTCCACCATACACTTCAGTGAGTATTTTAATGCGGGTACCAAAATTTTGTGCATAAAATTCATGAAGGATTGTGTGTAGCGCGGAGATGTTAAATAAGTCACTAACTGCAATCGTCAGTTCAGTTTCTATGCCGCTGGCGATGCGTTTAACGCGAAACTGTAGTTCATTGGCCGCATTAAGTAAATTGCGACCTTCGCGTAGTAGTTCAGCGCCAGCCTCTGTGAGTTCTGCTCTGTGCCCACTTCGATTAAATAGCGATACACCAAGATCTTCTTCTAATTTTCTTACCGTATAAGTCACTGCCGAAGGCACTCGAAACAGTGACTCTGCGGCTGCAGCAAAACTGCCTTTGCGTGCAATGGCATCTAATACTTCAAGTGAATCTAAGGAAAGTTTTATGCTCATGATTGTGAGTATAATTTTACATCAAAATATTTGAATAACTATTACAAAACAATTCGCTATAAGTATTTATTTAATCAGCCTATGATATAAATAAAATAATAATAGCTTAGGCTCATGCCTAATTCAACTTTATTGAATAAGTATTAATACTACTGTGATGAATATTATAGTAATTCTAATTAGACGCGTTGAAGAATAAGACGCGCTGTAGGCACTACTCAATAAGCAGTAAGCATTACCCATTGAATTTTAAATAAAAATGATAATTATTAAGCATAATAATCGTCAATAAAGGCAATCGGCATTGGTAGAGAATGTTTGTTGATTAAAATATCACGATCTTTGATTTTTAGATTTTAACTTGTAGTTTTGGAGAAATATATGGCATTAGATTTATTTAGCCCTGTCAATCTAGGCGCAATCAGCCTTAAAAATCGTATGGTGATGGCGCCATTAACCAGAAATAGAGTGACTGAAAGTGGTGTGCCGCAAGCCATGAACGTGAACTATTATGAGCAACGTGCAACGGCAGGTTTGATTATTACTGAAGCCACGCCAATTTCCGCAATGGCACACGGCTATCCTGCATTGCCAGGTATTTATACCGATGCGCAAGTAGTTGGTTGGAAAAAAGTGACAGATGCTGTGCATGCTAAAGGTGGAAAGATCGTTATTCAGCTATGGCATGTAGGTAGAATTTCACATCCGACATTATTGCCTAATGGAGTACTGCCGGTTGCACCTTCTGCGATTAAACCAGCGGGGCAAGCTTTTACTTATCAAGGATTAGTTGATTACGTTGAGCCCCGCGCATTAGATGCTAATGAATTACCCGGCCTAGTTGCGGATTATGTACATGCTACTAAGTGCGCTTTAGCGGCTGGTTTTGATGGTGTGGAAATTCACGCGGCGAATGGCTATTTAATAGATCAGTTTTTACGTGACGGCAGCAATAAACGTAGCGACAATTATGGTGGTAGTTTTGAAAACCGCGCACGCTTATTAATGGAAGTGACCAAAGCTGTAGTCGCAGTTGCTGGCGCAGACAAAGTGGGTGTTCGTATTTCACCGGTTAATCCTTTCAATGATATGCACGACAGCAATCCGCAAGCTTTGTTTAACTATGTCGCGAGCGAACTTAATCAATTTAATCTAGCTTATTTACATACCATTGAAGGTGACATGATGGGTAAAGAAAACACCTTTGATTTTGACGCTCTACGTAAATTATTTAAAGGCGCTTACATGGCTAATTTGGGTTTCGATAAAGTCCGTGGCAATGCTGCCATTGCTAGTGGTCATGCTGATGTAGTAGCTTTTGGCGTACCGTTTCTTGCCAACCCAGATTTAGTGGAGCGTTTTAAGACCGATGCACCACTCAATGTTGCCGATTCTTCAAGTTTTTACGGTGGCACGGAAAAAGGTTACACTGATTACCCTTTTCTAAACGCCTAGATTTTAAAAGATATTCAATATGCATAAACCAGCGATTACCCAAGTGACTATTAACGAAACCATTGCGAATCGCTGGAGTGGGCGTGCTTACGATGCTGATTTAACAGTTAGTCATGATCAGATTATCGCCTTGCTTGAGGCCGCCCGTTGGGCGCCTTCTTGCTTTGGTGATCAACCTTGGCGATTCATCGTTTGGAATAAAAATACAGATGCAGAATCTTGGCAACTAGCCTTTGATTGCTTGGCCGCTAGTAATCAAACATGGGTAAAAAATGCACCTGTTTTATTACTGGTTTGTGCCGATAGCTTATTTAATCATAATCAGCAGGAAAATCGATGGGCCCAGTACGACACAGGCGCTGCTGCCCAAAATGTTTGCCTGCAAGCTGGCAGTATGGGTTTGATGGCACACCAAATGGGTGGTTTTAATGCAGAAAGTGCAAGAGCTGCTTTTGCAATTCCAGCACAATTTACACCAATGGCGATGCTTTCAATAGGGTATGCGGCTGATATCGCTACATTGGAAGGTGAAGTGTTAGCCCGCGAAATTGCAGCACGTGCACGTCGGACACTGAATGAATTATTTTTTTCGGACAAATGGGGAAAGGCTGTCGATTAAGGCTTGGTAGTCCGATATCTGTTGTTAGACATTTCATGCTCAGTTAGCGTGTATGCTTAACTAAAATGGCGGTGTCTGATAAACTCGCACTAGTTGTTAAATTAATCAATTAAATTTAGGATTTTGTTATGGCAGTTATTGCACTAAATAAAGATAATTTCAAAGATACTATTGAAAATAATGCCTTTGTGATCGTAGACTTTTGGGCGCCTTGGTGTGATCCATGTGTGGCTTTTACGCCTACATTTGAAGCGGCCGCAGCGGAAAATCCAGACATCGTATTTGGTATGGTGAATACTGAAACTGATCCTGGCATCGGTGAGTATTTTGAAGTGAATCAAATACCAGGTATTTTAGTTATTCGCGAACAAGCAGGCATTCACGCGCAAGTAGGTGAAATTGGTGCGCCAGCATTTGCTGAAATTATTAAATGGGCTCGTGAGTTTGATATGACAGAAGTACGCGCCTATTATCAGCAAGAAGATAAAAAAGCGGCAAAATAAGCTAACTAGTTAGTTTGGCATTTACCCACAAGAAAGCGGCTACATTAGCCGCTTTTTTGTGAGTGCTAATCTGTGAGGATAACTAGCGTTTAGATAAAATATTGCATGTTTAACTACCGCTAATTTACCGCTAAATATTTGCTTGGGTCTACCGATTTACCTTGGCGGCGAATTTCAAAATGTAACTTAACTGAGTTGCTATCTGAATTACCCATCTCAGCAATTTTTTGGCCGCGGCTCACAATTTGACCTTCTTTTATGACTATTTGGCTATTGTGCGCATAAACAGATAGATAGTCAGAATTGTGTTTAATAATCACTAAATTACCATA
>CAIYLB010000096.1 GCA_903926935.1 uncultured Pseudomonadota bacterium
GCACCGGTGCATTACCTTCGCTAGAAATCGCAATCACGATAGGAGATCGCTCCACAATAGATGCCATGGTAAAAGTGCATAAGGCTGGAGAGTCGACCACATTCACCGGTATATTTTGCGCTTTAGCGGCGTTTGAAACAGCAATATTGACAGCTTCAATATCGGTCGCGGCAATGACCAAACATGCGCCTGTAAGTTGGCTGGCATCAAAATTAGCGTTGACATAAGTTATTTTTTTTGCATCGTCCAATGATTGTAATTCATGGCATAAATCTGGCGAATATAAGCTAATTGCCGCATTGGCTTTTAGCAACATCGCTACTTTGCGTGAAGCAACTTCACCGCCGCCGATAACCACGCAGCGGCGGTTAGTAATATTCATAAAAATTGGGAGTGCCTGCATGCGTTTATAACCTACTGATGTTTTGCCTATTTTACCTTGCACCAAGCAAGTTTGCGTGAAGCTCGTGGTTAAATGCGCTAAAATTATGTTTTACCAATTTGTAGCTTAGCCTTGAATCATATTGAAGAAAAATTAACACCTCCGACTGTCATTCCACAAGCGCCAAAAAAAGTATTTATTAAAACTTTTGGCTGCCAGATGAATGAGTACGACTCGTCGCGCATGGCTGATATGTTAGCCATGACCGACGGCATGGTGGAAACGTTGACGCCCGAAGATGCGGACGTCATTCTACTCAACACCTGTTCTGTGCGCGAAAAGGCGGAAGACAAAGTATTCAGTCACTTAGGTCGTTTCATTCCACTTAAAAAAGCCAATCCTAATTTAGTCATTGGCGTCGGCGGTTGTGTTGCCTCGCAAGAAGGCGACAACATTATCAAACGCGCGCCTTATGTAGACGTAGTCTTTGGCCCGCAAACCTTACATCGCCTGCCTGATTTGATTAAAAGTAGCCAAACAAGCGGCAAATCCCAAGTTGATATTTCGTTTCCTGAAATTGAAAAATTTGACCATTTACCGCCACCGCGTGTGGAAGGTGCCAGTGCATTTTTAAGCATTATGGAAGGTTGCAGTAAATATTGCAGCTTTTGCGTCGTGCCTTTTACGCGTGGCGAAGAAGTGTCACGCCCGTTTGAATCTATTTTGACCGAAGCTGTGCAATTGGCTGAGCAAGGCATCAAAGAAATCACATTATTGGGTCAAAATGTCAATGCCTACCGCGCCGAATATAACGGCTTAGAAGCCGATTTAGCCATGATGATTGAGTATATCGCCGAAATCCCACAGATTGAGCGTATACGTTTTACCACTAGCCATCCGAATGAAATGAACCAACGTTTGATTGATTGCTTTGCCAACATACCCAAACTGGCAGTGCAACTGCATTTGCCTGTGCAAGCTGGGGCAGACCGAGTATTGATGGCGATGAAGCGCAATTACACCGGCCTTCAGTTCAAATCGACCATACGAAAATTGCGTGTAGCTAATCCACACCTGACGTTTACTTCAGATTTTATTATTGGCTTTCCTGGTGAAACAGAAGCTGAATTTGAAGCCACCGCCAAACTCATGCAAGACGTCGGTTTTGATTATAGCTTTAGTTTTTTATACAGCCCTCGCCCCGGCACACCAGCCTCATATTTAGCTGATGACACCACACAAGAAGCGAAATTGGCCCGCCTAACTAAGTTGCAAACGATTAACGAAGCGCAAGGTAAACAGATTAGTGAGGCGATGTTAGGCAGCGTTCAGCGCGTATTAATAGAAAGCGCTTCTTGGAAAGATGCCACAGAACTTGCTGGCAAAACTGATAACAACCGCATTGTGGATATTGCCGGTGATGCCAACTTAATTGGTAATTTTGTGAATGTGCGGATTACCGATGTTACCAACCCAAAACGCCTACGCGGCAGCATTATATAAAGACAACAAACTATCCATATGGAAATTACTTTAACCCCAGAAGACAATTTAAAATTAGCTAATTTATGCGGCGCGCTTGATGAAAACATCAAACAAATTGCCGATGCTTTAGATTTGAATATCGCTAGGCGCGGCGCAAACTTTAAGTTCGCTGGCGATATACACAATATGCGCTTGGCCGTGCAACTGCTTGAAAACTTTTACGTACGTGCAAAAAATCCAATTGGCCTAGACCAAATTCAACTAGGCCTAGTCGAAATAGACAAATTAAAACCCGAAGATGTCGCCACCTCAAATGCGCCGGTGTTAATGACACGCCGCACGGAGCTGCATGGTCGCACACCACGCCAAATTGCCTATTTGCAACAAATTCAAGACCATGACATTACTTTTGGTATAGGCCCAGCCGGTACCGGAAAAACCTACTTAGCCGTTGCTAGCGCGGTAGATGCCATGACTCGCGATCACGTTAAACGGATTGTATTAGTACGCCCAGCAGTTGAGGCGGGTGAAAAGTTAGGCTTTTTACCTGGTGATTTAAATCAAAAAGTAGACCCTTATCTGCGCCCTTTATACGATGCTTTATACGATTTAGCTGGTTATGACACGATAAACAAAATGTTTGAACGCGGTGCCATCGAAGTCGCCCCACTGGCCTACATGCGTGGCCGCACGCTAAACCAAAGCTTTATTATTTTAGATGAAGCGCAAAATACCACGCCAGAACAAATGAAGATGTTTTTGACCCGCATAGGCTTTGGTACGAAAGCGGTGATTACTGGCGATGTAACGCAAATTGATTTACAAAAACATCAAAAAAGCGGTCTAGTCGAGGCGCAAAAAGTCTTAAAAGATATCAAAGGCATCGCCATGACGCACTTTTTGTCTGCCGATGTTGTGCGGCATCCATTAGTACAAAAAATTGTAAATGCCTATGAAGAATACGAGCTGAATAATAAAGCTTAAAAACATTGTATGTACTTCGTAACGATTGTTGCAAATGCACTCTGAGTTATAATTTAAAGCTAATCTGCCCTTACAGGAACAAACATGACACCCAATAGATTTAGTAGATTGATGCAACGCGGCCTTAGTTTGGTTGAACAAGCGGTACTAATTACCATTGCTATGGCAACTATATTTGCCGTTTTTCAGGCCATTTCGCATGTTTGGCTGGCACGCGCGATTACTGTCGGTGATCTGCTGCTACTATTTTTGTATCTAGAAGTGATGTCTATGCTCAATCACTATTTGGGTTCTGGCAACTTACCTGTGCGTTATCCGCTATACATTGGCATCATCGCACTGGCGCGCTACTTGGTGTTAGATGTCGCTGAAATTGACGCATTCCGCATGTTCGCACTTTCTGGCTCTATTTTCTTAATTGCCATCGCGATTTTAGTGATTCGCTACGGTCATGTGCGCTATCCATACATAGATTGCCCAACCCAGTCAAAATAGTGCTTATTCTGCAATGCGCCTGTTGGACTCATTTCCAATGGGCGTATTGCATTCCAAAAGATAACTTTACGCATTAAAGCCACACATCATGCCAAAACTAAGTATCACCATACAAAACGCTTCTAATCAAAGCAATCTACCAACGCAGGCTCAGTTCAGAAAATGGGCAAAAGCGACGATTCGTGTAGATACCGAAGTGACGATTCGCATCGTGGATGAAGTTGAAGGTCGTGAATTAAACAAAATGTATCGCGCTAAAGATTATGCAACGAATGTGCTGACTTTTCCGCTAACCGAAGAGCCGTATTTAATGGGTGACATTATCATTTGCGCGCCTGTGGTTGCGGCTGAAGCGCTCGCGCAAAACAAGCCGCTTGAGGCACATTACGCCCATTTAACCGTGCATGGCGTATTGCATTTGCATGGTTATGATCACGAAATTGAAGCACAAGCCGAGTTAATGGAAAGTTTAGAGACTGCAATTGTGTGTAAATTAGGGTATGCTGACCCTTATCTCATTACATAGGACGCCGAATGGCTGTCGACTCGGAAAAACCAAGTTTATTAGAACGCTTAAGTCATTTTTTACTGCGCGAGCCTGAAGACCGCGAGCAACTAGTAGAATTACTACACGGCGCCTATGAAAATAGCTTAATGGATGCAGATTCGCTCGCCATGATAGAAGGCGTGCTACAAGTAAGCGAAATGCAAGTGCGGGATATTATGATTCCGCGCTCTCAAATGGATGTCATCGACATCACTCACCCGCCCGAAACTTTTATTCCACATGTGATAGAAACCGCACATTCACGCTTCCCTGTCATTGAAGATGATAAAAATGATGTGATTGGTGTATTGCTAGCCAAAGATTTGCTGCGTTATTACGCCGGCGAAAGCTTTGAAGTACGCGACATGTTGCGCCCGGCAGTGTTCATTCCAGAATCTAAACGCCTAAACATATTACTTAAAGAATTTCGTAGCAATCGTAATCATATCGCGATTGTGGTTGATGAATACGGTGGTGTAGCTGGCATGGTAACCATCGAAGACGTGCTGGAACAAATTGTCGGCGACATTGAAGACGAATACGATTACGACGAAGATGAAGACAATATTATTCAAAATGCTGATGGTCAATATCGCGTTAAAGCACTCACGGAAATTGATGACTTTAATGCCATTGTTGGCACCACGCTAAGCGACGAAGAATTTTCAACCATTGGTGGCCTTGTAGTGCATCAGTTTGGCC
>CAIYLB010000097.1 GCA_903926935.1 uncultured Pseudomonadota bacterium
AAAAGTTGTGTGGCGGCAATGGGCTTATCTGTAATGGTATTTGCGTTGTTGCCTTGGCTAGATAAGAGTCCAGTAAAGTCAATTCGCTATCGTGGTACTTTGTATAAAAAGTGGTTAGCTGCCTTTGTTGTGAGCTTTGTTGTGCTTGGTTATCTTGGTACAGAGCCTTCAAATATATGGGGTCAATTTGGCGCTTATCTTGGTAATGCAGATAGAGCAACGGTTGTGGCAAGATTCTTCACAATTGTTTACTTTGCATTTTTTATACTAATGCCGTGGTACACCAAAAAAGATAAAACTTTGCCAGTGCCAGAAAGGGTAACAGGATAAACAATATGAAATACATTATTAAAAAAGTGTTGTTAGTATGTGCATTTTTGCCTAGCATGCTGTTGCCTCAGGCCGGTTTTGCAAGCGAAGATATACATTTGGAATCGGCGCCAATTGATGCGTCAAATCATGAATCATTACAGCGTGGCGCGAAGACTTTTGTTAATTATTGTCTCAATTGCCATAGCGCGAATTACATGCGTTATAACCGTCTTTTAGATATCGGCCTATCAGAAAAGCAAATCAAGGATAACCTGTTATTTGCTGGAGATAAGATTGGTGACCCGATGAAGGTTGCCATGAATAAAGCTGATGCTAAAAAATGGTTTGGTGTTGCACCGCCTGATTTATCGGTCGAAGTGCGAGCGCGTGGCGCTGATTGGGTTTATAGCTACCTGCGTAGCTTTTACCGCGATCCGGACAGCACTACTGGTTGGAATAACGTAGTTTACCCGAAAGTTGCAATGCCACACGTACTCTACGAACTGCAGGGCGAGCAGCAATTTGATCATGAAACGCATGAGTTAACTTTGGTTAAGCCGGGAAAATTATCTGTAACTGAGTATGATAATTTGGTAGGCGACTTAACTAATTTTCTAGCTTATATGTCAGAACCTGCAAAACAACAGCGCAATCATATGGGCTGGTTTGTATTACTATTTTTAGGAGTATTGTTGGTACTTACTTACAAACTCAAAAAAGCTTATTGGAAGGATATACACTAAATGATGACCTTGTACTCGGGAACAACTGATCCCTATAGCCACCGTTGCCGCATTGTTTTATTTGAAAAAGGCATGGACTTTCAAGTCATTGACGTTGATTTAGCTAATAAACCAGAAGATTTAGCGGTTATTAATCCTTATAACCAAGTGCCAGTGTTGGTTGAGCGTGATTTAGTGTTGTCAGAAGCCAATATTATTAATGAATACATTGATGAGCGCTTTCCTCATCCGCAGTTGATGCCACCAGATCCAGTGATGCGCGCTAGGGCAAGATTGTTTTTACATAGCTTTGAAAAAGATCTTTTTGATCACATTAAAGATGTTGAGTCTGATGACCAAGCGGTCGCAGACAAGGCACGCGCAACTATTCGCGACAATTTAACGCAATTAGTACCAATTTTTTCTAAGCAAAACTATCTGCTTGGTGATGATTACTCAATGCTGGATGTTGCGGTGACTCCGTTATTATGGCGCTTAGGTCACTACGGCATTGAATTGCCTAATCAAGCGTCGGCAATTTTGAAATATGCGGAACGTCTATTTTCTAGGCCGTTGTACGCAGATGCGATGACGCCGTCAGAAAAAGCAATGCGCAAGTAGTATTCATTAAGGTAAAGTGCAGTGATGCGCTTTGCTTCTAAAAGATTCTAACTAGATACTATTTATATGACAGAACCCACTTCTACAAAACCCTATATGGTGCGAGCCATACATGAATGGTGTATTGATAACAATATGACGCCACATTTGTTGGTGGCTGTTGATAGCCACACGCGCGTACCTATTGCCTATGTTAAAGATGGTGAAATTGTATTAAATCTTAGTTACGGGGCTACCAAAGATTTGCAGATGGACAATGATGCAGTGGTATTTTCTGCAAGATTTGGTGGTAACTCACAAAACTTATATGTACCTATGCACGCAGTCAAAGGTATATTTGCCCGTGAGAGTGGTCAAGGTATGTTTTTTGAGGTTGTACAAGTGCCATTGGATGAAAATGCGCTAAAAAGATCGGACGAAAGCCCAGAAAGTAAGAAAAAAGTAACTAATATTAAAAAACCTATGTTAACTATCGTAAAATAACTTAACTTTTTGCAAAAAGTCAGTATAATACGCAACTCAAATAACGCCGGATTAGCTCAGTTGGTAGAGCAGCGCACTTGTAATGCGAAGGTCGTCAGTTCGATTCCGACATCCGGCACCAGTTTTTATCTAACACCCTTTTATTCATATTTGACAGTACGTTGAATAATTAGCATAATCGCGGGTTCGGTTTGGAGGGGTGGCCGAGTGGTTAAAGGCGACGGACTGTAAATCCGTTC
>CAIYLB010000098.1 GCA_903926935.1 uncultured Pseudomonadota bacterium
GTTTCTAGCACTTGCTGTTCACCACGGTTCAAAGCATCCATTACCTCGCCGGCAAGTGCATCTTGCCAAGATAAGGCTGAGGCAGATTTACTATTATCGTCTTTAAGTTCCGGAGGCAGGTCGGCAACATCAATATTTTGGCCGGGCGCCATTACGGTTAGCCAATGGCAAACGTTCTCTAGCTGGCGCACATTTCCGCTCCAGTTAACGGCACTTAAAAACTTAAGCGCAGCGGCAGATGGCTGTTTAGTTTCTACGCCTAATTCTGTAGCGCTATGCTGTAAAAAGTGCTTTATTAGTAATGGAATATCTTCTCTACGCTCACGTAAGGCAGGCAATCTAAGTCTAATGACGTTTAGTCTGTGAAATAAATCTTCACGGAATAAACCAATTTTAACGCGCTCTTCTAAATCTTGATGGGTGGCGGCAATAATGCGTACATTCACTTTTATCGGTTGATGACCGCCCACACGGTAGAATTGGCCGTCGCTTAGCACGCGTAATAGTCGTGTTTGTAGATCCGGTGGCATATCGCCAATTTCATCTAAAAACAACGTGCCAGTGTCTGCTTGTTCAAAACGGCCACGTCTTGATGCTTGCGCGCCGGTAAAGGCACCGCGCTCATGGCCAAATAATTCTGACTCAAGTAAATCTTTAGGGATAGCGGCGGTGTTAATGGCAATAAATGGTTTATCGCCACGCGGACTATGGCGGTGTAAAGCGCTAGCGACAAGTTCTTTGCCGCTGCCTGATTCACCGTTGATTAAGACCGTTGCATGAGAGCGACTCAAACGGCCAATCGCTCTAAAAACCTCTTGCATGGCCGGTGCTTGACCGATGATCTCTGGCGTTTCTTCTACAATAACTTTTTCCGTCGCTTGCCTAGTACTTTCATCGACTGCGCGTTTAATCACATCGATGGCTTGGTCAACGTCAAACGGTTTAGCTAGGTATTCAAAAGCACCGCCCTGAAAAGCCGCGACAGCACTTTCTAAATCAGAATAAGCCGTCATGATAATGACTGGAATGTCTGGGTATTTTTGTTTGATTTCACCAAGAAAATCTAAGCCTGATCCATTGGGCATGCGAATATCGCTAACCACCACTTGGGGCTGCTCGCGCTCTAGTGCATTAAGGGCTTCGGCGACCGATGAGAAGGTCTTAAATTCTAAATCTGTGCGGGCAAGGGCTTTTTCGAACACCCAGCGGATAGATTTGTCATCGTCGATAATCCAGATTGGTTTCATAAGTTTCTCAAAATTAAATATTACTTTTTTTTAAGTTTTTGTAGATGTGAAAAAATTCACATCTACTTTGCTATTGGTTTAATGGCTGTGGTTTCTATCGGTAGCAAAATAGTAAAGCAGGTTTTACCCGGCGTACTTTCGCATTCGATCATGCCGTGATGCTGTGTTATAAAGGTTTGTGCGAGCGTTAAACCTAAGCCTGAGCCACCCTCTATACCTGACACGAGTGGATAAAAAATACGGTCACGAATTTCTGCTGGAATACCTGGGCCATTATCAATAATTTCTAATTTAATGGCGACACGATAGCGTTTTCTAGCTAAAGTCACTTGCCGCTCAGCGCGGGTTCTAAACGTGATTTGCCTAGCCACGGTATTGTGCGCCTGCATTGCTTGCACCGCATTGCGGGCGATGTTGAGCACCGCTTGGATTAGTTTTTCGCGGTCACCGATAAGCTCAGGTAAACTTAAATCGTAATCGCGTTTAATCAGCACATCTTTAGGCGATTCAGCCAGCAGTAAACTTCTTACCCGCTCTAATACTTCATGAATATTAGTCGGTTGATACTTAGGCACACGATGCGGAATCAGTAATCTATCCATCAATGATTGCAAGCGATCCGCTTCTTTAATAATCACCTGCGTGTACTCACGTAGACTAGGCGAGGGCAGTTCGTGCTCTAGCAATTGCGCGGCGCCACGTAAACCACCCAATGGATTGCGAATTTCATGGGCGAGGTTGCGTAACAGCTCTGCATTGGCTTGCTGCTGAATGAGCATGCGCTCTTCTCGCGCGATGCGTAGTTGCGCATCCATCTGTTGAAACTCTAAAATTAAACAGGCGTTGGGCGAATCTATTGGCGTAACGGTACAAGTAACCGCAAATGATTGATGCCTGTGCGTACTAATGGCAAACTCGTGTTCCCGAAATGGGCTTTGATGTTCGATAGAGTTTCGAATCGCTAGCATTAAGATTTCACAATCGGGGAACACGTTACTGATTTTCGTGCCAGTGACATGTGTTGCGCTAAAGGCAAAAATAATTTCCGCACCTGGATTGATGTAGACCACGCTAAGGCTCTCATCCAAAAGGATAATGGCCGTAGCCAAATGTTCTAAGCCAGCAAAATGATCAGGGGTTTGTTGAACCATAGTAAAGTTAAATTCAGTCAGTTGAATGATAGTACTATTAATCTAAGCAAAAGCTATACCAACATTCCCGTTGCTAAACCATGTTTGAGCTTACATCGCATGCTTAAGCCCATTGCGGACTTTTGTTAAACAAAAAATGATGTAAATTTCATTTGCGGAGCCCATCAAGCTCTTCTTGCAGCAACATTATATTATTTTGGTGGCTATCAACATTCTCCTGCAGACCTTTCATTTTCTCATCAGATTTAGCTGCGTTAGGAAATGTTTGACCATTGGCCGCCTTCAATACCTCGGGCTTAGACTTGCCTGCTATATAGGCCTTTTTTGCTTGTTCTAACGCCGTCTTTTCTGCATTTAATTCGTTATTTAGAATATCTCGGCGCTTTCCATCTCATTGACTTTGCTGCTCTTTATCTACTCTGGGGAAACTCTCTGGTGTAGCCCTGCGTTTATTGCCGCTAGCGTCTTGCGACTTTTTAGCCTCGTCATTTAAGGAATCATTAGCGTCAAGATATAGCTCTAAACGGCTAGCCCCTTTTGTTTTGATGTTTGAATAAGTAACACGGCCATCTGCATCTATAGTTTTATAGATTTGAGCATTAGCTTGACTAGATAACATGACTAACAAAATGGCCATTAATTGTAAATATCGCTGCATAGATTCAGTGTAGTAGAAAAGATTTAATTAGGCAATGTAACGCCTATTAGCTAGCTTAAATGCGCAGAAAACCGACAAAAAAAGGGGCGAAAAATCGCCCCTTTTTTAATTAACTTTGACTAACATTCATTAGCCAAGTAATTTAACACTTAGCAAGAGTAGTACAAACCAAACTCAACTGGGTGTGGTGTCATACGCAACTTGTTCACTTCTTCCATCTTAAGTGCAATGTAACTGTCGATCCAATCTTCAGTAAATACACCACCGCGCGTTAAGAACTCGCGGTCTTTATCTAGATGCTCAAGCGCTTGCTCTACTGAAGAACATACGGTTGGAATTAATGCATCTTCTTCTGGTGGAAGATGGTACAAGTCTTTTGTTGCTGGCTCGCCTGGGTGAATCTTGTTTTGTACGCCATCTAAACCAGCCATCATCAATGCAGAAAATGCCAAGTATGGGTTAGCGATAGGATCTGGAAAGCGCGCTTCAACACGGCGTGCTTTGTCGGAATGTACAAATGGGATACGGATAGCAGCAGAACGGTTTTTAGCAGAGTAAGCTAATTTAACTGGCGCTTCATAATGTGGCACTAGGCGTTTGTATGAGTTAGTGCCTGGGTTAGTGATCGCATTCAATGCGCGCGCATGTTTGATAATGCCGCCAATGTAGTACAACGCAAAATCGCTTAAACCAGCATAGCCGTTACCAGCAAACAAGTTTTTACCATCTTTCCAGATAGATTGATGTACGTGCATACCAGAACCATTATCGCCTGCAAACGGTTTAGGCATAAATGTCGCTGTTTTACCGTAAGCATGTGCTGTGTTTAACACCACATATTTAAGTGTTTGAGTCCAGTCAGCACGTTTTGTTAATGTGCTGAATTGTGTACCGATTTCACATTGGCCAGCAGTAGCCACCTCATGGTGATGCACTTCAACAGGCACGCCCATCGCTTCTAATGTAATACACATTGCAGAACGAATATCTTGCAATGAATCGACTGGTGGTACTGGGAAATAACCGCCTTTAACACCTGGACGATGGCCAGTGTTGCCGCCTTCAAATTTCTCACCAGAAGACCATGCAGCTTCTTCTGAGTTTATGCGAACAGAGCTACCGCTCATGTCTACTGACCAATTAATTGAATCGAAAATGAAGAATTCTGGTTCAGGGCCAAAGTAAGCAGTATCACCAAGGCCACTAGATTTTAAGTAAGCTTCAGCACGCTTAGCCAAGCTACGCGGGCAACGGTCGTAACCTTTACCATCTGTAGGATCAACAACATCACAAGTAAGGATAAGCGTAGGCTCGTCCATAAAGGGGTCGATATTAGCTGTTGTTGGATCTGGCATTAATTGCATGTCAGAGGCTTGAATGCCTTTCCAACCGCCAATTGAAGAGCCGTCAAACGCATGGCCTTCAGTAAATTTAGCTTCATCGAAATGAGAAACTGGCACAGTTACGTGCTGTTCTTTACCGCGTGTGTCTGTAAAACGAAAATCAACAAATTTAATGTCGTTTTCTTCTACCATTTTCATTACATTAGCCACTGACATCAAGATCTCCTAGTGTGGTGTTAATTAGGGTAAAACTATTAAAGTACTCAACACGATAGA
>CAIYLB010000099.1 GCA_903926935.1 uncultured Pseudomonadota bacterium
GCCATCGCAGTTAAGCCCCAGTGTCGAGAACGTGCAGTTGTTGACATTCTGCCCGCCAAGCTGTGCTATCTCACCTATGGTGGGTAGGTGCCCTTTGGACCAGTACGCCGGGTTGCTGCCGTCGGTGTTGGTCGGCACTGCGCTTATTCATTCGTTAGCAGTAACAGAAAAACGCGGCAGCTTCAAAGCTTGGACAGTTTTACTGGCAATTTGCGCGTTCTCATTAAGTTTACTGGGTACTTTCCTTGTCCGCTCTGGCGTACTCACTTCAGTACATGCTTTTGCTACTGATCCACGCCGCGGCTTGTTTATTTTAGTATTTTTGGTAGTGGTTATTGGTGGTTCATTAGCCTTATTTGCTTGGCGTGCTCCAACGGTAGGGCGGGGTGGTAAGTTTGCGGTTGTTTCGCGTGAGAGTTTTCTCTTAGCCAATAACGTGCTGTTAGCCGTGGCGGCTTTTTCAGTATTACTGGGTACTTTATATCCGCTATTTTTAGATGCGCTAGGTCTAGGTAAAATCTCAGTCGGGCCGCCATATTTTGATACAGTTTTTGTACCATTAATGACGCCAGCATTATTTCTGATGGGTATCGGTCCAATCGCACGCTGGAAAAATTCATCCTTACCTGAATTAGCTATGCGTTTACGTTGGGCATTTGGTGTGAGCGTTGCGACGGCAATGATACTGCCAGTATTACTGGGCCATTGGACGCCAATGATAGGCTTAGGTTTATTCTTATCTTTCTGGATATTTGCTACCAGTGCCAACTTGGTCTATCAACGTTTAAGCATTACAGATCAACCACTGCTTCATCGTGTAAAAGCCATTCCTCGCTCATGGTGGGGCATGGTCATTGCACACTTAGGCATTGCAGTATTCACATTAGGTGTAACTATTGTTAAAGGTTTTGAATCTGAAATAGCGGTACGTATGTTACCCGGAGAAGTAGCGCACTTAGCCGGTTACGACTTCACTTTTAAAGGTGTAGAGGAAATTCAAGGGCCAAACTATACGGCTAGTCGAGGCCAGTTGTTAGTCACTAAAAATGGCGCAGTAAGAACAACACTTTCGTCTGAAAAAAGACTGTATACGGTACAGAATATGCCGATGACGGAGGCGGGCATTAGCCCTGCGATTATCCATGATTTGTACGCTTCATTAGGTGAGCCGCTAGAAGATGGTGCTTGGAGTGTGCGTATCTACTATAAACCAATGGTGGAATGGATCTGGTTTGGCTGCTTAATGATGGGCTTGGGTGGTTTACTGGCCTTATCTGACAAACGCTATCGCATGCGTAAACGCCTTGCAAAAGAGGCTGATTTAAAACTGAATGAGGCTCTGGTGTGAAACGTTTTTTATTACCTTTAGTAATATTTTTGGTCATGGTTGGATTTCTTTTTATCGGCCTAAATCTAGATCCGCGCGAAGTGCCTTCACCCTTGGTTGGCAAACCTGCACCGCAATTTAGTCTGCCTCGTTTAGATAATCCTGAGCAAGTATTTTCAGGCAAAGACATGCTGGGAAAGGTTTGGCTATTAAACGTTTGGGCATCTTGGTGCGGCGCTTGCAAAGAAGAACATCCGTTATTAGTCAGCCTAGCCAAAACTGGCTTTGTACCAGTAGTCGGTATGGATTACAAAGACACGCGCGATGAAGCGTTGCAATGGTTAGCGCAAGGTGGTAATCCGTACATGACAACGATAATGGATGTTGATGGGCGCGTCGGGATTAATTATGGTGTTTATGGCGTACCAGAAACGTATGTAATTGATAAAAAAGGCATTATCGCCTACAAAAAAACTGGGCCGATTACCATGCAAAGCTTACGCGAAGTCATTGTTCCTTTAGTTAAAAAATTGCAGGCTGAATAATGCAAAACTTTTGCTTACGATTAATGCTCGTTTTTTGTATGTTGCAGATTTCTAGTACTTGGGCGCAAGAGGCGCGACCTATGCAAAATGACGCGGTTGCTGAAGCGCAAGTACAGCGACTCTCAGAACAATTACGTTGTTTGGTGTGCCAAAACCAAACGCTGGCTGATTCACACGCAGATCTCGCGCAGGATTTGAAGCAAGAAATACGTGAAATGGCCGCTAAAGGCATGAGCGACAAAGCCATCATTGATTATTTAGTCGCGCGTTATGGTGACTTTGTACGATATCGCCCACCATTAAAATCAACAACGCTATTGTTATGGCTAGGGCCATTTGCATTGTTATTTGCCGGCGGCATAGGTTTATTCGTCACCCTTAGACGTCGCGAAAAATCAATCGTTGATGCGCCGCTTAATGCTGATGAAGTACGAAAAGTGCGTGAGCTACTAGCAATGAATAAGGAATCATAATGGTCATGTTTTGGGTAATTGCAGGGGTTTTAATTGTGGGCGCACTTGCGCTGATTCTGCCAGCGCTATTGTGGCCAAACGGCATAGTAATAACGGATGCTAATGCTGAGAAGCGTGAGATTTTTCGTCAACAATTTGACGAGATAGAACAGGATAAAATTAATGGCGTATTAGATGCCGCACAATACGAAATTGCTAAAAATGAGATGCAACGTCGTATGCTAGATGAAATTGGCCAAACGAGCTTAACTAAGATTAGGGCGAGTAAACCTGATCGTCGGTTGGCGCTTATTTTGTTGGTTTTATTACCACTGGCAGCCTCATTAATCTATCTGAAGATAGGCAATCCAGCGGCAATAAATCCGCAAAATAATGTCGAGCAAATAGCGCTGGATGGCGACATGCAATCGCTATTAAAAGTGCTCAAAACTAAATTAGAAAAAAATCCTGGTGACGGCACTGGCTGGATACTGCTGGCTAAGTCTTACGTGGGAATCAAGCTATACGCTGACGCGCTTATTGCTTACGAACACGCGGTTAAGTTAATACCAAATGACCCGCAATTACTCGCTGATTATGCTGACGCTTTAGCTGTTGTGAATGGCTATAATCTTACAGGTCGACCACAAGAATTACTTGATCAAGCACTTAAAATAAACCCACATCATCTAAAATCACTAACACTTGCAGGTACTGCCGCATTCGACCGCAAAGACTATAAGCAAGCGATTGTATTATGGGAGCGTTTAGAAAAAGATCTGCCTGCGGATTCTAAAATGTTGCCAGAAGTGAAAGCTGCACTTAAAGAAGTCTATATCTTGTCTGGCGAAAAAACTTCTGCGACTGATACAAAGGGTATTTCAGTATTTACTGGCATCAGTGGCTCTGTACGAATTTCTCCAACACTAGCAACTAAATTAGACCCTGCAGCTACTGTATTTATTTTTGCTCGCGCTGCACAGGGTTCTGCTATGCCACTTGCCATCGTTCGCATCAGCGTTAAAGACTTACCGTATACTTATCATTTAGATGACAGCACCGCGATCACACCTGACCATAAACTTTCTCAAGCCAGTGACGTTGTTTTAGTGGCACGCGTTTCAAAAACGGGCGATGCTAGGGGTAAAACCGGAGATTTTCAGGGGATAAGTAGCAGCTTTAAACCAAATGCTGCTAATGTTGATCTTGAGATTAATCAGGTAATACCATAGTAAAATATCTCAAATCTATATAAAAACTATGTATATGACAAACTACATGTATTTGTAGTATTAATCAGTGATGCCTTCATCCTTATCAGAAGTGTGCTCAGAATTTTTTCGTGCAATGTCTCTCAACATAAATGCATAAAGACTCTCAACTTTATCGCGTGCCCAAGGCGTTTTACGCAAAAACTTAAGGCTAGATGACATACTAGGATCGCTGCTAAAACAGCGTACTGGGATGCGTTCAGCAAGGTCTCTCCAGCCAAAATGATTTACTAGTGAGGTTAATATCATTTCAAGCGTTAATCCATGCAGTGGATTATTACGCTGAGCCTGTGCCGTAGGTGCTTTAGTGATGACTGTCAGCGGCTCTGGTTGTGCCTCTATTGCGTTTTGTACATCTATAGCGACTTGAATGCTGTCTTGAGAGGTGTCTTTAGCTTTCATAAATTCTTCTTTGGAGGTTTATTGATTGGTAAATAGCCGTAAATTAATTCAACTCATTGCACTAAACTAAGTATTTAATCATAAGCACTCAATATAAGAACTTAACCTAGGCTAATTAGTGATTATTGAGCAATAAAGTTTAATCTAAAACAATTCAGCCTGCGCAATGGGTTCTGCTGTTAATAGTTCGTCTAGGTTAATCTCAAAAATCCCAAGTTTTCCGCGGCACGGCATCAGTTTCAAAGGACTGGCTTGATCGAACAGAAAACCGAAATACTCCTGATTGACGCCACCAAAATGGGCGCGCTGCTCACGGCTTATGTTTGCTGGCAGCTCTTTAGGGCGACAACAAAGGACTAAATTCGCTAACCCTACAACGCCCCCATATTCAAGCTTATCTTTAGTTGGTAAAGGAATGTCAGTGCTAGATTTAAGATAATCGTAATAGGCTTCGTAAAGCCCTTTACTCGCATGAATTAACAATGGTCCGCGATATTGGGTTCCCCAAGTGCGGTCATCGACGAGAAGGTAGCCATTGGCAATAAGCCATGCAAAAGGCTGTTTGAGAGAAAGTGCTTTTGTTAGTCCTGTTGGAAGCGTGGGATACGCGCCATCAAGCATGCATTATTCCGCGACTGGTGCACCTGGCTTGCGGCCTGGTGCCTGTGGTGGGATGGTGCCAGAAATACGGCACAACATTCCTTCAACAGGTTTTCCATCAGCAAATCTAGTGACTATGCATCGTGAAATCTCGCCTTGCTCAGAAAGATCTGAAAGACACTCACGCACATCATTAATTGGTATATCGGTAGCCGCAGCTATTTCCCAATCTATTTTTTGACCATGTTTTTTTAGGTATTGGAGGATTGCGCTTTTATGCATATTTAATCCTTTCCTTGGGTAAGTTGTTGTATTTTACTATTACAAATGTTGCGTATAAATCTAATCTAACGGCATCAAAAAATGACAAACACCATTAAATTTACTCGGTATATTGCAAACCATGAACCAAAACATCCGTCAGGATACGCTAAAGACTACATTATTCCAATTTTCATGCTAATTAATCAGCAAAAAATGATTAATTGCATGAAATCGTATCAACAATTAACCGTATTACAGACTAGCCTTAAATTTATTTGAGTAACTCGACGCAATAGTTACATTTTACTTTAAATGATGTTAATAACAACCGCGTGCCTTTCTGACATTACAAGTTGACTGTTAGTCATTTTCTTATTGGTACGGCAGGAATAATATAAAACCTGATCATAAAACACAATTTAAATTATCTATTGATTGTATTTTTTGAAGTTTTTTACATGGATTTTTTTTGATTATTTGAATCAGAGAGAACCTCTGAAAAATTTGCCATTTAACTGGCGTCCCCACCGGGAGGATAATCTGTAAGCAGAATAAACCTCTGTGATCCCCATGTTTACTAGCATTGCAGCCACTTTTAACCGTCGAATCGCTGTCGAATCAGTGACACTATAAGTGACACCATCCATGTGTTTTATGATAAAAATATTATACACAAAAACGAAAAGTTTCTATGTATAAATCAGCTTAAAATCTTCAGGCCGTGACGACTTACAACAGACAAAAGTCGAAGTGCGGCTCCAGTAGGGTGCTTGTCTCCGCTCTCCCACTTTTCGATCGTAGATCTTGATACATTGAGGTAGCCTGCAAATACAGGCTGACTTAGATTATTTGATTCACGTATTTTACGAATATCAACAGGATCGAAGCTAGGCGCTTCAGCAATACAGAGCGCATCGTATTCACGCATAGTTGTTTTGCTTATGACGCCAGCACCTTGCATGCCAGTGGCAGCAGCATGTATCGCTTCAAAAGCGTCACTTTTATATTTTCTTTGTGCAGTCATTGCATATCTCCAATAAATGTTTGCTGGCTAGTTGGACTTCCCCCAATAATGTAGACATTTTTCAATGTCCGATTTGTTGTTGTTCAAACTGAACGGGGCTTAAATAATTCAAATAACTATGCCTGCGAACACGATTATAAAACACTTCGATGTAATCAAATATCTCTGCTTTTAGCTCCTCTCTTGTGTTGTAAATTTTACCTCTAGTTTTCTCTTTCTTTAGGCTACTAAAGAAAGACTCCATGGCGGCATTGTCGTAACAGTTGCCACGGCGACTCATGCTGGTTACGAAGTTGTTTTCCTTGCACCAGCGATTAAAATCATCACTGCCAAATTGGCTGCCTTGATCTGAGTGAATCACTACAGGCTGTTTAGGCTGTCTACGCCATTTAGCCATCAGCATCGCATCCAAAACCAATTCTGTACGAATGTGCCCCTGCATGCTCCAGCCCACCACCGCGCGTGAGTACAAATCAATCACCGCGGCTAAATAAAGCCAACCTTCATGGGTGTAAATTTGGGTGATGTCCGTGACCCAGACCTCATCAGGTGCAGACGCTACAAATACTTGACGCAAGCGATTGGGTGCAGCAGTCGCAGGCTTACCTGCTTTGTAGCGTGCACGGCGATAGCCACGCACAGCATGAACCTTGGCTTGGTGCATCAACCTAGCGACACGATTTTCACTACAGGCTAAGCCGGCAGCTTTGCAGTCACGGTAGATCCTTGGACTGCCGTAGATATTGCCGCTTGCGGCAAAGAATTGTTTGATTTCACCCAACAGTACTGCGTTATCTAATGCACGGGCAGAATCTGGTTTGCAACTCCATGCGTAATAACCACTCCGATTTACATTCAGCACCTGACACATTGTAATGATCTTAAAATGCTTGTTGTGCGCTTGGATAAATTTGTACTTCACTCGGGGTGATTTGCAAAGTACACCGCGGCCTTTTTTAGAATTTCTCGCTCTTCAGTGGCGCGTTTCAGGGCTTTGTTCAGTTTGGCTATCTCAAGCTTTAAGCTGGCAACATCTTCGCTATCCGGCTGCTTTAATTGCTTCTCAGCTTCAGCTTTCCAGCGATATAAGCTTTTGTCGGTAATACCCAATCGACTGGCAACTTCAACTGCACTGTGACCTCGTTTTGTCATTTGTTTAAGCGCTTCTGCCTTAAACTCGTCCGTATATCTGATGCCTTTCATTTAACTTCCTTTTAGTAAGTTCGGACATTATCAACTGTCTACTAAATCGGGGGAAGTCCA
>CAIYLB010000100.1 GCA_903926935.1 uncultured Pseudomonadota bacterium
AAAAAGGGAATGGGCAACATTACAAAGACTTTACTTGTGTTTATGGCTATTGGCATTATCGTTCAAGCGGCATCTAATTCAAAAAATAGTAATGTAACGCTTACGCCTGAGCAAAAAGAAGCTAAAGCGAAAAGCGCAACCCTTGACGCTTTGTCAAATAAGTGTGCTGACGCCATTCAGGCCTCGTTAAAATTTCCTGAAGGAGCTGAAATCCCAAATGTTTACAATGTTTCAGATTATAAAAAATTCTTTCAGGAAGAAAAAAAGGGAGTATATCGCGTTCAGGTGACGTTTAAGGCTCGCAATGGATTTAATGCATTGAAACAATCTATCGTTGAATGCAAATGGAAGAAGACTGCTAGCGGCGACTTTGTCAATATAGGTGGATTAACAAAAATAGAATAACGAATAGCCAACCCGCTTCGGCGGTTTTTTTACGCCCGCGATTTTGGCTTACTAAATCTAAATCAAAAGGCGATGACGGAAGGTTTCATTTTTCCATTGATGTGATTAAGGCTGAATAAATGAGGAGAAATTATGTACCCTATAATAGAGCCGGCTGTTAGTTAATCTTAGTGTTGCCTCGGTGACATTTTTTAGTGATTAAGTTTTGAGTGGTAACAGGGCAGCATCAATTTTATTGGGTACGTTTGAGGGTACGCGATAATTTTAATTTTTATAGAATGGCTTATCTATTAGTTTATAGCGATTTGTTCGATTGACGCCAGCACCATTTAAGTGTTTCACCCAGCATCAAAAAGTATCTAAAGCCTAGTAAATTCAACCTTCTAGGCTTTTTTTACGTCTATGGTAGTCGCATAGTGTAGCTTGACATACCCCATTTAATTGGGCTAACTTAGTGGGGTAAGTTTAATTTAACGACATTTTGATGTTGGAGTTACCCCAAATGGCATTAACCGACACACTCAATCTCAACGTCTGCTAGCCGGAAGTGAAGTATTAGAAAATTTCTACATCAGTCTTATTGGACGAATAGCGGTTTTTATCAGCACGGTGTATTTAAAAAACTAACGTCACCCATCAATTGCTTAAGTATCAAACGAGCGCGCTATGTTAAAATTTGCGTATGATTTATCACTTATTCAATAGTTAGCATGGCGCGTTTTCATGTCATTATTCCAGCCGCAGGTAGCGGCAGTCGCATGGGTGCAGGCGCACCTAAACAATATTTGAGTTTAAATGGTAAGTCACTGATTCAGCGTGTGATTGAAGTGTTTGATAGTGCAACTAAAATTAGTAGTATTAATATTATACTCAGTGCTGACGACACGCACTGGTCTAGCACTTATCTGAATGCCAGTAGTAAATCCCAAGTACATTATTGTGGCGGCAATACGCGGGCTATAACGGTGTTGAATGGCTTGATTGCAATAGAAGCGCAAGTGGCAGCCGATGACTGGATTTTAGTGCATGATGCGGCTAGACCAGGTTTAACCAATCAATTGTTAAACCATCTTTTAACTACCTTAGAAAATGACTCCGTAGGTGGCTTACTGGCATTGCCGCTGGCAGATACCTTAAAGCGTGCAGATACTGAGCAGCGTGTATCGGCCACTGTGCCGCGCGTTGATTTATGGCAGGCGCAAACACCACAAATGTTTAGATATGCGACACTAAAAGAGGCGCTTATTCAGTTTAATGGTAGTCCTACCGATGAAGCTGAAGCCGTTGAAGCTTTGGGTTTGAAGCCACAATTAGTGGCGGGTGAATTGCGTAACCTCAAAGTTACCTATCTGCAAGATTTAGCCGTTGTTTCTGCTTTAATGCATTCGGAGAAAAAATGATTGTGACACCCAATATGGCGATAAGAATCGGTCATGGTTTTGATGTTCACCGGCTAGTGCTAGGACGAAAATGCATCATAGGTGGCGTAGATATTCCTTTTGAAAAAGGCTTGGATGGTCATTCTGATGCAGATGTATTGCTGCATGCCATTTGTGACGCGCTATTAGGCGCAGCGGCGCTAGGTGACATCGGCAAACATTTTCCACCGACGGATATGCAATATAAAGGCATTAATTCACGCGAGTTATTAAGGCAGGTTGTGGCCTTAATGAAGGGCAAAGGTTATGGTGTGAGTAATTTGGATTGCACTGTCATTTGCGAGCTACCAAAATTATCGCCACATACTGAACAAATGCGTATGAATATTGCCGAAGATTGTGCGGTAATGCTAGATGCGATAAACGTGAAAGCGACTACTACTGAAAAGTTAGGCTTTACCGGCAGGGGCGAAGGCATTGCGGCAGAAGTTGTTTGCCTGATTGCTAAAGTATAAATTTTTAGCTTTGCACTGGTAAACTAGAAACTGATAGCAAATTACTATGACACAATTTTTAACGCAATTTTAATTATTAGCTTAAGGTCGACTTTAGATAAAAAAGACTCAAGCTCTAGACCCCATCAAAAAATTAGTAGTTAAACAGTATTAATTCTGAACTGAAAATCACTCTATGCTGCACTGGTTTGAAAACCTATTAAATCCCTTTCCTAGCAACGAAATTGATCCTCCGCCACAGGCGTTGTGGCCTTTTTTGTGGTCATGCACCCAAGGTTCTAGGACATTAATTTTTGCGATGATGTTCTTCACTGCCATTATTGGTAGCTTTGAAGCACTTTTGTTTGCTGTAATGGGCAAGTTAGTGGATTGGCTTAGTAAAACTTCTGCAGATTTATTATGGGTCACAGAGAAGCAGCACTTATTGCTGTTAGTAGGCTTGTTGTTACTTAGTCCAATATTAATTACTTTGCAGACTTTTATTAAACACCAAGCGCTTGCGGGTAATTTTCCTATGCGCTTGCGCTGGAATTTCCACAGACTCATGCTGAGTCAAAGTATGAGCTTTTATCAAGATGAATTTGCCGGTCGCGTCTCGGCAAAAGTCATGCAAACTGCCTTGGCTGTGCGCGATGTATTTTTTATCGTGGCGGATATTTTGGTTTTTGTGATTATTTATTTTGTGACTATGGTTGCCGTTGTTGGGCATTTCAACACGATGGTGATGCTGCCATTTTTAGCTTGGGTACTTTGTTATATTTCGTCTCTTAGTTACTTTGTGCCACGTTTAGCTAAAGTCTCACAACAACAAGCCGATGCCAGATCACTAATGTCAGGGCGTATTACCGATGCTTATACTAATATTAGTACGGTTAAGCTATTTTCACATGCTGGGCGCGAGGCTACTTATGCCAAATCGGCAATGCACGAATTTTTAGGCACAGTTAATGCGCAGATGCGCTATGTGTCTGGTGTTGAAATCGTTAATCATATACTGAACGTGCTGCTGATTATTTCTACCTCTGGCGTTGCTTTGTGGCTATGGACTGAAGGCGAAATGAGCGTAGGTGGCGTCGCTGCAGTTACCGCAATGGCCTTACGTCTAAACGGAATATCGCATTGGGTGATGTGGGAACTTACCTCGCTTTATGAACAAATTGGTACTGCGCAAGATGGCGTCAACACTTTATCCATGGCGCAGCAGATTACCGATGTAGCCGAAGCACAACCGCTGGTCGTTAGTGCTGGCAATGTCCAATTTGAAACCGTCAACTTTTCCTATGGCTTGAAAACGCCAGTGTTGCAGGCCCTTAAGTTGAATATTAAATCAGGTGAAAAAGTTGGTCTAGTTGGACGCTCTGGCGCGGGTAAGTCAACGATTGTCAATTTACTGCTACGCTTTTATGACGTAGAACAGGGCCAAATATTAATCGATGGTCAAGACATTAAACTGGTTACACAAAATAGCTTACGCAGCCAGATTGGCATGGTGACGCAAGATACTTCATTATTGCATCGCAGTGTACGCGATAATATTTTATATGGCCGCCCTGACGCCACTGAAGCAGAAATGATCAGCGCTGCGAAACATGCGGAAGCCCATGAATTCATTTTAGGCCTTACGGATGCAAAAGGCCGAACTGCTTATGATGCACACGTCGGCGAGCGTGGTGTAAAGCTCTCCGGTGGCCAACGGCAGAGGATAGCCATTGCTCGCGTTATGCTTAAAGACGCACCAATATTGCTATTGGATGAAGCGACTAGCGCATTGGATTCTGAAGTAGAAGTGGCAATACAAGCGAGCTTATATACCTTGATGGAAGGCAAGACTGTAGTTGCCATTGCGCATCGCTTGTCTACTATCGCGGCAATGGATAGGTTGATTGTGCTGGATGAAGGTAAAATAATCGAAGAGGGCGACCATCAATCTTTGCTAAAATTAGGTGGTTTATATGCGACTTTATGGGCACATCAAAGTGGTGGATTTTTGGGTGAGTAAGTAATTTTTGATGAGTAATATATTTCATGTTTGTAAAATTATAGAAAATAAATGATGACCGTTAATGTAGAAATCCGCCCGCCAGTGCCGCCATTTACTCGCGAAACTGCCCTGCAAAAGGTACGGATGGCCGAAGATGGTTGGAATAGTCGCGATCCACAGCGGGTTTCTTTGGTTTATACACAAGATTCTCAATGGCGTAACCGCGCGGAGTTTCCTCATGGGCGCGCAGCAATTGTGGAATTTTTGACGAAAAAATGGGCGAATGAACAGCAATACAGGTTAATTAAAGAATTATGGGCGTTTGAAGAAAATCGTATTGCAGTAAGGTTTGCTTATGAATGGTGCGATGCTGCGGGTCATTGGTTTAGGTCTTACGGCAATGAAAACTGGCAGTTTGATGCGAATGGTTTGATGGAGTTTCGCTATGCCAGTATTAATGATTTAGCCATTAAGGAAACTGAGCGTAAGTTTTTTTGGGCTTTAGGTCGACGCCCTGATGATCATGCTAGTTTAAGTGACCTAGGTCTTTAAATCTGTTTTGAAATCAGTCTTTAATTTGATCCTTAAGCTAAGTTGGAATAATGAGTATTAGACTAAGCTTTAATCAAGACAATGACAGCGCCACAGCCACCATCTTGCCTTTTGGCTTCCACGTAAGCAATTATTTCATTTTTTTGCATTAGCCAGCCACGTAGCTTGTTCTTTAGTACAGGCTCTTGATTGCGCGAGCTAAGCCCTTTACCATGCACAATACGCACGCAGCGAATACCACGGCTTTTGCAGTCACCAATAAATGTTGATGTATATAGTCTAGCATCATCACTAATCATGCCATGTAAATCAATCGCCGCTTGCACTGGCCAATGGCCACGACGTAATTTAACTAAAATTTCTGGTGAATGGCCTGCGCTTAAATAAGAAATCGGTGCGCCCGCTTCTAGTTCGTAGGCTGGAATAAAATGATCTGATAATGAGTCAGCAAGCGCCTGTTGATCATCTCGCTTCAATCTTTTTGGGATAGGTCTTGGTTTAGCTTGTTGCAAGTCTAGCCGCACCTTCGCATGCCGAGCGGGCAAGGGTATTACATCTTTTACCGCTTCACGAAACAGATTAAGGTCTTCGTTGTCAGGTTTTGTCACAGCGATATGTGTGCCTAGATTGATGTTGCTTGGCTTAATGTTGCTTGATTTAATCTTGCCAAGTTTAATTTGGCTTGGTTTAATATTCGTCATGTTAAATAATAGTAGGGACAATAGCCATATTGTCCCTAGCAATATGTATTATTGATCTAAATAACGTTCAGCATCTAAAGCCGCCATGCAGCCTGTGCCAGCACTTGTTACAGCTTGGCGGTAAATATGGTCTTGCACATCACCAGCTGCAAACACACCAGGAATGCTTGTGGCTGTGGCATTACCAGCACGACCCATTTGGGTCATGATATAACCACCTAGCATTTCCAATTGACCGGCAAAAATTTCTGTGTTTGGCTTATGGCCAATGGCAATAAATACACCCATTAAAGCGATCTCTTTGGTACTGCCATCATTCACATTTCTCAAACGCATACCGGTTACACCGCTGTCATCGCCTAATACTTCATCTAGTGTTTGGAAAGTTTCTAAAACAATTTTTCCTTCAGCCACACGCGCAAGTAATTTGTCTACTAAAATTGCTTCGGCTTTGAATTTATCGCGTCTGTGTACTAGCGTTACTTTGCTAGCAATATTGGATAAATAAAGTGCTTCTTCAACGGCAGTATTACCGCCGCCGATGACTGCAACTTCTTGATTACGATAGAAAAATCCATCACAAGTGGCGCAGGCGGAAACACCTTTCCCAGAAAATTTCTCTTCACTAGGCAAACCTAAGTATTGCGCAGACGCCCCAGTGGCGATAATAAGTGCATCGCAAGTATATTCACCGCTATCACCTACTAAGCGAATTGGTTTTTCAGCTAAATATGTGGTGTGTATATGGTCAAAAATCATTTCAGTATTAAAGCGCTCGGCATGCTTTTGAAAGCGTGCCATTAATTCAGGACCTTGTACGCCATCTGCATCGGCTGGCCAATTATCGACTTCAGTGGTAGTCATTAACTGGCCACCTTGTGCAATTCCGGTAATTAATACTGGGTTGAGGTTGGCGCGGGCAGCATAAACTGCAGCAGAATATCCAGCCGGGCCTGAGCCTAAAATAAGAAGATGAATGTGACGTGTTGCCATGATAAAAGCCTTTGATAAATTCTAATATGTAATAGTAAATTGTTAGAGCTGTTGGCCCTTAACAGAGATTAAAAATGCCGCTAAATTTGAATTGTATAAATTCAAATTATGGCCAAATTAGTACTGATATAACTTCTGCGGCATAAACTGAGTAGCCATCTGTAGTTTTCTAACTACAAACTACTTCTCTAATAGGCTACGTAACATCCAACCGGTTTTCTCATGTAACTGTAGTCGTTGTGTTAGCAAGTCTTTAGTCGCCTCATCAGAAGCTTGGTCGGCCGCAGGGAAAACGCTGCGTGCTGTTCGACATACCGCTTCATGACCCTCAACTAATTCTTTAATCATGTCTTGTGCTTTAGGTACAGATTCAGTTTCTTTAATAGACGATAGTTTTGCAAAGTCACGATAGGTGCCAGGTGCGTAAACATCTAAAGCGCGAATACGTTCCGCGACCAAATCAACCGCAAGTGCTAGTTCAGTATATTGCCCCTCAAACATTAAATGCAAAGTGTTGAACATTGGGCCAGTGACGTTCCAATGAAAATAATGGGTTTTAAGATAAAGTGTATATGTGTCGGCTAATAGGTGTGATAAACCTTGGGCAACATTTTTCCTGTCTTGTTCTTTAATACCAATATCCATGATCGGTTCCTAGTTTTGCATCTGATTAGTTAGATTGATATTGTATTAGCTACGCATCCACTTTGATACTGCTATAATTAAATTTGCAGTATAAATTTAACGTCAACTATACCTGAGGTTTTGACTATCTTGTTTTTCAAAAAATCAACTCCTGCGAATGCACGACGTGAAGCTGAAGTCAGTAAATCGAATCAACTTGTTGCTACGCTAATTAAAGAAGCATGGTGGCTCGGTTTAGTCTTGTCCGGGCTTTATATTGCCATTATCCTTTTTAGCTACCATCGCGAAGATCCTTCTTGGTCGCATATGGCGGCTGATAGTTCTATTATTCACAATAGTGGCGGTAATGTTGGTGCATGGCTGTCAGATATGCTACTTTATTTGTTTGGTTTTTCTGCATGGTGGTGGGCAGTGTTGGCTTTTTATGCCATGTGGTTTGTTTATTTAAAGTTAGAAGCTGTGGATTTGAACGAAAAGCCATTTTTACTGTTTAATTTCATAGGCTTCGCTCTAGTGCTCATTGCCTCAAGCACTTTAGAGGCAGGACATTTGGTTAGCCTACCAGCCTCATTGCCACTAGCACCCGGCGGCATGTTAGGGTCATCGGTAGATAGCAGTTTACGCATGATGTTTGGCTATACTGGTTCTAGTATGTTATTAATTGTGATGTTCGTTATCGGCTTTAGTCTGTTTACCGGCTGGTCTTGGATCATGATTACCGAAAAATTTGGCGCTGCATTAATTGCCAGCTACGAATTCATTAAGTTCAAATTACAAGATTGGCAAGATAGAAAAGCCGGTAAAGTGGTTGAGTTAGAACGTTCTGAATTTGTTCATGCTGAGCGCAAAAGAGTTGTGGATCGTGAGCCGGTATTGATTGAAGTGCCAGCTTTTGAAGTGATACAAAGTGAGCGTGTACAAAAAGAAAAACAGGCGCCATTATTTGAAACCTTGCCAGATTCTAGCTTGCCACCTTTGTATTTGTTAGATGAGCCATCAGGCACGGTTGAGCCGCAATCTGCCGAAACCTTAGATTTTACTTCACGTTTGATTGAACGAAAATTAATGGATTTTGGCATTGAAGTAAAGGTACTTACTGCCTTGCCAGGTCCAGTCATTACGCGTTTTGAGTTAGAGCCAGCCGCCGGTGTTAAGGGCAGCCAAGTTACAAATTTAATTAAGGATTTAGCGCGTGCGCTGTCCGTGGTGAGTGTTCGCGTGGTAGAAACTATCCCCGGTAAAACCTGTATGGGTTTAGAGATTCCTAATCCTAAGCGCCAAATTGTTTATTTGTCGGAAATCATGAGCAGCCAAGCTTATGCCGATGTAAAGTCACCACTTGCCATATGTTTAGGTAAGGATATTGCAGGTAAACCAGCAGTCGCTGATTTAGCAAAAATGCCGCATGTGTTAGTTGCAGGGACTACCGGTTCGGGTAAATCTGTGGCTATTAACGCGCTGATTTTAAGTTTGCTCTACAAGGCGGATGCCAGTCAAGTGCGTATGATTTTGATAGACCCGAAAATGTTAGAGCTTTCAGTGTATGAAGGTATTCCGCATTTGCTAGCACCTGTGGTTACCGATATGCGACAAGCTGCAAATGCGCTTAACTGGTGCGTGGCGGAGATGGAGCGCCGCTATAAATTAATGTCTATGCTAGGTGTGCGTAATTTGGCTGGTTATAACCAAAAGATTAGAGATGCGGATAAAGCGGGTGAAAAAATTCCGCATCCATTTAGCCTAACGCCAGACGAGCCAGAACCGCTGATGGAAATGCCGCTAATTGTAGTGGTGATAGATGAGTTGGCCGATTTAATGATGGTGGTGGGCAAAAAAGTTGAAGAGCTAATAGCACGCCTAGCACAAAAGGCGCGTGCTTCTGGCATTCATTTGGTGCTTGCTACCCAGCGTCCGTCAGTAGATGTGATTACCGGCTTAATTAAGGCCAATATTCCAACCCGCGTTTCTTTTCAGGTCTCAAGTAAAATTGATTCACGAACTATATTAGATCAAATGGGCGCGGAGGCCTTACTAGGTCAGGGCGATATGTTGTATATGCCGCCAGGCACTGGTTATCCGTTGCGTATTCATGGCGCGTTTGTTTCAGACCAAGAAGTGCATAAAGTAGTGAATTACCTTAAGGCGCAGGGTGAACCAAACTATATTGAAGGCATCCTAAGCAATGAGGCTTTAGAAGGCGATGCTGACTTTTCTGACAGTGGCAGTTCAAATTCAAGTGGTGGCTCAGAAGTTGATCCACTTTATGATGAAGCCGTCGGTATCGTACTTAAAACACGTAGAGCTAGTATTTCAGGGGTGCAGCGGCAATTGCGTATCGGCTATAACCGTGCAGCAAGGTTAATTGAAGATATGGAGCGTGCTGGATTAGTGTCCGCCATGCAGACTAATGGCAATCGTGAAGTGCTAGCGCCGCATCATGATGTTTAATACTGATAAATGTAAAAGATCAAAATAAGGAAATGGATGCGTAAATTTAAAATCGTAATATTGGCTGGCTTGTTGTTTATACCAATGTTAGCAAATGCAGATGGCAGTGCTAGCCTTAAGAATTTTTATGAGAAAACCCAATCGATACGCGCTGACTTTCATCAAGTAGTGACCGATAAAAAAGGCCAGAAAATTCAGGATGTGTATGGCCAAATGCAGTTGAAGCGACCGAATAAATTTAGGTGGGATTACAATAAGCCATTCGAACAGCAAATCATTAGTGACGGTAAGCAAGTTTGGCTTTACGATACTGAATTAGCGCAAGTGACGGTGAGAGAACTCAGTAAAGCACTTGGCGCTAGCCCGGCGGCTTTATTGGCTGGCGAAGATAGTTTGGATAAAAACTTTAAACTAGTTAATGCCTATCGTAAAGACAAGGTAGACTGGGTGAGTACCAATCCAAAAGATAAAGATTCAGGTTTTGATAATATAAGTTTGGGTTTTAAAGACGATGTTTTACAGGAAATGATTATGTTAGATAGCTTCGGTCACCTAACTAAAATCATTTTTACTAATCTTGAAGCTAATCCAGTAATCGATGCCAAAACTTTTCTATTCAAACCGCCAAAAGGAGTGGATGTAGTTGGCGAATAGCTTGGTTAAAGTTTATTTGAAGTTGATTGCTGATTCAATAGATTGAATATAATCATTACTTTCAGTGATATTATTTAGGGTTGCAAGCTTAACAGCTTGCAACCCTTTTTATTTGGACATCATAGGTAACAATTTTTGAGTAGTTTATTTACCTCTAAACAGCCGCAAGCACCACTCGCCGAGCGATTACGTCCAAAAACCTTAGATGAAGTGGTTGGGCAATCACATCTTTTAGGTGAAAGTAAACCGCTGCGATTGGCTTTCCAGTCTGGAAAATTACCCTCTCTGATTTTGTGGGGCCCGCCAGGCGTAGGTAAAACCACCTTGGCGCGCTTGATTGCCAATACCGCAGATGCTGAATTCATTCCGATTTCTGCTGTGTTATCTGGCATTAAAGATATTCGTGAGGCAGTAGAGCGTGCAGAGCTGACTTTGCAACATCATGGCCGAAAAACTATATTATTTGTGGATGAAGTCCACCGTTTTAACAAAGGTCAGCAGGATGCCTTTCTACCTTTTGTAGAAAGCGGCTTGATTACCTTTATCGGCGCGACTACGGAGAATCCATCGTTTGAAGTGAATAGTGCTTTATTAAGCCGCTCACAGGTATTTGTACTCAATGCATTATCAGAATCAGAATTAGGTTTGTTGCTCAACCGCGCCCAGCAATTAGTCGCTGAAAACATTAGCATGGCTGAAGATGTGCGCGAACAAGTGCTAGCCTATGCGGATGGAGATGCAAGACGCCTACTGAATTTTGTAGAAAGCCTATTTAACGCCGCAGAAGGCGCTAACGTTAGCGAGATAGACGAAGCCTTTTTGCAAACGACGATGGCCAGTAAATTACGTCGTTTTGATAAAGGCGGCGAAGCTTTTTATGATCAGATTTCGGCGCTGCATAAATCCGTCCGAGGTTCAAATCCTGATGCAGCTTTGTATTGGTTTTTACGTATGCTTGATGGTGGTGCAGATCCATTGTATTTAGGTCGACGCATCGTACGTATGGCAATTGAAGATATTGGCTTGGCTGATCCTCGCGCCCAAAGTATGGCGCTTGAAGCCTGCCAAATTTTTGAGCGGCTAGGTTCGCCAGAAGGCGAGTTGGCGCTGTCAAATGCCGTTATTTATTTAGCGGTGGCCCCAAAAAGTAATGCTTCATACAACGCTTATAATCAGGCTAAAGCCTTTGTCGGGCAAGATAGTTCTAGGCCGGTTCCGCTACATTTAAGAAACGCACCGACAAAACTGATGAAATCATTAGATTATGGCAAGGAATATCGATATGCCCATCACGAGCCTGAGGCTTATGCTGCCGGCGTGGATTATTTTCCTGATGATTTTCCACCACAACAATTTTATATTCCCACTCCACGCGGCTTAGAAGGTAAAATCACGGAAAAATTAGCGCATTTACGTTCACTAGATAAACAAGCGCAAGATAAACAAGCATACGACAAACAAGTACTAAATAAAAATTTGAAAAAGAAATAGAGAATAATATGTTAGATATTCAAGCTTTAAGAAATGATTTAGACGGTGTAGTTAGCCTATTGAAAAAACGTGGTTTTGAATTTAATTCAGCCAGTTTCACAGCCCTAGAGGGCGAGCGTAAAACCGTTCAAACTCGCACCCAAGAGCTACAAGCCAAACGCAATAATACTTCTAAACAGATTGGCTTTGCTAAATCTAAAGGCGAGGATGTGAGTTCGATTATGGCTGAAGTGGCCGGTTTAGGTGATCAACTGAAAGCAGATGAAGTGCGATTGCTTGAGTTGCAAGTGGAATTGCAAAACATGTTGTTGAATGTTCCAAATCTACCGCATGAGAGTGTACCGGCAGGTAAATCTGAAGCTGATAATATTGAAGTGCGAAAAGTCGGCACGCCACGCAGCTTTGATTTTGAAATCAAAGACCATACCGATGTGGGTACACCTTTAGGTTTGGATTTCGATACAGGCATTAAACTTTCTGGAGCGCGCTTCACTTTCATGCGTGGGCAGATTGCTAAGTTACATCGTGCTCTGGCGCAATTTATGTTGGATACACAGACAGAGCAGCATGGCTATGAGGAGTGCTATACGCCTTATATTGTTAATGAGGATAGCCTCAAAGGCACAGGTCAATTACCTAAATTCGAAGAAGATTTATTTCAGGTTAGTTTCGGCGGTACTGTTTCAAAAAAAGCTGCATTAAAAATTTATGCTGATGGTTTTGATGCACAAGGAAATATTTTAGATGATGCAAATATTAAAGTTGTCGAAGAAAGTTGGTATTTAATCCCCACTTCAGAAGTGACACTCACCAATACTGTGCGTGATGAAATCATCGCCTTGGAATCATTGCCGATCAAGCTCACCGCACACACACCATGCTTCCGTTCTGAGGCGGGATCTTACGGCCGCGATACCAAAGGCATGATACGCCAACATCAATTTGATAAAGTCGAGATGGTGCAAATTGTCCATCCTGATACTAGTTATGCTGCATTGGAAGACATGGTGGGTCATGCTGAGAATATCTTAAAGGCCTTAGCTTTGCCGTATCGCGTAGTATCGCTTTGTGTCGGCGATATGGGATTTGGCGCTGCCAAAACCTATGATCTCGAAGTTTGGTTGCCAGCACAAAATACTTACCGTGAAATATCTTCTGTTTCTAATTGTGAGGCTTTTCAAGCACGTAGGTTACAAGCGCGATTTAAAAACGAAAGCGGTAAAATGGAGTTTGTGCATACCTTGAATGGTTCTGGTTTAGCGGTAGGGCGCACATTAGTTGCAGTGCTTGAGAATTATCAAAATGCGGATGGCAGTGTGACAGTGCCAGAGGCGCTACGACCTTATATGAATAATCTTGCAGTGATAACAGCCAGATAACTTTAAAGTCGCAGCGCACGGTAGAGATTTTAGGTTTTATTTAGAGATTTATTCTGCTATTTTAATTAGTATGCAAGCTTTTAAAGCTAAATAAATCTGAATTATGGCTAGCTTGGTAGCGTTCTAAAATACGTTGGTAACTGCGTATGGATTCCACAAAAATAACAGGTGCGCCGCCACTAGCATAGCCATATTTTGCTTCTAGGTAATATTCTGGGTTATTTAATAATACTAAGGTTTTCTTCACATCTGCCCATCTATCTGGATTCAGATTTAAACGTTTAGCCAGTATTCTGGCATCCTCTACGTGGGCGTAGCCAATATTGTAGGCTGCTAAAGCCATGTAAGTGCGATCAGGTTCTGGTATGCGTTCAGATACAGCTTCTATCATCTTAATGATATATTTGGCCCCGGCTGGTATGCTTTGTTTGGGGTCCAGTCTATCGGTTACGCCCATTAAGTCAGCAGTGCTTTCCGTTAGCATCATCAAGCCTCGCACATTGGTGGGAGAGGTGCTAAAGGTATCCCAGTGGGATTCATGGTAGCTGACTGCCGCTAACAAACGCCAATCAATACCAGTTATATCCTGTGCTTGCTTAAATATATTTCTGTATTTTGGTAATAGTGTGTCTGTTAGTTTCATGAAGTTGGTGATATCTAACGTATTTAGACGTTTAGAACTACCATAATAGCGATCAAGTAAATTATGCAAAGTGCCGTCTTTTTTAATTTTATCAAAAAATAGGTTCACTTTTTTAAGCAGTGCAGGATCTGCATTTTTTGGTAAAGCCCATGCAATTTTTTCCGTATCGCCCAAAGGCATTGCCACTTCTAGATTCGGATAGTAGTTTTGCATCATCGCCACTAAATAGCTGTCAGCTACAGTGAAATCTAAAATGCCAGTCGCCACCTCGTCTAGCAGCGTTTCTGAATTTGTTTGCTTGAGAGCATGCCAATGCAATGACGGCTCTTTTTCTTGTATTTGACTTAAGCGTTCTGCAAAACTAGTGCCAACAGGCACTGCAATTTTTTTACCTGAAATATCGGCAATATTTTTCGGTTTATCACCTACTTCATTGTTATAGACCAATTGCTGTTGTGTTTCTTGGTAAGGTTTCGAAAATTGAACAAGCTGTTGTCTAAGTCGCGTTATAGTCAAGTTGGCTGCGGCAATATTGGCTTTTCCTTTAAGTAGCGTAGGGATAACGTCGCTGATACTCGGTACTAATAAAAATTTTATTTGATATTCCGGAGCAAAATCTTTCACAAACAAAGCGGCTAGGTCATATTCGATGCCAGAAAACTCGTTATCACCATTCATGTAATAAGTGGTTGGGCCATTGTGCGTAACAAAAATGAGCTCTTTTTTCTGATTGTTTGCTGAGGCTTGTTTCGAACTGTCGTCAGATTGCGAGCAAGATGCAAGCAGAAAGGTAACAGTAAAAGAGATTAACAAGCACAGTAGTAGTTTGTTTTTTTTGTAAAAAATGGCAGCAAATTCCAGCAGCAAACTCATTAAAAAGCCTAGCGCCAGCGCTCGGTTATGTGACCATTATTTGCAATGAGTACGGCATCAGCGAGGCTGTAAAAAATACCATGCTCTATCACGCCAGGTGTGTTGTTGATGATATTATTTAGTGTTTCGGCATCAATATTTTTGTCGAACTTCATCTCGAGTACGTAGCTACCATGCGATGTCACCCAAAAGCCATCTTTAGCAGCATTGGGGCGTAAATCACCTTCTGCGCCAGCATCATGCAGGCTTTTTTTTGTAAGTTGCCAAGCAAACGGAATTACCTCAATTGGAATGACAAAATTTTGCCCGATACGGCTGACGAGCTTGCTTTCGTCGGCCACCACTATAAATTGCGTAGCCGCTTTGGCTAGTAATTTTTCTTTGACTAAATCGCTACCGCGTCCTTTAAGTAAGGTCATTTCTGGTGTTACTTCATCCGCACCGTCTACATACAAATCAATATAGCTAATATGCTCTAAGGCAACGATAGGTAAATGCAATGATTGCGCCATATTGGCGCTGATAGTAGAGCTTGCAACTGTGGTGATTTTCAGACCATCTTCACGTTGGCGACGCGCGAGCTCTTCAATGAAATAATTGGCGGTAGAACCGGTGCCTAAGCCAACTAGCATGCCATCTTTTACAAAAGTGGCGGCTTGTATAGCGACTAATTGTTTGTCATTCATAGATAAAAAATCCTATTATTTACTTAACTTTAAACGCTATGATAACTTGATTATGACGGTTTAGGCATAAAAAAAGGGAGGCAATGGCTCCCTTTGGGTTAAACATTACTAGGCACTTGAAGGGCTTAGCGGGTGTTTAAAATAATTATTTCAATACACGGTTTCTGTATTCACCAGTACGTGTGTCAATTTCAATTTTGTCGCCTGTGCTGCAAAATAACGGCACTGGAAACTCATGGCCAGAAGCGATTTTAGCTGGCTTCATTACTTTACCTGAAGTGTCGCCTTTAACTGCTGGTTCTGTGTAGGTAATTTCACGCACCACTGTTGTTGGTAATTCTACTGAAATTGGTTTTTCGTTATAAAAACGAATATCTACCGCCATACCATCCTCAAGGTACGGTAAGCTGTCAGCCATAAACTCAGCATCTACATCATATTGGTTATATTCAGTATCCATAAACACATAACTAGGATCAGCAAAGTAGGAGTAAGTCGCTTCTTTTTTCTCTAGAATAACCACTTCAAATTTGTCGCCAGCGCCGTAAATAGTCTCGCTAGGTGTATCTGTTAGCAAATTTTTAAATTTCATTTTTACGACAGCAGTGCTGCGGCCAGATTTAGTATATTCTGCTTTAACCACTACCAATGGGTCAGTGCCGACCATAATGACGTTACCGGCGCGAAGTTCTTGTGCTGTTTTCATAAATTGCCCTGCTAAGTTAAGTTTTTAATTGATAAGTTTTGCTGCGTGCATAAAGTTGACTGTACGCAAATCGGCAAATTATACCTTATTTTTAGCCAAATTCTCACTAAAAATCACCAGTTTTGTAGCTAGGTCTGGCTGTAGACTAAGAACCTTTGTGGCTTGTTTAGCGTAATTCTTAATCTCTGGTAACTGTTCGAATAAGCGTTCAATTGGTATACGCGTTGGTGCACTAGCACTTGACCAAGCGAGATGTGATTCCTTCATTAAGTCGACTATATCTGGCGCGGCAACATCTAAGTATAAGTCTAAAAATGCCTTGAGCTTTAGAATATGTGTTTCATCAGACTGAATATAAGGTTGCCAAATAAAAGGTTTTTCTGCCCAAATAGCACGTATCCAACTATCTTCTCCGCGTACAAAGTTTAAATCACACCCCCACAATAGGCGGTCATAATCTGCTTGAGATAAAAACGGCAGTAAATGTATGGTTAAATTACCTTGCTGTATTTCATTAGAATTACTTTGCTGAACATCTACCAGATTTTGAAGGCTGCTAGCGATAGCGCTGTTAAACGGAATGAATAGCCTTATATGTCGATTTGCAACAATTAACGATTTAATCAAGCCGATTATGTCAGCTTGTGCATAACAGAACAATGATATTTTTACAGTGTCTGCAGTTGAATTATCTGCGCTGCTAATACCAATCTTCTGCCAAAATTGTGATTGTTTTTCTTTACTGTTTGTAAAAATATTACGTTCAGTAATTAATTCTTTTTCCCGAATCAAGCCACCAGTATCGTCTTTAAAGCCTGGGAAAAAGTAATGTTTGGTAATGGCTAGTGTAGCCTGTGGTGAAGGCTTAGCATGAAAATCACTAACCCATTTTTCTGCAGAAAGATATTCTAAATTAATCCAGATTGAAGCTTGCTGCGCCATTTTTTTAATATAAAAATCCGGCAGTTCGCAAGAGAACGTTTCCAACACCACGTCTGCTAAATTAGTGGTTGTCGTATCTTTTTGGCTAGGCCAAACACACACTTGTACACCATTAATTAGCTGTGATTTTTTAGAGACATCTAAACTGGTAATGATTTTTTTTGCGCTCGTCATATCATCAATGAATAAACGTATAGTCAAATTATGGTCATGGACTAGTTGCTGGCTTAAGCGCCAGCAGACGCCTATGTCACCATAGTTATCGACAATTTTGCAAAAAATATCCCAGCGATTGTTTCTAATATGACGCATACAATTGGTTATTTTTAAATGTCAGAAGCTTTTTTAAACTGCAGGTATTTGATATTGCACGTCAATAATTTCATATTGTTCTTCACCGACCGGTGCGGTAACTTTAATAATGTCGCCAATTTTCTTACCCAGTAATGCTTTAGCTAATGGCGCAACCCAGCTGATATAGCCTAATGATGGTTCTAATTCGTCTTTTCCGACAATGCGGTAGCGGTGTTCAATATCGTCTTTAAGTGAAAATAGCGTGACCCACGCACCAAAAAATACTTTTTCTAAGCCTTGTTGCGTTGCCGGGTCGACAATGACGGCTAAATCCATGCGTTGCATTAAAAAGCGTAAACGGCCGTCTATTTGACGCAAACGTCTTTTGCCGTAAATGTAATCACCATTTTCGCTTCTGTCGCCATTACCAGCTGCCCAAGAAACTACTTTAACCAAGGCGGGACGTTCAATTTTTAGAAGTTCGTTAAACTCCGCTTCAAGCTTGGCGTGACCTTGAGGCGTAATGTAATTTTTTTCGTCGGCCATTTTTATAAAAGGTATAAATAATTATATTCTAGTGACTTTTGGGATGGTTAATCACTACTACTTTTCTAAGACCTGTAGATCTTTTACATAGAAAGATGTTTCACCGAAACATGAAGAAGGAATGCCTTTATGTTCTTCATAATAAATTTTCACTCTTTTACCTAGTGAGTCATTTACCTTGTTTACTATGGATTTATCCTTGACGGTGAAGACAAATTTTTCCGCCTGCGTACCTGGCATAGAGACTAAAATAATTTCGCCTTCCCATGTTTTGCATACATAACCTTTAAGCGAAAATTTTTGTACATATCCGGCACGTTCACCAGATGAATATATCCAATTTATACTTACCCAAGTATATAAGGAAAATAAAGCGCCAGTAAGCAATACGAACAATAATGCATACTTAACAAAACCTTTAAAATTATTCAACGTATTGTCCTTTTGTTATTTTTGGATAGTTGTTTTTAAGCTTGCTCACTAAGCAATTTTAGAAATACACTGGCTTTAATAGGCGTTTTTAAATATGTAATTTGGCTAATATTTGTTCTTATTAAACTAAATTATGCCAAAGTTAATTTGCAATACAGGCTATTTACTTTGAATCACTTTCAAATCATCAATAATTTGCTGAGAATGTTTTGAGATATCAACGCTAGTATAAATTTTAGCGATTTTACCTGTGGGACTAATTAAAAATGTGTAGCGCTTTGCAATTTTTACTATATAAAAATTACTTAAAGCATTGTAACTGTCGGCGACTTTACCATTGGTATCAGACAGTAGTGCAAAAGGTAAATTGTATTTTTTTGCAAATTCGTCATGTGATTTGCTGTTGTCGACACTAATGCCAACTACCTTTGCGCCCAATTTTTCAAGTTGAGTCATGTCATCTCGAAAGTGGCAAGCTTCCTTGGTGCAGCCTGGGGTGTCATCTTTTGGATAAAAGTATAGCACTAGATATTTGCCAGCATAATCAGACAAATAATGCGTCTGCCCTTGCGCATCATTTAGCGTGAAGCTTGGAGCATCATCTCCCACTTGTAACTTATTATTGGCATTTGCATAGCTGCGGTAACCAAAAATGGCCAATAATAAAGCCGCAAGATAAAGGAGTATTTTAAGAGTCATAGATAGTATTTTGTGTGGTTTTAGTTTCGTATTGATTTTTGATTAACTTCGTTTTGAAAAGCGATTAAGTCATATATTCAAACAGCTTTATGTTAGCACTAATTTTAGTTACTTTTATTTAGTTTTATTCAGATGTATTTTTAATGAATTGAATTTTACGGTGAATTATTGCTGGCTAGATTACGTTGAAAATCTAGTGGTTGCCTTTAATTTAAAGCATTGAAGTGGCTGTTACGTTGTTTATTGGTTAATGATGCAAGTAATGCAGGTGTAATGTCTCTGGAATATTATCTCTCAAATTGAGACTTTTCTTGTTAATACGTTTCCTTGTTTTTTGTTGCTAGTGTTACTAACAAAAATTGCTAATCACACATAAATTTATTTGCTAAAAAAGTGTTAAAGAGCCGTTGATAATCGTTTTCCAAAGTATATTAATGGTCGATAGGTGTTGATTAACAATCGCCGCAACGGGCTTTTTAATTTCCTCAATATTTATGCCGGGCGCTAGATGCAATTTTAAGTCTGCCACTGCAGGGTTATCAATAGGCCGGCCAATTTGCCCCAGTAAATAACAATATGCTTCAAGCACACCCTCTACAGAATTTACAATATCATGGGCAATATTTTGCGCTACTACGTTATATAACTTGCCAATATGGCTGACTGGATTTTTGCCAGCAAGTGCTTCCATGCTCATAGGCCGATAAAAGGTGATGAGGCCATTTGCTCTATTGCCACGACCAACTTCACCATCATCACCGTTTTCTGCGGAAGTGCCGGTAACCGTCAGATAAATGCTTTGTTCTGTAATATTATCTGCTGCATTGACCACAACATTTACAGCCTCAACGCCAGCCATTTTGGCTGCTAACTGTGTTAAGTCGGCTATTTTTTGTTTAATTTCAATGTAGTCCGACATGTTGTTAATAAATCGACCAACAATAGCGCAGGCCACCGTTAAATTAATTTCATTATCCAGTCTAACGCCCATGACTTTAATGTCTTCGCCTATGGCTGGAAACGCTGCTTTAACCGCAGAGGAGTTCAGATAGCGCTCAACTTGCAACACTAACTTCTCTAAGGTATTCAGTGGTGCGTAACCAACACCGCAGGAGGTGTCGTTGGCAATAGCCATTTTTGTATTTTTTTGGCTTAGAAATAGCTTGGTCAGCTCAACTGATCCCTGCTGAATATTGCAATGTATGCGCACCTGCTGATTAATATCAACAAACCGTAAGTTTTCTGTTAGCCATCGACGGCTGCTTTCAATGGCAAGTTCGTGAACCGGCACTTTAACGCCGCCAACAAGTTCAGTGGCACGCCCGGCTAAGTAAATTTCAATGGGTGCAGTCACCTCACCACCACCAAAACTGGCAATTGCTTGGCCACCACAGAGCAGGGCTTTATCAACATTGTGATGCAAAATCATACCAAAATTTTCAAGGTAATAATTCGACAGACTCCGGCTACATTCTTCTGCGAGTGCATCACAAATCGTATCTGGATGCCCTAAACCTTTGCGCTCAACAATTTCTAGTGGTAACGAACCAACCATTAGACATTCAAGTATGGAAATATTTAAATACATGGTCTGTATGCACTATTCATTTGATTGTTGCTATCAGTCTATCGATCATATTTTAAATATACACAACATAGTGATAAATCAAAATCCGCGTGAACACGTAGTTCACACAAATATTTGTTGCATGTAGGTGAGATGCTTGTTTTGAAGCTATGCACTGATAGCTAGAAGGGCGTGATTGGTGTCCCCGTCAGGACTCGAACCTGAAACTGACCCTTAGGAGGGGCCGGTGATATCCGTTTCACCACAAGGACAGCCAGCACGTATTCTACCGTTTTAAGCCTTGTTCGTGGGATGTAGTCGCATATATTTTTAACAAAAACGTCAGCTAGTTATTAGGGACTTAACTTTCCATCCACTTGTTAAAGCTTACCGTTACTTGCAGGCCGTTGGTCAAATTTGCTTCAGAAACAACAATATCCGCATTATGGAGATTCGCGATTTCTTTAACAATTGCCAAGCCTAAGCCGCTACCATCTTGCCCAGATCCTATGACGCGATGGAATCTATCGAATATTTTGTCACGATCAACCATGCTAATACCAGGGCCATTGTCAGTAACAATGAGTTCCACATCCTCATCGGTTGAACTGATTGACATGGTGACACGGCCACCTTTTTGCGTATAGCGAATCGCATTATCCAGCAAGTTATACAATAACTCTTTAAGGCGCTCAGCGTTACCTAAAATTAAGGCGGGAGTTGTAGCTGCTTCAAAACCTAAGTCAATTTTCTTTTGTATGGCAGTGGGAGCCATTTCTGAGGCTACTTCTTTTGAAACGATATTTAAATCCAGCGCTTCCATTTTAATCATTGAAACTGCTTCAGGTTGATTTTTTGCTAAAACCAACAGTTGGTTAATGGTATGCAATAATCGATCTAGACTTAAGTGTACTTTAAGTAAGATGGATTTTAATTTGAGCGGATCTGGTTCAAGCTCGGCAAGCTCTAGTTGTGCCTGAGCGCCTGCGAGCGGTGTTCTTAATTGGTGCGCAGCATCAGCAATAAATTGATTTTGGCCCAAAATCAATTGCTGCAATTGTTTCATTAGATGATTCACAGAATTGGTGACTAAAGAAATTTCTTCAGGGATGTTGGGTAAATTAATTGGGCTTAGATTTTTCTCTGAACGTTTTGATAAAGCATCTTGTAGCTCGCCCAAAGGGGCTAAGCCTCTCTTCACGCTAATTGAGATAATTAAGAATGAAACTATCACTAATAATAATTGTGGCACTACAATGCCAATCAGTATTTTGTTGGCCAGCGCATTGCGACGATTTAGCGTAACGGCTACTTGAATGTTGATGTCATGCGTGCCACTAGCATTTGTTACCTTGAAAATTGAGCGCATCACGCGAAATTTTTCATTGTTGATATCGGCAAAAAAGTAGTAAGAGTCTAGTTTAGAGGTGTAGGTTTTGGTTTTTTCAAAAAGACTTTGATTGCCACTTAATAACACGTCATTTTCATTACTGATGGTATAGAAGATTTTATCTACATTGTCGTTTAACAATATTCGACTGGCATTTTCTAGCAAATCAAAATCTTTTGTATCTATTCCAGATTGCTTTAGATAGCTAGTAATATCCTGCGATGAGCTATGTAAATCGGCATCTAGCTCTTTTTCTAAAGCGTTGATGGCCAGTCGATTGAGCAGGGTGCTGTCGACTAAAATCAATAACAACATTAGCGGCATTAACCAGCTTAATATTTTTTTACGTAATGAGGCGTTGGTACGTTGCATCATATTGTTTTATTGATTAATTTCAGGATTTGTTGGGGTGTTTTCTGGTAAATCTAACATATATCCTAAGCCGCGCACGGTACGTACTTCAATGCCTACACTGAGAAGTTTCTTGCGTAATCGATGCATATAAACCTCAATAGCATTAGTGCCTATACTTTCGTCCCAATCGCTAATATTTTCAAGCAAACTTTCTTTGCTGACTACTTTGCCAACGCGAACCAGTAAAGTTTCGAGCAAACTTAACTCGCGTGGGGAAAGCGCAAAAGGTTGATTTTGATAGGTGACTAAACGATCTTTAGTATTTAAGCTTAATGGCGGATATTCAATAATCGACGATAATGTTGCATGCTGACGACGTAATTGTGCACGTATTCTGGCGGCTAATTCTACTAGTTTTATTGGTTTAACCAAGTAATCATCCGCGCCTAAATCTAAACCGGCAATCCTATCTTCCACGCTATCTCGTGCGGTTAAAATAATTACGCTGGTTTGTTGTTTCCTGGCACGCAACCTTTTTAACACCGCTAGCCCATCCATTTGCGGCAAGCCTAAATCAAGCACCACTGCGTCATACACTTCATTATGCAAGGCTAAATCGGCTTGTTTGCCATCTTTTGCCCAATCAACTACATAACCCATATTGCGCAAATATATGCTGGTGGCATTGCCTAAAATAACGTCATCTTCAACTAGTAAAATTCGCATAAATTTGGTATGAGTGCTTGAGATTAAAAAAATCTTTGTTAAGGTTAAAGTGTTATGTATCTAAGTTCTAAGTGTATAGATTCTAGAATGTATAAGTAAAGATTCACTTAAACGTAATATACACAAAAAAGAATAGCTTTGGATTTCTGTTTGAGCGATACGAAGTTTTAATGAATCTAGTGTTAGTCAGGTTCGCCAAATATTTAAAGCAATAGCTGTAAGGAAAATGTAAGCAACTCGCCACTATAATTTATTTGTAAAATTTACATGACTAAACCTTACTAGAAATTAAAGGAATTGAATGCTTTTTGTAATCGATTTTGATGGCACACTTTCTGTTGGTGATACCGTAGATGCTATGTTAGAGCGCTTTGCGGACAATAAGTGGAAAGATCTGGAAGACGAATGGTTGCAGGGCAATATCAGCGCCATTGACTGTATGAAGCAGCAATTAGACTTAGTGGAAGTTGATCAAGTCACGCTTGAGAACTTCTTTCGCGGCATTCAGTTAGACGCCAGCTTCATCCCATTTCACCAATATATTAGTAAGTTTTCTAAAGTTGCGATTGTCAGCGACGGCTTAGATCATGCGATTGATGTGGCAACACGCAATGCGGCTATTCCCAGTATGCCGATTTATGCCAATAAATTACATTTTAAACCTAACGGTGTTGCTATCAGCTACCCATTTCGTAATGAAAATTGCAAAGCAGGTAATGGTGTATGTAAATGCCAAATAGCAGAACAATTGTCTGCGGATGTTGGCGGTCCGGTGGTGTTGGTTGGCGATGGTAAATCTGACTACTGTTTAGCTAAACATGCAGATGTCGTGTTTGCCAAAGGTAAACTTATTACCTATTGCGAACAAGAGAATATTCCTTTTAGACGTTTCCAGACATTTTCTGAAGTGTTGAGTGTGGTTAAACAGTGGGATATTACCAAGAAACAGTCAAGTACAAATTCTTATAAACCCCTAGTAGCATAACCCCCATAATTTAATGCCGATTTGTTGGCGTTATTTATCCGTATTTAAATAGTAAGCTTAATTTTAAAAATGAAAGAGTCTGCCTGATGGATGCTAAAATCATTGAAATTCTAGACAAAAACAATAAGTATTGCTCACATGGAGATACGGTTAACTACGCAGATCCTCCAAAAGTATTTGAGGATTGCAACGGTAGCTTTTTGTTTGATGAAAATAAAACGCCATATTTAGATTGGCAAATGTGGTATTCAGCGGTTAATTTTGGCTATAAAAATAAGCGTATTAGTGACGTCTTGCACAAGCAAGTGGATACTTTACCGCAATTAGCCAGTCAATATTTACATAAAGAAAAAGTAGACTTAGCTGAAATTATCTGCAAATACATGGAAGAAAAATATGGCGAAAAAGGCCGTGTTCACTTTAACGTAGGTGGCGCGCAAGCGGTTGAAGATTCTCTGAAACTAGTACGTAATCACACTGGAAAAACCCACCAATTTGCCTTTATGGGCGGCTATCATGGCCGTACATTAGGCGCATCAGCGATTACTTCTAGCTATCGTTATCGCCGTCGTTTTGGCAACTTTGCAGATCGCGCACATTTTGTGCCGTATCCATACTGTTTCCGTTGCCCATACGACATGAAAGTGGAAACTTGTGATACTTATTGCCATAAAGAATTTGAAAAGTTATTTGAAACAGAGTATCAATCTGTTTGGGATAGCAAAGCCGAAGAATGTGAATTTGGCGCGTTTTATATAGAGCCTATGCAAGGGACTGGCGGCTACATTATTCCACCAGATGGCTATATGGAAAAACTACAAGCCAGCCTTAAAAAACGCAATGTGTTATTAGTGGCTGATGAAATTCAAATGGGCGTTTACCGTACTGGTAAATTATGGTCTTGGGAAAACTTTGGTATCGTGCCTGACGTTTTTGTGTTCGGTAAAGCTATTACCAACGGCCTTAATCCGCTATCAGGTATTTGGGCTAAAGAAGAATATATTAACCCAGAAAAATTCCCTCCTGGCACTACACATTCTACCTTTGCTTCTAATCCATTAGGTACTGCGGTTGCGCTAGAAATTATGAAAATGACGCAAGAAGGCGATTTTGGTGCAGAAGTCAATGAACGCGGCGCTTACTTTTTAAAACAAATTCAGGGTTTAAAGTCTCGCTGGAAAGTGGTTGGCGATGTGAGTGGTCTTGGTTTGGCTTTACGTATAGAGCTTTGTACCGAAGATGGCTTTACGCCAAGTCGTGCATTGGCTGATCGCATGTTTAATGAAGGCCTAAAAGGCGACATTATGATAGACGGCAAACAATATGGTTTAGTGTTGGATATTGGTGGTTATCAGAAAAACGTGATTACCTTAGCACCTTCTTTATTGATTACTAATGATGAGATTGATTTAGGAATTAAATTGTTTGAAGCATTGCTTACACGATGCGGTGCGCAATAAATATTGCGATGAATGGCTACTTAAGTTTTTTACTAAGTAGCCTTCAGTATAATTAAGCTAATAAAATATGTTGTTAAGCCTTAAATCTGTCAGCTTGTTTTGTATTTCTATGCTGTTTTATACGCTAGGCAATATTTTATTTAAAAAAGGCATGAATGGTTTTTTAACTTCATCACAAACTGGTTGGCGAGGCCATTGGGCTAGCATTAAGCAGGTTTTAACCAGTAAGCTCATAATGCTTGGTCTGTCAATTTTTGTGTTAGAAGCCATTGTTTGGCTAGCCTTTTTATCCATCACACCACTAAATATTGCTGCGCCCCTATCTAGTGCTAATAATATTTTTATATTAGTAGCTTCAGCGTGGTTTTTAAAAGAGCGTATTAGCCGGAAACGCTGGCTAGGTGTGGCGCTCATTATCACAGGTATTTTATTTGTAGGCGGTGGTTACACATGACGCAAGCTTTAACCATGAACAAAAGTTTATTAGAAATGCAAACGCATGAGATTCTCTCTGCACAAAAAAAAATAGTCAAACCAAGTATTGATGACTTGATAGGTTCCGTTGGATTTATTGAACGCAAGGGTAGTGTAGGCGTGCTGCTTATACATGGTCTCACCGGCACACCTACAGAAATGAAACAATATGGTAAGGTGATTGCGCGTCAGGGATTTACTGTGGCTTGCCCTCCACTGGCTGGCCATTGCGCAACTATTGAAGCTTTGTCTGCCACCAAATGGCAAGATTGGTATCTTTCTATTGAGGCGGCTTTTGATGCACTTAAAGAAGAGTGCGAGCATGTTTATGTATCAGGCCTTTCTATGGGTGCGTTGATTGCCTTAATGCTAGCAGCCAAAAAAGGCAATAAAGTAGCTGGCATTATTTTACTTTCTACCACCTTTTTTTACGATGGCTGGAACATACCTAAACTTAAACAAGCTATATTGCTACCATTAGTACTTTATACACCACTTAAATATTTTGTGCAGTGGGAAGAAACCTCGCCTTACGGCATTAAAGATGAGCGTGTTCGTGCACTGGTACATGCTATTTTAGAGAATCGTGACAATCAAGCCGCAGATAAAATCGGTTATTTTAAAACGCCCGCAACGGTCATTTTAGAAAGCGTTAAATTAATCAAAGCTGCGAGGAAAGTGCTAAAAAATGTAACGGTGCCAACGCTTATTATTCATGCAACAGAAGATGATATGGCAAGTTTAAAGAACGCGTATTACACACAAGCTAATATCTCATCTGAAACGGTTGAAACTTTTTTTGTGGATGATTCATACCACGTACTTACCTTGGATAAGCGTAAAGATGATGTTGGTAGACGCACAGCGCAGTTTTGTAAAGAGCAATCTCAAAAGCTTATCGCTAGTAATAAAACGCATGAATTTATGCCGGTTTCTGTATAAGATATCTGCCTCTGTATCGATAATAATCAATAGGACCAAAAGTAATGACCGCAGAAACAACTAGTAAGCAAATTCCAAGTCTTGATGACGTCACCAAAGCGCTAGCAAAAATGATTGCTGACAAAATGGATATGGATCAAGCCGCTATTAAGCCGGAAAGTGACCTGCAAGTGCTGGGTTTAGATTCACTGGATACTTTTGATGTTATTTTTAGTGCTGAAGATTATTTCAATATTAAAGTGCCAAACGATCAAGTTAAAATAAGTACATTGCACGATGTTGCGGTGTTGGTTCATCAGTTAATCTTAGAACAGAATAATTAATGGCTAATTTGTCGAATCGGCAACGTGTTGTTATTACTGGTCTAGGCGTAGTTTCACCACTTGGTAACACGCTGGCGGATTTAACGCAGAATGTTTTTTCTGGGGTTTCTGGTATTGGACGCCTAAATACACCATTTGTTGATGAATTGAATTGCAAAATTGCTGCACAAGCACAATTTGATCCAGCTGAGCATTTTACCAAGCATACTTATTCTATGCTGGACCGTACCAGCCAAATGGCCTTACACAGCAGCTTGGAAGCAATCAAAGATGCTTCTTTAGTTATCGATGAGCACCTAAAACCGCGTATGGGTATTTTTCTCGGCACTGGTATGGGCGGGGCGCACTCAATTGAAGAAGGTTATGTACGTTTGTATAAAGAAGGCGCTAGCCGACTTAAGCCCTTCACCGTGTTAATGAGCATGAATAATGCTGCGGCTTCTGCCGTTGCCATTGAACACCAACTCACAGGCCCAAATCAAACATTTTCTACCGCCTGCTCTTCTTCTGCAGTTGCCATTGGTGAAGCCACTAGGCTAATACGTCATGGTTATGTCGATGTGATGCTTGCTGGTGGTAGCGAGGCCTTGCTAACTTTGGGCTCTATCAAAGCGTGGGAAGCACTTAGGACGCTGGCGGAAGAAGATACTGATGACTTGAGCGCTTCTTGCAAACCATTTTCTGTAGACCGAACTGGGTTAGTGTTGGGTGAGGGCGCCGCAATGTTGGTGTTGGAATCTTATGAATATGCCGTAGCTCGTGGCGCAAAAATTTATGCTGAAGTAGTAGGTTATGGCGCGGCAAATGATTGTAACCATATTACGCAACCGTCAGTCACAGGCCAGTCCGCAACTATGCAAGCGGCGCTGAAAGATTCTGGTTTGGCGGCAGAAGCGATTCAATATATTAATACACATGGCACAGGCACAAAGCTTAATGACGTCACTGAAACGAATGCGATTAAAAAAGTATTCGGTGCGCATGCTTATGATTTAAGCGTCAGTTCAACTAAATCTATGCATGGGCATTTAATGGGTGCGGCAGGTGCGCTAGAAACTATTATCACCACCATGGCGCTACAGAATAATCAGCTGCCACCAACCATAAACTTAAAGCATCCAGACCCTGAATGTGATTTAGATTACGTACCAAATATCGCTAAGAAATTAGCTAACTTTGAATATGCAATGTCTAATTCATTTGCTTTTGGTGGCACTGGTGCTGCATTAATATTAAAAAAAATAAATTAATGACAATGGCTGCACTTAATTATGACCAGCCTGATTCTAATCAACTTGGTTCTAATCAACTTGATTTTAATCCAGAGCAACAGCCGCGTTATGCCGCGCGCCACGCATTTCTAGCAACAGAGGATGACGCGTCTAATTGGCAGCGATTACTGCCCAATTGTTTAGAAGCTTACCACTACCATTTAGCCTTTGATTTAGGCCATGTAGCTGGTTTTAAAACGGGTTATATTTCAATCCTAAAAGATGCTGAAGTGGTTTGTATTGCGCCAATTTTTATTACTGACTATGCGCTAGATACCACTGTGCAGGGCACCATGAAAACCTTCACCCGCTGCATTAATAAGTGGTTTCCTGCGCTAATGACCCTACGTTTACTCTGTGTAGGCTCACCGGTGACTGATTCTGCACAAATTGCGTACGATAAAAACATTCTGATGGATAATGAAATAATCAGGCAATTATCGGTAACCCTTGATGCAGTCGCTGAGGCTGAAGGTGCTAGCGTGATTGCATTTAAAGATATTTTAGAGCGCGATGCTACGCTGTTACGACCGTTGCTTGAAATGCATGGCTATTCATGCGTAGATAATATGCCTGTAGCTAGAAACGCCATCAACTTCAAAGATCTGGATGCTTATTTTGCCAGTATAAGTGCTAGCACACGTAAAGATTTGCGTCGGAAACTCAAAAAATTCGATCAAATACGCATTGAAGAATACGATGGCATGCCTCCGCATTTAGATCAAGTCTATCAGCTATATTTAAACTGCTATGAAAAAAGTGAACTTAAATTTGAAAAGTTAACTTTGACATTTTTTGAATCCTTAGCCACTGTCATGGCTAGTCAATGTCGATTTGTGTTGTATTACCTTGATGAAAAATTAATAGGCTTTAATTGTTTATTAATTGGCAATGGCGTGATGCTGGATAAATATATCGGCATGGATTATATCTACAGTACACAGGTCAATTTGTACTCACTGGCTTGGTTACATAAAATTAAAATGTGCATACGCGATGGTTTTCACACGATGCAAAGTGGTCAAGCCGCCTATGATGTTAAGCTAAGTTTTGGTGCTTCCTTAGAACAAACTTATATTTTATTTAAACATCGTAATCGCTTTATTAATCCACTATTAAAGTTAGCCGCACGTTTACTCGCTTATGGTAATTTTGATCCGGCATTAAAGGCAACTAAATAATGCGCTTGCCTTCACGCTTAACTTGGGATGTAATCGCCTTAATTGGCTTATTGTTAGTGCTCGATACCTTTGCACAGATCGCTTTTAAAATGGGTGTTACGTATCTTGGAGAATTTCCAACCAGTAGTTTGCCTGCTGTTATTAAATATTGTGCCAATATGGCGATGAATCCTTTTGTGATTAGTGGCATCGTTGCCTTGTTTTTAGCCTTTTTTACTTGGCTAACACTTATTTCAAAAGTAGATTTAAGTTTTGCTCACCCAATGACATCACTGGTGTTTGTGACGATTCCGCTTAGCGCTTCTTGGCTTCTGCACGAACCGTTGCATTGGAGTCAAATTGTCGGTGTCATCCTAATTGTTCTAGGCGTTTTTACTGTTTCTGATGATGGTGCGCCAGACTAGCCTTGAAAGCTATTCATAGGTCAAATTCACAGAAAAATTTAGTTTTAAAGTCAAAATTGACCAATGTGCCTAGGGCAAGAATCTACATGAGAGCCAGCATTTTTTTAGTGGGCTTATGTTTTTTTAGATGTGCAATTGCGCTGGCTGCTGACTCAGCTGAAGCTTTTAACAGTGTGCCAACAATAATATCCTACAAGTTCACGCCTTCTTATTATCAATCTTCTAATGGTAATGATGCCCTAGATGTAAATATTCGCGCTAACAGCGATAAGCATACTATATGGTTAGGTGAATATCGCGATCATGACGGATTTCACCAAAGTCGCGCAGGTTATGAATATAAGCTTGATCTTGGTTTCACCCGTTCGGTCTTATCTGCACAAGCTGCTAGTGGTGGATTTCTCGGTGGTTCTATCACTACCGAAATTGGCGGGGATACCTTTGCTATTCTAGGTTTTGCACGTACGAATCTTCATGATTATTACAATCTAAATTTTGATCCAAATGATGCGATTACTATTGGCATTGGTACGCGAGCATTGCCTGATACAGAGTTATCTTTATTTCAAGTGAGGGATGACCGTCTAGGCACTGGGCAGCAAATCAGTCATTTATTGTGGCGCTATAAAACTGCAGATGAACAGCGTTTAAGTATTGATGGTAGCTATAAAGCCGGCCTAGATCGTGATTATTTGAAAGTAAACGGCTATGGCCTAACGCTAGATTATGATTACCATCAATATTTCGCCAAAATTGGCTATGACCAATATTCAAATTTTTCTAACAATACTCTCACTCGATTTTCGCTGGGCATGCGCTTCTAGTTGAACTTTCAAAACTATTTTTAGTCCGGTAAATTAGGTTTAACTTCAAAAATAAAGGCCAGTTTAAGGCTCTATTTATATTTAGTTAAGAGATTAAAGTGTAAGGTTCGCGTAAGCTAAAATCGTTATAGTGCAGCAAGTTTTTAAGCAAGCTAACGACGCAAGCTTAAATGTTATTTCAATTTCGGTTTTAATGATAGATGGCCACCTAAAGGTAATACCATGAAATTTAGCATTTTTACTTACCTAGCATTGTCTGTTTTTTCATTTTATACCAATATTGTCTGCGCCGAAGAGCCCAAGTTAGACCATTTAAGCTACAGTGCGGCTAACACCTTATTTAGCAGCAATAGCCGTGAGTTGTTAGTGGCTAAGCGTATGCTAGAAAGTGCACAAGCTGGTGCAGTCATCGCCGCACAAAAACCTAATCCAGTACTCTCAATTGGTGTGTCCAACTTCAATCTAAATCGAAATCAAGGCAACAGCAATCCAAATGGAGGCAACAGTCTTGTAGATAAAACGTTAAATAGTAGTGTGCAAATTAATCAGTTACTAGAACGAGGCAATAAACGAGAGTTGCGAATGGCCGCAGCCGAAGATGCCATCAAAGCCTCTAGCTATGATTTAAAAGATACTCGCAGACAGCAAACGCTAACCTTAGCTTACGCCTATTATGATCTGCTCCTAGCGCAGGAGTCAGTACAAATTCAAATGAGTAATGTCGCCCTGTATGAAAGCACTTTAAAGGCAGCAGAGCTGAGATTGAAAGCCGGTGATATTGCTAATTCTGATGTAGCGCGTATCCGCGTAGATGCGCTACGTGTTAAAAATGATCTACGCCAAGCGATTGCTAATCATCAAAAATCTCAAGCGAATATTGCGTATTTAATGGGTAAAGAAAATGAGGCTTCTAGTATCGTTGCAACAGATCAATGGCCAAAGATGGATGCCGCGCTTAGTGCAGCTGCTAATATGGGTGAGGCGAATTTAACCAGCAAACTTAACCAGCGTCCTGATATTTTGGCCGCGGATGCAAGAACGCAGCAAGCTGATGAAAATAGGCGTTTCGCTAATTCACTCAAAACCAGAGACCTAAATATAGGCGTTCAATATCAGCACTTTCCCGGCCAAGGTCCTGCTGTGGGCGATAATACTATCGGCGCTTTTGTCAGTATACCGCTGTTTACCAACTATCAATATCAAGGTGAAGTTGCAAGGTCTGAAGTGGAGTTTTCGGCGGCTTTAGAAGCCAAAGAACAAGCCCGTGCAGCGGCCATTGGTGAAATTTCACGCAGTCGTGCTGATCTTAATGCTGCTATCGATAAGGTACAGCGCTTTGAACAACAAATGCTAGGCGAAGCACAAAAAGCTAGTGATGCTGCTGAGTTTGCTTATCAACATGGCGCCATTGGTGTGACTGACTTGCTAGATTCGCGCCGCGTTTTGCGCGCATTACAATTGGAATCGGCTGCTGCGCATGCCGACTACGCTAAAGCCTATTCTGCATGGCAAGCCGCAACAGATAATGAGGAAAATATATGAATAAAACTTTACTAACGCTGCTGCTAGCAACCAGTTTGACAATATCCACTGCCGAAGCTACAGAAAAGGTAGCTGTAGTAAACCAATCTGTTTTGAATAAAGCGGCAGTGAAGAAAACCGCTTCTGATGAAGTGGTATTCGCGGCTAATTCACCACAGTTAGCTAATCTTAAAATAGAACCAGTGATCGAAATTACTGCCTCAGCGACCTCGCCGCTTAACGGCAAGATTACTTTTGATGAAAACTATACTAGCCGTATTAGCTCGCCAATATTAGGCCGTGCCCTAAGTATCAAAGCGCAAATTGGTGATAAAGTAAAAGCCGGCCAAGTGCTAATGACGATAGACTCTCCTGAGCTAGGAAGTGCATTGGCGGATGCGCGCAAAGCGTATGCCGACCTACAACTTAAAAACAAAGCCTTTGCGCGCAATAGTTTACTGCTTGAAGGGGGCGTAATTGCACGAAAAGATCTAGAAGCCAGCCAATCTGATTTAGCTCAGGCAGTCGCTGAAGAACAGCGAGCCAATGCACGCCTTAAAAATCTTGGTGCACAACGCAATGGTGATGAAAGCTTTATGTTACGCGCGCCGATTGCTGGCGTCGTGGTTGATCGTCAGGTTAACCCAAGCTCAGAAGTGCGTCCAGACGCGCCAGCACCGCTATTTATTATCACTAATCCTGAGCATTTGTGGGCGAGCATAGATTTACCTGAGCGCGACTTAGCCAAAGTAGTCCCTGGCCAAAAATTAGCCATTCAAGTGGATGCGTATCCAGATGAAATTTTTAGCGGCAACATAGACTCCATAGGTGTAATGGTAGATCCTACAACTAGGCGCATTAATGTGCGCTGCTCAGTGCAGAGCCGCGGAAAACTTAAACCAGAAATGTACGCGCAGATTTCACCGCTTAATACGCAAAATATCAAAGTTATACGCTTGGCAAATACTGCTTTAATTACTGAGGGTTTGTATAGCTACGTGTTTGTTGAAGTCAGCCCTAACCACTTTAAAAAACGTCGTGTATCGCTGAATTCTCAAGAGCGTGAATTTGCAACGGTTAAAAGCGGATTATCTGTCGGCGAACGTGTGATTACTTCTGGTGCTTTTTTGCTTAACTCAGAATTAGCCGTCGCCAAGTAAAATCACACGTTAACGATAGTAACTCTATACCTAGATCAATTCCTAAGTAAAGTAACTCATTAAGTAAAGACAATTCCATGCTAAAAAGTCTGATCACCTTCTCCCTTCAGCAGCGCGTATTTGTGCTATTAGGCGCCTTTGTAATTATTATTGCCGGCTACTTTGCGGTACAGAACTTACCCATAGAGGCATTCCCAGATGTAGAAGATGTTCATGTTGGCATCGTCACGCAAGCGCCTGGTTTAGCACCGGAAGAAGTCGAGCGAGTGGTATCGCTGGCGATTGAACATGAGATGAGTGGTGTGCCGCATTTATCCCAAATGCGCTCGGTGTCTATTACTGGCTTATCCGTGGTGACGCTGACTTTTTCTGAGCACACCGATGACTATTTTGCCCGTCAACAAGTACTCGAAAGACTACAAGGCGTTACCTTGCCTCCAGGGTTACAGCCTACGCTGGCGCCGTTAACTACCGCTGTAGGTGAAATTTTCCGTTATATCGTGGAAGCGCCTAAAGATATGCCACAGCGCGAAATTCGTGCAATACAAGATTGGAAAATAATCCCCTTACTTAGGACCGTGCCAGGTGTGGCGGATATCACTAGCTTTGGTGGTTCAGTTAAAGAGTACCAAATTCAACTTAATCCCTACCTGTTAACTAAATTCAGCATCAGTATTGATCAAGTCAATAAAGCGCTTGGCAATAATAGTAGCAATGTTGGTGGCGGCTTGTTGCGACGCGGTGATGAATCGTTAGTCGTTCGAGGTGTAGGACTATACCAAAGCATAGATGATATTGCCAAAACTGTAATTACTTCACGTGCTGGTAAACCGATATTGGTCAGTGATATTGCTAAAGTAGTGATTGGTGACCGCCCTCGTTCTGGTATTGTTTCCTATAATAGTCAAGACGATGTGGTTGAAGGCATTGTCATTATGAATAAAGGTCAAAATCCAGCCAAGGTGATTGAGGCCTTACGCTTAAAAGTGGCGGAAACAAATGAAAAGTTACCTCTAGGCGTCCGTATTGCACCATTTTATGACAGAACAAACCTTATTAAGCACACTGTTAGCACCGTCACTGAGAATCTAATTGTAGGCGCACTACTTGTGGTCGCTATATTAATAGTGTTTCTGCGTAATTGGCGTGCTGCCTTGATCGTAGCTTCGGTGATTCCGCTATCTTTACTGTTTGCTTTTATTATTATGGATATTTGCGGCGTATCTGCAAACTTGATTTCATTAGGAGCGGTGGACTTCGGTATCATTATAGATAGTGCTGTGGTGTTAGTCGAGGCACTGATGGTTAAGCTCGCTTTTACCCAGCTCGATAAATTTCCTCAGCACGCAACCTATAGTTGGCGGATTCAGACCTTGAAAAATACCGCCGTGGAAATGGGTAGGCCAATACTGTTCTCCAAATTTATTATTATTCTTGCGTTCTTGCCAATTTTTACCTTCCAACGTGTCGAAGGTAAAATATTCTCACCGATGGCATTTACCCTTAGCTTTGCGTTATTGGGTGCTATCGTCTTAACGCTTACTTTAGTGCCAGCATTACTATCGTTCACTATGCGACGAGAGGATATGGGCGAAAAGCATAGTATTTGGATGGAAAATGTTAAAGAGGGCTATCGGAGTTTCTTACTTAAGATGGCGAAAATGAGACTAGCTGTAATTGCCGGCTCGTTAGGATTGTTAGTTTTATCTTTAGTATTATCACCTATGCTAGGTTCTGAGTTTTTGCCAAAATTAGATGAAGGTAATATTTGGCTAACGATGAGTTTGCCACCCTCTACCAGCCTTGAAAAGTCGAAAGAAATTGAGCGACATGTAAGGAATATTTTAACTAGTTACAAAGAAGTCAGAATGGTTAGTGCAGGGGTAGGTCGCCCTGATGACGGAACAGACCCCAAAGGACCTAATAATATTGAGTTGTTTGCTGATCTTACACCTTCCAATACTTGGAGCTTTCCAAACAAAGAAGCTTTAATTGCCGATATGTCAGCAAGGATTCACAAGATTCCAGGTATACCTACCAATTTCTCACAAGTGATTCAAGATAACGTTGAAGAGGCGATGTCTGGTGTTAAGGGTGAAATTGCAATTAAGATTTTTGGACCTAATCTAGGCATACTAGAAGAGAAAGCCAATCAAGTTGTTAGTGTGCTTAATACTGTTGCTGGTGCTACAGATGTCGAAGCTATACGCATTTCAGGTAACTCAGAATTGGATATTAACTTAGACCGTACGAAACTAGCCCGTTATGGCTTGGCAGTTGGTGATGTCAACAATACAGTACAAACGGCTCTTGCAGACAGTGTGGCTAATACTTTTTATGATGGTGACCGCCGCTTTGATGTGACATTAAGACTCGAGGAGCCTTACCGCCAATCCGTAGATAGCATAGATAATTTACCCATCACTTTAGCGGATGGCGTCAGCACCATTCCATTAAGTGAAATAGCTGACATTACTATTAAACAAGGCGCGTCGCGTGTTAGTCGTGAAGGTGTCTCACGCGTGGTATCGATTAAATGTAATTTAGTTAATCGTGATCAAGGAGGCTTTGTTAAAGAGGCGATGGCTAAAGTTAAAGCCAATGTTAACCTGCCTTCTGGTTACAGTATGACTTGGGGCGGACAGTTCGAAAATCAGCAGCGAGCTATGAAGCGCCTTGAAGTAATTGTGCCGTTATCAATATTGCTCATCTTTGTGATTTTATTTTGGGCATTTAAATCAGTACGTAATGCGCTATTAGTCTTGCTGATGATTCCATTTACGTTAATTGGTGGTTTAGCGGGACTAGGCGTAGCTGGTTTGCACCTTTCAGTTTCAGCAGCAGTCGGCTTTATTGCATTAGCTGGCATTTCGGTGCAGAACGGAGTGATTATGGTGGAGCAAATTAAACACCTGATATTAGAAGGTTCAAGCTTGTCTAATGCTATTCTAGATGGGGCGGTTGCTAGACTTAGACCTATATTAATGACTGCTTTGATGGCTGGCCTGGGTTTGTTGCCAGCAGCGTTATCGCATAGTATAGGTTCAGAAACGCAGCGCCCTTTCGCGGTCGTGATTGTAGGCGGGCTAATAACAGCGACATTTTTTACCTTGTTGTTATTGCCACTGTTGTTCCCATTTTTCTCAGATGAAAGTAAAGAAGAGAAAAAAATCAGTATGCTTGATACCAGCCAATAAAAAATTATAAAGGCAGCGTTATAGGCGCTGCCTTTATCTGAGTTATTTTACAAGCTTAGCTGAGTCATCCTAACATTGGCCTAATGCAGATAAACTAACTATACGTGGGCGATAGAACGTTATAGCAGTGAAAAATCTGCCATTAAAAACGCAGCTGAAAAGTTGGAGGCATAATCAAAAGGCTAGGATGATAGTCTAAATCATTGTGTATTGGCCGTGACCATGACACAACTATCTATCAATACCATTGCTTTCAGTTATTGCTAGCATATAATAAAATTAAGCTATACTTCAAATTCTAGGTATATAAGTTAGCCTAATTAGGCAGCTACATTAGCTAAGCTGAATTTAATTGAGCAGATTTAACTATCAGTTACTGCCCATTATTATTGGTTCCTGAGTCAGTGAATTTAAGCTTAAAGTAATTTTTAATATCATCCACATAGCTGAACACGGAAGGGATAACCAGTAAGCTTAGGAAGGTTGACGTGATGAGGCCACCGATCACGGCTACCGCCATTGGTGAACGGAAAGAGGTGTCTCCGGCGCTCCAGCCTGCTGCAATTGGTAGCATGCCTGCACCCATAGCGATAGTCGTCATTACAATGGGTCTAGCGCGCTTGTGGCAAGCATCCATAAGTGCATTAAAGCGGCTTAATCCATGGTCGCGCTGAGCAACTATGGCATACTCAACTAACAAAATTGAGTTTTTAGTTGCGATGCCCATCAACATCACTAATCCTATCAGTGACGGCATTGAGAAGCTTTTTCCAGCGACTAACAGGGCTACAAAGGCGCCGCCTAATGACAAGGGTAGGGCAACTAAAATAGTCAATGGATGTAAGAAGTCCTTAAATAAAATCACTAATACTATATAAATGCACAGTACGCCAGTGAGCATGGCTAGGCCAAAACTTGCAAATAATTCAGTCATAACTTCGGCATCGCCAATTTCAACTTGTTTTACACCGGCAGGTAGCCGTTGAATGCTAGGTAGTTTTTTGACAGCCTCTGTTACGCTACCTAAAGTGAGCTTAGAAAGTTCAACTTCAATTTGCACATTGCGTGAGCGGTCATAGCGGTCTATCACTGATGGACCGCCGGCTAGATTAAAGCTGGCTACTTGGGCCAGCATGACCGGCCCTTTAGCACCTAGCACGGTTAGATGTTCTAGTATGCTTTGGTCTTGCCGTGCGCCGTCGGCAAGTTTTACTACAATGGGGATTTGCCGCTGGTTTAAATTCAATTTTGCTAGCGCAACATCGTAATCGCCATTGGTGGCAATGCGTAAGGTTTCACTAATAGCGCTGCTGGTTACACCCAAGTCTGCAGCCTTGCTAAAGTCTGGGCGTACTATCATTTCAGGCCTAATTAAGGTCGCACTTGAGGCGATATTACCTATGCCAGGTATAGTGCGTAAATCCTGAGTGACAGCATTCGAGGCTTGCACTAAGGCCGCTGGGTCATCACCACTTAACATCAATACATATTTTTCGCCTGAGCCACCCAAACCAATTTTGCTACGCACTCCCGCTAAATTGAGTAAAGATTCGCGAATCTCATTTTCAATTATTTGCTTACTTGGCCTTGCGCTACGATCCTCTAATAAAATAGTGAGTGTGGCTTTTCTTGTTTCTGGTGTGCTCGCACTTACAAAGGAGTCTGTTCCGGCGTTACCAGCGCCTATGGCCGTGTATATGGTTTTAATATGCGGAATTTTGCTAATTAATTGTCTTGCTTGTTCTGCAGATTCTTTAGTTTGCGCTAAGCTAGCGCCAGGTGATAGCTCTAAATACACTTGAGTTTGAGAGCTATCATCCGCTGGAATAAAGCCCGTAGGCAATAGCGGGATAAGTTTGACTGAGCCAAAGAGAAACATCACAGCCGCTATCACAGTAATTAATCTATTCTTTAAGCACCAGCGACTTAGCTTCAAATAAGTTTGCATCACAGCACCATCTTCAGTGTGTGCAATGCTTGGTTTTAGTAAGTATGCCGACATCATTGGCGTTAATATGCGCGCGACGGCTAACGAGGCAAAAATTGCAAAGGAAGCCGTCCAGCCGAACTGTTTGAAAAATTTACCTGGAATACCGCTCATGAATGCTGTGGGTAAAAATACTGCAATTAATGTAAATGTGGTCGCTATGACGGCTAAGCCAATTTCATCTGCCGCTTCCATCGCCGCTTGGTAAGGTGTTTTGCCCATGCGTAGATGTCGGACAATATTTTCAACTTCTACAATGGCATCGTCGACTAAAATACCAATCACTAAAGATAATGCTAGCAGCGTGACGATATTAATGCTGAAACCAAAACTAGCCATCCCTACAAATGCCGGAATCACCGATAACGGTAGGGCTACCGCACAGATGAATGTTGCGCGGAAATTACGTAAAAATAGAAAAACCACCAAAACAGCTAATAATGCGCCTTCAATCAACATGGTGATCGAAGCTTCGTATTCATCTTTTACCGGTTGAACAAAGTTAAATGCTTCTGTAAGCACGATTTCTGGGTGCTTAAGTTTAAGATCAGCAAATACTTTTTGTACGCCATCACCCACTTCAATCTCACTAGCGCCTTTGCTGCGGGATATTTCAAAACCTACTACTGGTTTTCCATTTAGTAAAGCCGCAGATCTTGGCTCGGCAAAGCTATCGGTAATGTTGGCCACTTGGCTTAATCTGATCTTACGGCCGTCAGTTAAGCTGAGTTCAATTCGACTGATGTCATCGGCAGAACTGGCAGTGGCTAGTGTGCGAATAGGTTGCTCAGTGCCGCCCAGTTTAGTGCTACCACCAGAAGCTTCCATTTGGCTCAATTTTAGCTGGCTGGAAATGTCGGCAACCGTAGTATTTAATGCCTGTAATTTTGATGGGTCCAAATCGACATTGATTTGGCGATTAATACCGCCTACACGGCTTACGCGACCTAAGCCTTTAACGCTTAATAATTTTTTAGTCAGTTCGTTATCTACAAACCAAGATAAAGCCTCATCATCCATATTTATTGCGCTTATGGTGTAGGCTAAGATTGGCGCGCCAGAAACATTGAGCTTGTTAATTTGCGGGTCGCGCAGGTCGGTTGGAAGGTCCGCTCTAATTTGTGCAACGGCAGAGCGAACATCATCTACCGCTTCTTGCACTGGTTTTTCTAGGCGAAACTCAGCCGTCATAGACACCACGCCATCTTGCACGTTAGTGTAAATATGCTTTAAACCTTGCAGGTTCGCAAGGCTATTTTCAATTTTCCGAGCAACTTGAGTTTCTAATTGTGTGGGTGACGCGCCTGGTAACGATGCGACAATTGTAACGGTGGGTAAATCAAGGTCAGGGAAGTTCTGCACTTTCATTACTTGATAGCTAATTGAGCCAGCGAACGTAAGCATCACAAACAACATGATGGCTGGAATTGGGTTTTTAATGCACCAAGCGGAAATGTTCATGCAGTTTTAAGTCTTTATAGAGGCCGTATTTTAATGTGTTTATTTTTTAGCATTATTGGCTTGCGGTGTCTTCGCCGGGGCTGCAGTGACCGAAACGACTTTAACAATATCGTTATCCGATAAAAATGCGCCACCAGTAGCCACTAACAATTGTTTAAGCGTTATACCGCTAATAATTTCCACTAAGTTGCCCATGCGCCGACCAGTTTTTACTTTAATTTGCTTGGCGATTTGCTCGCCATGATCAGCTTTAACCATAAATACATAAGTGAATCCGTCGCGCATCACCAATGCTTGTTGTTCGAGCGCTAAAGTGCTAGATTGGCCCATGATAAACTCACCCTTGGCAAACATACCGGCTTTCGCTGTAGTGTTAGACGGTAAATCAACATAAATAAGTGTATTGCGCGTTTCTAGGTCTACCGTAGGGGATATTTTCCTTACTTTTCCTTTGAAGCTAGAGCCATCTGCCGCTGTGATAACGGCAACTGTACCTACTTTGATCTTTGTTACATCCGCTGAAATCACCTCAGCACGCCACTCAAGTTTAGCTTGTCTAATGAGTTTAAAAAGCTCAGTGCCTGTGCTGACAACAGCACCTACTGTAGCGCTTCGGCTTGAAATAACACCGCTATCAGGTGCAAATATCTTGGTGTTGTTGAGGCGAATCTGCTGGGCTGCCAAGGTTGCTTTAGCCACTTCTATTCTCGCTTTTGCACTATCAGCTGCGGTAGTATATTGGTCTATTTGTTGGTTAGAAAGCGCACCGGTATTAAGCAATGTGCGTGCACGGTCTGCATTGTTTATCGCTTCTTTACCTTGTGCTTCAGCTACCATTAAGTTGGCTTTAGCTTGGTTAAGTTCGGCAATAATAGATTCTGCAGAAAAGTCGGCTAAAAGCTCGCCTTTTTTAACGACATCACCTACGTTTACCAACACATTAGTCAGGCGTAATCCATTGGCTTCGCTGCCGATAATCGCTTCTTGCCATGCTGCAATATTGCCATTGGCAAATATTTTAACGGGTAATGTCACTTGCCTAGCTTTAGTTAGTGTCACCGTGAGCGCCGGTGTTACGCTACTTGCTGGATTCATTTGTTTGGTTTTATCTGCATGTGCATCTATGGCTAGCAGTAATAAAAACGGCGCTAGTAGTATTAAAGATTTATTAAAGATTACGTAGCTAGATAATGGTCTGATCGAAAATTGCATGTTTAATCTCATGGTTGATTTCATGGCTTAGCTCGCTCTTACGGCTTAGCTTGTTCTTTTACGTTAGCTAAATCTAATACAGGAATGGTTGAACCCTTTGTTGAGTTGCTTGGTTCAGCTATCTTCAGTTCACGATCAAATGCAGGTGTCGGCGTATTCTGAGCTACCGTCCAGCCGCCGCCCATCGCACGATACAATGAAACCCAAGCAAGAGCTTGTTCGCTTTTTAAAGCATAAAAATTGTTTTGCGCTTGAAAGCTAGCACGGCGTGCTTCTTCTAATTCAAATAAATTGGCTAAGCTAGCATTGTATCGACTATCGGCAGCTATTAAAGAAATGTTAAAGCCATCAACGGCCTTATTCACATCGTCTAAGCGCGCTGCCGCGCTGTTTAAAGTGGCCATAGCATCTTCCACTTCTCGCACGGCATTACGCGCTACGCTTTCATAAGTACTTTTGCTGGCTTCATATTGTGCTTTAGCGGCACTTATGTTTGCATCACGCACGCCAGCATCAAAAATGGGTAGAGACACTTCAATCGGGCCAATAGACCAAGTTAAACCATTTAAACTAGAGCGACGTCTATTCGTCATGAGTTTATGCGATGCTGAATCATAAGCTAGGCCAATATTGCCAGCTAAGCTTAAGCGTGGGTAACGTTGAGCTTCGTTATAGACAATTTCAAAGCTAGCCGCATCTACATTTCGTTCAGCATTGAGTACATCTGGACGCTGATTAAGTAGTTTAGCTGGAATTTCGCTTACTTCAATACCGCTGGGCATAGGCATTACGCCAGTATTTTTAGCTAATAATACTCTCAACTCAGGTTCTGCAATAGCGGTTAGTACGACTATATTCTTGATGATTAACGTACATTGTAATGTTTGTTTTTGAAACTGATTTCTTGCCTCAGAAGCTTGTGCTATGGCTTGGCTAGCACTGGCCGTTGCTAAAAATCCTGCCTTAGACGTTAAGTCGGATAAACGTGCTGTTTCGGAGCTGGAGTCTGCCGTTTGCTTTGAAATTTTGCTTAAATTTTCACATAAGCGATAGTTGATATAATCATTAGCTATTTGCGCGGCAACAATGACTCTAGCCTCATGCCATAAAGCATTAGTGCCAGCCAGTTTAGCTTTCTCTTCATTTTGCTCGGCTTTATTTTTACCCCAAACATCTAGCTCCCAACTGGCGCTTGCATTTATTCCCAAGGTATTTGATGTTGGAAAAGTAATGCCTGTGGCGGTAGGTAATATTTGACCACTTCTGCCACGGCTTGCGCTGCCACTTAATGTGATGGCCGGCAGTAGTTGTGCATCTGCGATAGTGGTTGAAGATCGTGCCGCTATCACTCTAGCTTTTGCACTTTCAATATCAGGGCTGACTGTTTGTGCGGCTTCAATGAGTGTAATTAATGTGCTGTCATTAAATTGTGCCCACCAGTTTTTTAAATCACTAAGTTTTCCATTATGCGCTTGCGTGCTTGGTAGCGGCTCCAGCCATTTATCCGCGGGTGACACTGGCTTAAACGAGTTTACGTGTGGCATGCTGCAAGCGGAAAGCCCTAACAGGCAAAAAAGCGCACTTTGAATTAAAAGTCGTTTAATAGGAATCATACTTTTTGCGTTTGAATTTTATTTTGTATTTAATTGATATTAAAAATTTGTAAAAGCATTGTAACCTGTAGGGGCTTATTGAAAAAGTTTATTCGGATGTTATTGATCTGAAAACTGATCTAAATATCAATCGTTGTTGATTGAATTTGTGCTGTCACTATGTTGTGACCGCCTTAATTCAGCTCATATTAAGACCGTGTTGCTGTATTTCAGCTAACTTGTAGCGATTGTTCGAATTCAACTAGTGGCACTGGTTTGCCAAACAAAAATCCTTGATACCAATTGCAGCCATTAACGGCTAAAAAATTCCGTTGTGCTTCTGTTTCCACACCTTCAGCGATGACTGTCATACCTAAGTTTTTTGCCATCGCTATGATAGTTTTTACGATGATGCTATCGCTCTCCTTAACACCTATATTTCGCACAAAAGACTGGTCAATTTTTAGATGGCTGAGTGGTAATCGCGTTAGGTATGCTAATGATGAATAGCCCGTGCCAAAGTCATCAATTGAAAACTTTATGCCAAGCAGGTTAAGCTCACGCATTTTAGTCATGGCATCATCAACATTATCTAACACCACGGTTTCGGTCAGTTCTATGTCTAGCTTGTTGGGATTAACGGTATACTTGTTAATAAGCGCCGATAAGTTATGCACAAAATCAGGCTGATAAAACTGGCGAGAACTTACGTTGACGGCAATAGTGAGTAAGCTATACAGTGGATTGCTCTTCCATGCATCAAGCTGTTTGCAAGCGATTTCTAGCATATATTGACCCATCTCCAATATCATGCCATTTTCTTCAGCTAAGGGGATGAACTGCATAGGCGCGATCAAACCATTTTTGGGGTGTAACCAGCGAATGAGTAACTCCGCGCCCATTGTAATGCCGTCAGAGTTAACTTGTTTTTGGTAATACGGCACAAACTGATTCAAAGACATGCCTAGTCGAAGATCTTGCTCTAATTCCACTCGTGACTCTACGCGAGACTGCATTGTTTTATCGAAAAAACATAATCGATTGCGACCAGTATGTTTGGCTTGATACATGGCAATATCTATACGTTTTAATAAATCTTCCACACTGGTCTTGTGGCCGCTAAATACAATAATACCAATGCTAGAAGTACAGCGAAATTCGTGGCTAGACAGCGAATAGTGCTCACTGAGTACGGATAACATTTTTTCTGCAATAACATGAGTTTGTTTTGTAGCGGCTTCCGCATCTTGACTTAGGTTTTCCAACATCACTACAAACTCATCACCACCAATTCTAGAAACGGTGTCACCTTCTCGTACGCAGCTAGTGAGCCTTTCTGCCATTTGTTTGAGCATTAAATCACCCATGTCATGCCCTTGGGTATCATTAAGTGATTTAAAATTATCAACATCAATAAACATTAAGGCGCAATGTTGACCGCTACGATTGCTACTAGCTGATGCATGTTGTATACGGTCGAGTAACAGCCGTCGGTTTGGCATGCCAGTAAGCTGGTCATAAAATGCTAGCTTTTCAATCTGCTCCGCGGCCGCCCTTTGGCTGGTAATATCTATGAGAGATCCTACGTAATTCTGTAGGGTATTATCTGTGTTATAAATTGCGGTGATAGTCAGTAGCTCAATAAAAGTATCGCCATTTTTTCGTTTGTTAACTATTTCGCCTTGCCAAGAACCTGTCGCAGTTATGTTGTTCCACATGTTTTTATAAAAAATTGCATTCTGAACACCTGAGTGCAATGCTTTCGGTGTTTTTCCAATAATATCGGCCTCGCCATAGCCAGTAATGCGGGTAAATGCGCGGTTAATTTTAAGTATCACGGTATCAATATCGGTGATGAATATACCTTCTTGAGACTCAAACGCAGTTGCCGCAATACGCAAATCAGACTCTGATTGTTTAATTTGGCTAACGTCCGCGATGGTGATATTTATTACCCCTAGTGCATCATGATCTTTAGCGCGTCGGCAATCAATTTGACCGTAAAATACGCTTCCATTGCCGTGTTTTAACATCAAACACACACTGTTCTCTGCGCCAATGGCTTGTTTTTTTAGGCGCATAAAAATTAGATGCCAACGATCTTTGTCTTGATCTACAAGAAAACTAGCAAAACGATTTTTATTATTACGGTCAATACCAAGCATGAAAGCCGCTTTTGAATTGATATTAGTAATAAGGCCATCTGCGTTGATCGTCAGGTATGCGATAGGAGCAAATTCATACAATTCATTGTAACGATTACGCAAAATCTGTTCGGATAAATTAATTTTCATTAATTCATCGTTTTGCATTTCCAGTTCAATCTGGTGTACCTGTAATTCGTGTAAAAGTACATCTACACTCTCAATAGGTGCTTGTTTTAGTTCTTTTGGAGTAGCGGATTCTGCTTGGCTTTTGGCAAGTTTAGATTCGGCCTTATTGCGCAACTTTTTTAACCTAGATTGGAAATGATTGACTGGTTCTTTACTCACTGGATAATCTCTTCAACTTTATTCTTACAATATCTTATATGTAAATCTACTATAAATATATACCTATACATGCTTAGTGTTCATTGTGTGAATTTTAGGTATTAATCATTAGTTTTTAATACATGAATATTCTTCACATTCATAGTTGTTTAGAGCCTAGCTTCAATTTAAAAGCTTAATCAAGCATGAGTTATTTCCTAATTAATGTACAGGTGGAACTATGGAAATTTAGTTATGTCTTAAGCAAGTAGGTATTATTTAGAAATGTGTCTTCAGATCAATTAATGTCTACACGGATTAATTAAACAAATAATAAAAGGCTAAGCATGCAATTAACCAATGTAGCAATTAATCTAGCCGAAAAAGGATTGTTGCCCGATTTTATTATTCGGCAGGGTATCCGGCGTTTATCAAAAACTCGCCTTGAAGACATTAGCATATACAATTGCGAGCAGGGTGCAAAAATTGAATCTGATTTTATTTGCACTATGAATAACGCGCCTATCGCGCTTGTACCTGAGCTTGCAAATTCGCAACACTACGAATTACCCACTAATTTCTTCCAATTATGTTTAGGTAAGCATCGCAAATATAGTAGTTGTTATTGGTTGCCAGAGACCAAAACTTTAGAAGAAGCCGAGGCTAACGCCTTAAAGCTGAGTTGCGAACATGCAGATTTAAAAGATGGCCAACATATTCTTGAGTTAGGTTGCGGGTGGGGTTCTCTTACATTTTGGATGGCCGCTCATTATCCTAATAGTCAAATTACTGCTGTATCAAATTCAAATTCTCAGCGGGAGTACATTACCTGTGCTGCTAAGCAACTGGGTTTAAGCAATATTAATGTGATTACTTGTGATATGAACAACTTTACGCCTAGTGCGTTTTCAATACAAAAGAAATTCGACCGTGTGGTTTCAGTAGAAATGTTTGAGCACATGCGCAATCATCAAGTGTTATATGCAAAAATATATGATTGGCTAGTCCCAGGCGGCAAGTTTTTCATGCATATTTTTGTGCATCGCTCGACCCCCTATGCATTTGAGGTACAAGGTGATAACGACTGGATGAGTCAATACTTTTTCTCTGGTGGCATGATGCCTAGCGACGATTTGCCTTTACACTTCCAAGATAAGCTAAAGCTTAATCAGCGCTGGCGCTGGGATGGTACGCACTATGAAAAAACAGCCAATGCTTGGTTAGCTAATATGGATGCGCAAAAAGCATCTATCACGCCTATTTTAGAAGATACATACGGTAAAAAAGACGCTACTAAATGGCGTAATCGCTGGCGTATTTTCTACTTATCTTGTGCTGAATTGTTTGGCTATAACAATGGGCAAGAATGGTGGGTGTCACACTATCAGTTTCAACGTCCTGAATAATTGGTCGCTGAATTTAACATTACTATCTGTACATAATTAACCCAGCATGATTATAAATTTCATTCTATTTCAACTAGCATGGTTTTCCTGCGTAATTGGTGCGGCTAAAGCCATGCCATGGCTAGGCGTATTGGTTAGCATCTATGTCCTTGGCCTTCATATTTATCAGGCAAAACAAGCCAAGAAGGAGTTATTGCTGGCGCTTTGTGTATTGTTTATAGGCGCAATATCGGATCAAGCCATGTTGACTTTTAAAGTGATTGATTATCTGAATAGTGGCTGGAGTGATGCCATAGTTCCCGTTTGGATTTTGGCCTTATGGTTAGGATTTTCCACCATTCTGAACGTCAGTTTACGTTGGATGAGAGGGCGGTATTTAATTGCAGTGATTTTTGGTGCAGTCGGTGGACCCTTGGCTTATTTTAGTGCAGAAAAAATAGGGGCGGTCATATTGCATGGCCAAAATAGCTACATTGCCTTATCTATAGCTTGGGCCGTCATTACTCCATTGCTGCTAGTTATTTCAACTTACTTTGATGGATATAAGCACCAATTCAATGCTAAAAATTAGAGGCTATCAATGTGAAAAATATAAAATTAAATAAGAACATAAAATCAAATGTAAATGGGTTCAATGGATGATTAATTGGGACATCTATCTCTGTGGGTTTGCCGCTTTGCTTTTAATGTCGCTAGGTGGTTGGCTGCTAAGTTTGGTGCGTAATAATGTAACGCACGTGGATAGTATGTGGAGTCTATTTTTACTTACATCGGCGCTTATCTACTCACTATATCTAGATCATATTAATCTAAGGGTGATATTAGTGTTACTTCTGCTTAGTGTGTGGGCGTTTAGGCTTTGTTTATACTTAACTTGGCGTAATTGGGGTCCGCACGAAGATCATCGCTATGCTGCTATTCGTAACAATAATCAGCCGCACTTTTGGTTCAGCAGTCTCTATATTGTATTCGGCTTACAGGCGTTATTGGCATGGATTATTTCTATGCCATTATTTGGCGCAATTGAATCAAATAAAGCTTTCAATTATTTAGATGTATTGGGTATTGCTGTATTTGCGATAGGATTTATATGGGAAGTCACAGCAGACTGGCAGTTGAGTGTTTTTAAGGCAAACCCACATAATCATGGCAAAGTGCTCGACATTGGCGTTTGGCGGTATTGTCGGCATCCAAATTATTTTGGTGAATGCTGTGTTTGGTGGGGTTTTTACATCATAGCATTTGCCGCTGGTGCTTGGTGGAGCCTAGTTGCGCCGCTACTGATGACCTTGTTACTGCTTAAAGTTTCTGGTGTAGCCTTATTAGAGAAAGATATCGCTGAACGACGTCCCGCTTATTTAGTCTACATCAAGACTACCAATGCTTTTATTCCTTGGTTACCTAAACGTTTATAGATGTCTAAGATAGCGCGTAAATATTTAACTGTAAACTTGGCGCTAGTTTTAGGAATGGTTTTTAATCATGCGGCAATGGCTAAACAATGGGCTTTTGACGTTTACCTAAATCAAAACAAAATAGGAAGCCACACTTTTGATTTAAGTGACACTTTCCAGTTGACTAGCACTGCAGATTTTAAGGTGAAAGTGTTTTTTATTAATGCCTATCAATACCAGCATACTGCCCTTGAACAATGGCAAGGTGACTGTTTAAGCAGTTTGGAAGCCCGTACTATTGAAAATAAAGTAACAACTGTTGTGAGTGGCAAATTAACTCAAGATTTTTTTATGGTGGATGCTGGAAAAGCTAAGCAAAAACTACCTGCTTGCAGTATGTCTTTTGCATATTGGAATCGAGAAATTATCGGGCAAGATAAATTGCTGAATCCACAAAATGCCGAGTGGTTGGATACGAAATTTACCGACCTCGGCTCACAGATTATAGTGGTAAAAGGCGAAAAGGTCGCAGCAACGCATTATAAATTGCTGGCCAGTGCTGAAGGTAAGACTAAGTTGAAAATAGAGCTTTGGTATGGTGCGCAAAATGAATGGCTAGCGCTTAAATCTACCACGCAAGAGGGTTACGTTATTGAGTATAAACTACGTTAAAGAGCAAATTATATGATGACTAAATTTACAAAAAGACTATTAATGATGACTATATTGGCGACTATTTTATCCTCTTGCGCGAGTACTAAGTTGGCGAATATTGCCACAGTACCTCAAGTAGATTTACCAAGATTTATGGGCGATTGGTACGTGATTGCTGCCATTCCAACCATGATTGAAACTGAATCTTATAACGCGGTTGAGAACTATCGATTAGTCGAAGATGGCACGATTGCTACGACATTTACCTTTAACAAAGGTCGTTTGGACGGCCCGGTGAAAACTTACCAACCGACAGGTTTTGTGGTTAAAAATACCGGCAATGCATTGTGGGGTATGCAGTTTATTTGGCCGATTAAGGCGGAATATAAAATTGCCTATTTAGACGATAACTACACCCAGACGATTATTGCTAGAAATGCCCGAGATTACGTATGGATTATGGCTCGTACACCTAGCATTAGCGATGTGGAATACAGCAAACTTAAAGAATTTGTCGCTAATCTTGGCTACGATCTTAAGCAATTACGAAAAGTGCCACACAACGTTTCACGCTAATTCATTTATATTAATATTTAGCCGTGGCTAAAGGTAGTCCGTACATTATGTTGAAAAAACTTATTAAATGGTTTGATAATAACGCAGTCAATATTAAAGCTGATAGCAGTGCATTACATGCTGATTGGCGGCAAATAGATGTGTGGCGTGTGGTGCCTTTTGTTTTATTACATTTAGCTTGTCTCTGTGTATTTTGGGTTGGTTTTAGTTGGTTTGCGTTGATTTTTGCCGTCGTTTTATATGGCTTACGTATGTTTGCTGTGACTGGATTTTACCATCGTTATTTTTCTCACAAAGCTTTCCGAACCACACGTTTTTTTCAATTCATAATAGCGTTGTTAGGTGCAACAGCGGTGCAGCGTGGTCCTTTATGGTGGGCGTCACACCACAGAGATCATCATGTCAATTCTGACCAAATTGGCGATGCGCATTCTCCGTCGCAGCATGGATTTTTATGGAGTCATTTAGGCTGGTTTTTATCGAATAAAAATTTTGTAAC